>DATKDA010000054.1:0-28397 GCA_035512935.1 Pyrinomonadaceae bacterium | reverse complement strand
GAGGATGTTAGACAATTAGGATCATGATGTCGATCAAATTGCATCAAGATTCCCCGTCACTAATGTCCTGCACGCAGTACGCTTGGAATGGCATCCCGAAAAATCGCCGCGTCTTGGCTTGAGGCAAAGGCTTGCTAATCGCAGTCGATGGGCTATCATAACGTCAACGCAAAACCAATACGAAGAGGTCCGGCGGAACCAGGCGCAGTTAAATGGTCCTGCCGTGATTGACCCAGGAGGCATCAACATTTACAGGGAGGGAAGATTTTGTTTCAACCAAAACTCGCCAGCGCCCGCAAAGAACGGCTCGTCATCCACAACCTGGTCAAACTCGATCCGCTCGCGGGTTTTGCCGAAGACGTTAGAACTGGCCTCTCCTCCGATCCAAAGCGACTCTCTCCCAAATACTTCTACGATGAGCTGGGCTCCCAACTCTTCGACGCTATCTGCCTTTTGCCTGAGTATTATCTGACGCGCGCTGAGAACGAGATCATTGAACGCTATGCCGATGAGATCGTGGCCTCGGTCCCTGGAGACAAGACATTGCTCGAAATGGGAAGCGGCAGCGCTTCAAAGACGCGCCTGCTCATTGAAGCGGTTTTGAACACTCAGCGGGAGCTCGTTTTTATCCCGGTGGACATCTCGGCATCAGCTCTCGAAAGCAGCTCCCGGATTCTTCTTCAGTCTTACCCAGCGCTCAGCATCGAAGCTTACGCCGCCGAGTATTTCGATGCCCTCGCGGAGTTACAGAAAAACAAGCGCGGTCGGACGCTCGCTCTCTTTCTTGGATCAAACATTAGCAACTTTGGTCGCGAAGAAGGCCCCCGGTTCCTGCGTGCCCTGCGTGGTGTGCTGAATCGTGGCGACGCCCTCGTCCTTGGCGCTGACTTGAAGAAAGACCGGCAAATCCTGGAGCCTGCCTACGACGATGCTCTCGGTATCACCGCCGCCTTCAATCTGAATCTGCTTGCCCGCGTGAATCGTGAGTTGGGGGGCAACTTTGATCTGCGATCATTCAAACATCACGCGTTCTACAATGAAGAGATTGGCCGGGTCGAGATCCATATCGAATGCACACGCTCACAATTAGTGAACATTAGCAGCCTTGATTTGGAAGTTCAGTTCAATGCCGGGGAACGCATCCACACCGAGAATTCCTACAAGTACGATCTTTCTGGTATTGCGCAACTCGCTGCGGAAACGGGTTTCAGATGCTCGCACACCTGGCTCGATTCAGAAGAGCGCTTCAGCAGCAATTTGCTGCTCGCCGAGTGAAGCACCGCAACAACAATGAACGAGCCAGCCAACAGGGCTCTGGTCGAGTTCCGCGATGTCAATTACTCCCTGGCGTCGCTGCCCTCACCGATCATCTCCAACTTTAGCCTAAAAGTTCTGTCAGGTGAGATCCTTGTGCTCCTGGGTGAGTCCGGATGTGGTAAGACCACCAGTCTCAAGCTTGTCAACCGTCTTCTCGTTCCCACCTCGGGTCAAGTTCTGGTTGAAGGCAAGCCCACCACCGCATGGGATCCTATTCGGCTGCGCCGCAGAATCGGTTACGTAATCCAGGAGGCCGGCCTGTTCCCCCACTTTACTGTTGCTCGCAACGTTGGACTTGTTCCGGCACTCGAAGGCTGGGAACCAGCCAGATTGAAGCAGCGGGTTGAAGAACTACTGTCACTGGTAGGACTGGAGCCGGCCAGGTTCGCGCATCGTTATCCGGGGGAACTTTCAAGCGGCCAACGACAGCGTGTCGGCGTCGCCAGAGCGCTAGCCGCTGAACCTCCATTGCTGCTCCTGGACGAACCCTTTGGCGCGCTCGATCCTTTGACGCGCACCAGTTTGCAGAGAGAGTTTGGCGCCCTCGCAAAACGTCTGGGCCAAACGGCCATCCTGGTCACGCATGACGTTCGCGAGGCCTTGCTGCTCGGCTCGCGGATTGGCCTGATGCATGCAGGTAGACTCGTGCTGGTCGAAACTCCCGAAGGTTTTCGGCAATCGAACGAAGAGCATGCTCAGGCCTATCTCGAGACCCTGCGCCTTGAAGCAGATGATGAGCGAGGAAGCAGATGAGTTTCTGGCAATTCCTTCTACAGAACTGGGGCGAGTTGCTCTTCTTCTTTCGCCAGCACCTAGTACTAGTGCTAGTCTCGACGGTTGTCGCCGTGCTCATTGGTGTTCCGACCGGGATTCTTTTGACGCGCAAAAGGTCTCTACGCGGGCCAGTATTGGGAATTGCAAACGTGATGCAAACCATCCCCAGCCTCGCGTTATTCGGATTCCTGATTCCGCTGCCGTTTATCGGAGGAATAGGCGCCCGCTCCGCGATCATCGCGCTGGTTGTTTATGCGCTGTTGCCGGTCATTCGCAATACGGTTACAGGGATTCTGGGAGTTGATCCGAAAGTCCGCGAAGCGGCTGTTGCGATGGGAATGACTGATCGTCAGATCCTTTGGCAGGTCGAACTGCCACTGGCAATGAGCGTGATTCTTACCGGCATCAGAGTGGCAATGGTGATCTCGGTGGGAGTGACTACGATCGCGGCCGCGGTCGGTGCGGGCGGGCTCGGTACCTATATCTTCCGTGGATTACGCCAGAATGATAACAATCTTCTCCTGGCCGGGGCCGTGCCTGCTGCGCTGATGGCTTTGGCCGCCGACTTCTCGCTTGGCCTACTTGAGAAATATTTTGCAGTGGAAGGGAAGGCCAGGAAGCGCCGGCCAATGATTCGTGCGGTTGGTCTCGCCTTTGCTGGCCTCGCCTTGCTGTTGGCGGGATATGGCATTTGGAGTTCCTTGCCGACAGATTACGCACCACGCGGCAGTGCCGGGCGACTCGTCGTGGGCTCAAAAGATTTTACCGAGTCGAGCTTGCTCGGGGAGATCGTTGCCCAGTTGCTGGAAGCACGTGGAGTGACGGTCGAGCGCCAGTTCGAGTTGGGTGGAAATCTTCCTCACGATGCGCTCGTCGCCGGACGCATGGACCTCTATCCTGAATACACCGGCACCGCTTATACGGCCATTCTGCGGCATGCTCCCCAGACAGATCCGCGTCTTGTGTACGAGCAGGTCAAGAATGAGTATGCCGAAAAGTTCGATGTCGCCGTTGGTCCACCACTGGGATTTGAGAATACGTTTGCGATTCTCATTCGCGGCGAGGATGCTCGGCGATTAAAGCTGAAACGAGTCTCGGAGGCAATAGCCCAGGCACAAGACTGGCGGGCCGGTTTTGGCCAGGACTTCATGTCACGCGCCGACGGCTATCCGGGTTTCTCTCGAGCATATCGATTGAAGTTTCGCGAGCAGCCTCGCGAGATGGATCTTTCGCTCACTTACATAGCGCTTGCTTCCGGGCAGGTTGATCTGATAGCCGGTAATTCCACCGAAGGAAGGATTGCAGCGTTGGATCTTGTTCAGCTTGAGGATGATCGCAAATACTTTCCTCCTTACGAGGCTGTCTACATGGTGCGCCAGGATGCGCTGGAGCGGGTCCCCATGCTGAAAGATGTGTTGGACACTCTTGCGAACGCGATTTCAACTGAAGAGATGCGCCGCTTGAATTATGAAGTTGATGGGAACAAGAGAAATCCGGCCGAGGTCGTGCGCGAGTGGTTGGACCAGCGGGGATTGTGAAGGTGCCCACCTCATTGGACAGACCTCCGCATTCCGTGTTAGTGAGTAGAAACTCTGTGCAACTCTGGGTATCCTCTCAAGGGGGTTCTTATGACATTTATTGATCTGCTCGTTTTGCTGCTCGTGGCGGGAATCTGTGGCTCCCTGGGCCAGGCGATTGCCGGCTATTCGCGAGGCGGTTGCATGGTGTCAATTGCGCTCGGCTTCGTGGGGGCCGTCGTTGGAGTGTGGTTGGCGCGCGCGCTGAACCTGCCGGAACTCTTTGCAGTCCGGATCGGCACTACCAATTTTCCGATCGTTTGGTCGATCATTGGCTCGGCGCTGTTCGTGGCAGTAATCACACTGCTAACCCGCCGACGATATTGATCATCGACATCAAACTTGAGATCACTTATTCCGGTTACGCTCAGCCTCTGGTCCACGCGGACTGGCCATTGCAGAGAGATCACTTACGGCCTCTCGCGCCGATCCCTGTCCGTCATCAATGTCAGACGACTGGCACCTCGTAGTGAATCACAATTCTTACGGCCTTCGGGTTCTGGATGGCAATCTTCTGAGGTGTACTCCCATCAAATATCTCCACACTACGGATTTCACCTTTATCGGTGTTGGGGTGATGGTATGCAGAACCCTGAGATCCCGTTTCCTCCCGAAGTCTTCGGCCCTGGTGGCATCTAATTGTCAAAGAGCCGCCTCTGATCGTCACCGTTTCGTCTGGCACCGTTGCCTCCTCTCTAAGGTGCAGTCGGGGTTCATTCTCGGATGTCAGGCTTGGCTACTTTCTGGTTCTCCAAAATGAATCTCGATTGTCTGGTCCTTGTCGTCTAAAGTCACCGGCTTGCCGGATACAATCACCTGCTTGATCCTGAAATCAGTACGGGGGTGATGGTATCGGAACCTAAGTTTACCTTGATCATCATTGCATTCAATTTCCAATGAGCCACCTCTAATCGTCACAGTCTCGTCTGGCATTGTCGGTCTCCTTTGTGAAGTTTGAAGTTGAATCTATTATTTTTGAGCGGTTAGATCGCCCAGTTGTCTTTTCAGGAATCGAACGTCAGGTCTTGAAAGAAACCCATTTACCGTTTCCTTCGACCATTTGCTGGTAAGCTGCGACAACACCTCATCGGCTGCGCCAGCAAGTTTGTGAGCGCCCTCACTATCATTGAGGCGGAGGCTGGCGAGTGACGCAATCAGAAGTGTGCGCCATTCGGAATCTTTCTGTCCCGATCGGGAGAAAAGCGCGCGGGCTTGGATTGCGGTCTCAAGAGCGCCTTTTGCGTCTTCGCTCGCGAGTTGCGATTGGGCCAGCGCCTGCATTGAAGCCAACCTCAGCCATTGATTATTCAGCTTCTCTGCTATCTCCAGCGCTTCGCGAGACGTTTGTTGGCCCGTTCGACCCTGACCAGAGGATCCTTGGGCGAAACCTAAAACATACTTTGCCCAGGCCAGCACCTCCTCGGATTGTTGACCCGACGCCTCAATCGCCTTCTGGCAGTTGGCTTTGGTTTCGGGAAACTTTCTTTCGGTTAATGTCATGCGTGCCCTAAGCAGGTATACCTCTGCCAGCAGTCGTCTATCGCCGCCTTTGATTGCTTTCGCGATTGAATCTGCCTCACTGATTGCGTATGCTGCTTCCTCATATCGTCCCAACTGAAAGAGCATCTCGCCGCGTGACAGAAGACTGTAGGCCACACTAATCTGCCTCCCGGACGCTTTCGCAATGGCGTACTTCTCATCAAAATGGCCCAATGCCTCGAAGTAGTTCTCCTGATAGTTTAGAACATTTCCGAGTCCTTCGTGCGCCAGAGCAAGCTGTGATTGATCGCCGGACTTGAGAGAGAGATCGAGTTGTTGCTGGAACAATTCCCGGGCCCCATCATAATCGCCCTTATTGCGCTTCGCTCTACCAAGCAATGTCAAACAACTCAGAGCCTCTGAGCGAAAACCGGCGCCCTGGTAGAAAGCAAGCACCGGCTCTAACAGTCTAATGACTGCGTCAGAGTTTCCTTGTCTTTCTCGGAGACTTGCTAGGGCAAACAAGGTTCTGGCCTCGTTGCGACGCGACTTGTATCTGTTGGCGAATTCCAATGCCTGGTTGAAGTATCTCTCCGCCTCCGGATAGTCTCCGCTGTTCAGATAGGCATAGCCGAGGTCCACCAGACCGCGAGCGGTAAGGTTTTCCATGCCAGTCGCGCGGGCCAATTCTACGCCCTCTCGAGCATACTCCCTGGCCTTTTCAGAGTCACCCAAGTCATAGACGACACCGCTCAACTGCATGAGAGTTTTGATTCGCAGCGACTGATTGCGCGAAACTGCTGAGATATCGAGGGCCTGCTGCAACTTCTCGCGGGCTTCGGCGGCCCGACCAAGGTTGTTCATCAGTGAGCCTCGTTGAAACAAAACTTCCCCTCGCCCTTCGACATTGCGCAAACTATCGAAGAGCTGCTCAGCCTTGTTGAAAGCAGCATTTGCGCTTGCGAGATCTTGCTGGCGCCCGTAAAGATAGCCCACGCGCAAAAATGGGACCGGATATTGCGAATCGCGATTGGTTGCCTCGATGTAGGCTTCAATAGCCTTTTGAGTATTGTCGGCTTTTTCGTAAGCGCGTCCGAGGTCGACGTAGACTCGGGGTTGGTCGGGAGCGAGCCTGGCAATATCATGATAAGCCTCGACAGCGCGCTCAAAATCGGCCGTGACGGTTGCCGTTATCGCCGTCAGATAGAGTCTTTCCAATTGGGGATAAACCGACGGATCCGGGACCAGGTCCTTCGCTCGCAGCAATTCGTCTTTTGCTTTGTCGGTATAGTCGAGTTCGGCCCACGTTTCGGCCAGGCGGGCGTGGGCCAGTGCAAACTTGTCATCAACGCTAATTGCCTGCTCGAGCAAACTGCTGGCCTGGTAATAGGCGCCCTCGCGCAGGGCCTCAGTTCCCCGGTCGTATAAGCGCTGCGCTGCCTCAGAGGGCTTGTGCGGGGCTGGTCGCCACCAGAGTATTGCCCCGGCTATGAGCGTGACGATGACTGCGAGGGTAATGATGAAGAAGCCAACGGAGAATCGCGGCCGACGAAAAGTGGCCGACAACGTGTGCAACGCGCTTGACCGTGCGCTGGACCGGAGCGGTAGTCGTTGAGTAAGCTCACCATCATTGCTTAAGCGAGGAAGCACAGCGCGCAGATCCGTGAGAAACTCTTGTACGGACTGGTAACGCGCCTCAACCTCTTTTTCCATCGCCTTCATCGTAATGCGATCGAGCTCGGCGGAGATCAATGGGTTTATTTGCGACGGCGGCGGGGGATTCACATGGATTACCTGGGCCCCGATCTCAATCACGCTTGAACCTGAGAATGCCGATTTTCCTGTGAGGCACTCATACAGAAGCGCGCCGAGTGCAAACAGGTCACTGCGACCATCGACCGGCTTGCCCAGCGCCTGTTCGGGAGAGAGATAGAGCGGCGTGCCAACGATGATGTTACTGCGCGTGTGCGAGGAAAGAAGCGTCGGTGCATCTGGATTACCGTCTGAGTGAACATGATCGCTCAACTGTTTGACAAGCCCAAAGTCAAGGACCTTGACCTGGTCACGCTCGCTAATCATGATGTTCGAAGGCTTCACATCACGGTGAACAATGCCGTGATGGTGAGCTTCGCCAAGCGCACTGGCAATCCCAGCGACAATCTCGAGCGCCCGTACCATAGAGAGTGGTTCTTTCTCGAGCAGTTCGCTTAACGGCTTTCCCTTAACCAACTCCATCACGATGTAGGGATAGTCATCTTCGGTCTCACCATAATCGTAGACGGCAGCGATATTTGGATGGCTCAAGGCGGAGGCGGCCCGGGCTTCGCGCAGGAATCTGGTGCGATACTTGGGGCCGAGTGATGAGAGAAACTTGATTGCAACCTGCCGTGCGAGGGTAGTGTCTTCCGCTATATAGACTACCCCCATACCGCCTTCGCCAAGCTTCTCAATAATCCGATAATGCGAGATTGTCCGACCGATCATGTGGGAATTCCTTGAACGAGACAGGGAAGACCTCAGAATCCAGTCTTGGAGGGTCAGCGGCCCCTTGCTTCAATGGCTGTTTTCAGTTGAACCGCATTCTGCTCTAAAGGCGGGAAGATTTCAAGAGAGCGTGGGACGGAATCAGTCCAGCGTTGCAGCCATTACCTGTTGCTGCTGGTCTTTACGAAACTGAACCAGTCTGCTGCGCAGGTCGGCGCGACTGTTAGCCAGGATTGCGATTCCGAAAAGGGCGGCGTTTATAGCCCCAGCCTTGCCGATTGCTAGTGTGCCGACAGGAATTCCGGCGGGCATCTGAACCGTAGAAAGAAGTGAATCCAGTCCGTTCAATGCGTCGCTTTTCATGGGCACGCCCAGCACGGGCAGCGTGGTATGAGCAGCAATAACTCCAGCAAGATGGGCAGCGCCGCCGGCAGCAGCAATGATCACCTCAAGACCACGAGCCTCGGCGGTTTCTGAGAACTCCGCAGCCAACTTTGGAGTGCGATGGGCCGAGAGCACGCGACACTCATGTGGCACACCAAACTGTGTGAGCATTTGGTCGGCATGGCGCATCGTCTCCCAATCCGATTTGCTTCCCATGATCACAGCCACGAGGGGCTCCGAGGAAGCGGCCCCGCGTCTCCCCGTACCCTTGTGTCCGCGCTTTGCACGTTTGGTTGTCATCACACCCCCTGGTCCAGCGAGTAACCTCGTTTACCGTCGAAGAAATAGAGGTTCTCGGTCTTGATGAAGTCAAAACCTGCGTCCGAGAAGCGCTTCAACAGAGTAACAATCTGGGCATGCGAAATGTTTCCGCCACCTTCGGAAAGGAAACGACAGCGCCAGTGGTCTGAACAAAAGGTTTCAGGTTGGCCTCCGGGCCAAACCTTTACACCACGGTTGCTCATCAATTCGAGTTTGATCCCGTCACCCTCGAGCTTCTTAACAAGTCCTGCCAGATCGTTGGGAGTACCCTTGGTCCAGTCGAGAAAAACATCCACTCCGACAAGATCTTTCTGGGCCGCCTGGCTTTCTTGCGAAGCTTTCCGCTTTGCGGCCTGGGGTTCTGCGGGTCTGTAAGACACGGGTTTCAGTATCTGCGGGTGCTGTCCCAGACGCTGAACCACGGCCTCCGCGAACTCCTTTGTCCCGACCTTTTCGCGACTCACGCCCTCTTTGAAGATGTCGTACGTATGGATGCCGTCCTCCATTGTGCGGAGCCAGGCATTATGCACCTGCTCGGCAGAACCGGTCTCATTGATGTGGACCAGCATCATGATTGCGCCTCTCAGCAGGCCTGAAGGATTGGCGAGATTCTGTCTCGCCCGGCGCGGCGCGGAACCATGGATTGCCTCAAACATCGCAATGTGTTCGCCGATGTTTGCCGAGCCCGCCAGCCCAACGGAACCCGCGAGCTGGGCAGCAACGTCAGAAAGCACATCACCGTACAGATTGGGCATGACAAGTACATCAAACGCATTGGGCGTATCGGCAAGCTTTGCGGCCCCGATATCTACAATCCAGTGTTCGTTTTCGATGTCAGGATATTCGGCGGCAATCTCATCAAACACTCGGTGAAAGAGGCCATCGGTCAGCTTCATAATGTTGTCTTTGGTGAAGCAGGTAACCTTCTTGCGATTATTCTGCAGCGCATATTCGAAGGCGTAGCGAACAATCTTTTCGGAGCCGGGGCGCGAAATCAGCTTCAGGCATTGGACAACCTGCTCGGTCTGGCGGTGCTCGATACCGGCATAGAGGTCTTCTTCGTTTTCGCGGACAATCACGACATCCATATTAGGGTGCTTGGTGTCGACGAACGGATGATAGGAGACGCAGGGACGAATGTTGGCATAAAGCCCGAGCGTCTTGCGCACCGTGACATTCAGGCTCTTGTAGCCGCCGCCCTGTGGTGTTGTGATCGGAGCTTTTAGAAAAACTTTTGTTCTTCTCAGGGAATCCCAGGCACTTGGGCCAATGCCCGAAGTGATGCCTGAACGATATACCTTTTCACCAATGTCTATGGTTTCAATCTCGAGGGGGGCGCCGGCTTCCTTGAGTATATGCAATGTGGCATCCATGATCTCCGGCCCGATGCCGTCACCATGGGCTACAGTGATAGGAACAGATTTGGGCATGATTGCAATTAAGCCTTTCCGAAAAAAGTTTCTGAGCTTGATTGTTTGAGAGGTGAGAATATTAAGCTAAAAGCACCGAGCAGGCAATCGATCAAATGTAGTATCGCCTTAGTGTTTCACGAGCGCTACTTAATGCTTCGCGAACGCTGTCCGGAGCGGTCCCCCCTGCGGCCGCCTTCGTAGCAATGGTCTGTTCGAGCGAAAGTGCGGCGAAAACGTCTTCATCGACCAAGTCCGTAAACGACCGAAAATCCGCGAGAGAAAGTTCCTGTAATTCGACTTCTTTTTCCATCGCCGTGAGTACGAGTCGGCCCACCAGCTCATGGGCTTCCCGAAACGGCATTCCCTTGCGCACCAGATAATCCGCCAACTCAGTGGCGTTCAGGTAACCCTGGGTGGCAGCCGCGCGTGCCCTTTCCCTATTCACAGTAATATTCCGCAATACTGTTGACGTGACCTTAAGACACTCGCCGACCGTGTCGCTCGTGTCAAACACAGCTTCTTTGTCCTCTTGCAGATCCTTGTTATAAGCGAGCGGCATCCCCTTTAATACGGTCAACAACGACATCAAGTGACCGAAGACACGCCCGGATTTGCCCCGCACCAACTCCATAGAGTCCGGGTTCTTCTTTTGCGGCATGAGACTCGAGCCCGTAGCCACTGCATCGTCCAGTTCGAAAAAGCCAAACTCAGTTGTCGAGTACAGAACGATGTCCTCAGCAAGACGCGAGAGATGGACCATAATGAGGGAGCCGGCGCTTACAAACTCGATACAAAAGTCCCGATCACCCACCGCGTCAAGACTGTTTTTAGAAACGCTATCAAATCCAAGCTCCCGAGCTACTGCCGCACGGTCCAGTGGATAAGAAGTTCCCGCTAGCGCGGCTGAACCAAGGGGCAAAACGTTTACACGCTTACGGAGATCGGCAAGACGCTCCAGATCTCGAGCGAGCATCTCAAAGTAAGCAAGACACCAGTGCGACAGGAGAATGGGTTGAGCGCGTTGGAGGTGGGTGTATCCGGGAAGCACAAGATCCAAATGAGCCTCGGCAAGATCAAGCAGCGCGCTCTGAGTGAGACGCACTTGTTCGGAGATCTGATCAGTCTCAGTACGCAGCCATAGTCGCAGGTCGGTTGCCACCTGATCGTTGCGGCTGCGGCCCGTGTGAAGCTTGCGACCGACACCTCCAATCATGCCAACTAAACGCGCCTCAACAAACGAATGTATGTCTTCTGCGGCTAGCTCATCAAAATAGCTTTCGTTCTCTCTCGCCGCGTGAAGTATCGCTTCCAAACCGCTGTTGATACTCGCCCCTTCAGTTTCGGTGAGAAGACCGGCACGGACCAATGCATTGCAATGGGCCACGCTCCCGCGCACATCGGCTTCAAATAGCCTGCGGTCAAAGCTGAGTGATTGATTAAAACGGGCAAAGCCCGAGTCAGCGGGGCTCGCGAACCGTCCGCCCCACAGTTTTGTGTTGCTCATTGGTTTTGCAGTTTAGTCGATCTTTTAAGCGTTGGTCCTCAAGATTGCTTCGTAACCAATTGACCTCCAGACAGCCAACATGCTAGTTTATGCATCTATGCACTGACTATGCAAGGTTAATGCATAGAACTTGAGGAATAGGGCGATGAAGAAGGGTACTCGGCAAAAAAAGATTTTAACTTTGATACAGGCGCGAACGGTGGGCACGCAGGAAGAATTGACGGCGTTGCTTGAAAGCGCCGGGGTGCCGGCAACTCAATCGAGCGTGTCTCGCGATCTCGAGGAGTTAGGGGTAATCAAGCACCATGGTCGCTACACGTTACCTCGTACAAACGGAGCGGCTGTCCGCGGTTTGCTCGCTCTGGAGGTAGCTGGTGACAACCTTGTGATTGCTAAGACTGAGCCAGGGTTGGCTTCGGCGGTTGCTGTCGAAATTGACCGCGAGCCAATTCCCGAGATCGTCGGCACGCTGGCTGGTGAAGATACGATCTTCATCGCCGTCAGCGGACCGAAGGAGCAACGGGACGCAATTAAGAAGATCTGGGAGATATTTTGAATGTCGTCCGTGGTTCGTTGTCCGTTGTCCGTTGTACGGTCTTTGGCATTTGGACCTTGTCTTGGGTCTTTCGCTTGGGTCTTGGGTCTTGGGACTTGCGTCTTGGGTACTCGTGATTTTGGATAGTTAGTGCAAAGACAGAAGGCCAAAGGCCAAAGACCTGGACAACGGACAACGGACAACGGACCACGAACAAAGACATGAACAAAATTGTACTGGCATATTCTGGCGGTCTCGATACTTCGGTGATGCTGCGCTGGCTGAAAGAGCAGTATGACTGCGAGGTCGTTTGCTATTGCGCCGACGTTGGTCAAGGCGAAGAGCTCAACGGCCTTGAAGCAAAAGCGCTCGAAACAGGCGCATCGAGACTTTATGTCGAAGACCTGCGCAACGAATTCGTACAAGATTATGTCTGGACCGCAGTCAAGGCCAATGCAGTCTATGAAGGTGTGTACTTGCTTGGCACCTCCCTCGCCCGTCCGGTGATCGCCAAACGCCAGATTGAGATTGCTCGCAAGGAAAAGGCCGACGCTGTCGCCCACGGTGCTACCGGTAAAGGCAACGACCAGGTCCGCTTTGAACTTACTTATTACGCGCTCCAGCCCGAGATTAAAGTGATTGCCCCGTGGCGAGAATGGGACTTCAAAGGTCGCACCGGTTTGATCGCCTATGCCAGGGAACACAGCATTCCCGTCACGGCAACACACGAAAAGCCTTATTCCACTGATCGAAATCTGATGCACGTCTCCTATGAAGGCGGCATTCTCGAAGACCCCTGGGCCGAACCACCCGAGAATATTTTTCAGTTAACGAGAGCGCCCGATCAGGCAAGACCGGTGGCCGAGTATATGGAGATCTCCTTCGTGAAGGGCGAGCCCGTTGCGATCAACGGCGAGCAAATGCCGCCCGCCGTACTACTCAAGACCCTGAATGATGTTGGCGGGGAGCATGGCATCGGCCGGGTTGACCTTGTCGAGAACCGTTTTGTCGGAATGAAGTCTCGCGGCGTTTACGAAACACCCGGAGTAACCATTTTGCAGGCCGCCCATCGCGCGCTTGAATCGATCACGCTCGATCGCGAAGTGATGCACCTACGTGATTCCCTTTCGGTTAAGTTTGCCGAATGTATCTATTACGGCTTCTGGTTTTCTCCAGAATTTGAGTTGCTGCGGAGTATGGTTAACGAGACTCAGCAAAAGGTTACAGGAGATGTCCGGCTAAAACTCTATAGAGGAAACACTACTGTAGTAGGACGCCGTTCTCCTCACTCCCTCTATGACGAGAGAGTGGCGACTTTTGAAGCTGACACGGTCTACAACCAAAGAGACGCGGAAGGTTTTATCAAGCTGAATGCTTTGCGCCTGAGGTTGAGAGGCGGACAGTGAAAACGTTCAGGAAGTGGGGGGGCACAGAAAATGACGGATCTAAACCAGGCAACATTCACAATTATCGAAGCCGACAAGCTCGGTTCCGCAACATCACCGCTCGGATTGAACAGGACTGCTGCCGTGGTTACTTCAACCGATGCTCCTCGAGCGGGTGATGCAATTGCCGTCCGTGCCCTGACTGACAGCGCGACCTACAACATGCTCGAACTGCCGACGGGAAGACTGGCAAAAATTAATCCCGGGGACGTTCTTATCGGCGTGCTCGGCCGCCGGCGCGCGCTGAAAGGTTTTGTTGGCGACGTCCCCGAGACTGTTAAAGCAGGAGACCATCTGCATCTGCTGAACATGGGCGGAGTCATTGGCTACTGCACGGGACATCACTCGAGTCTCGGGGACGCAATAGCTGTTGAGGTGATTGGCATGATCTGCGATGAGTCAGGGCGAGTCTTGAATATCGCCGATTCAGCACTGCCGCCTCGATCGCAACTTGGCGAGACAGCACCGCTCATTTTAATTGCCGGTACGAGTATGAACAGTGGTAAGACTTATGCCGCCACCGAACTGATCAAACAGGCTACACGGGCTGGCGTAAAAGTTGCGGCAGGCAAGCTTTCCGGCGTTGCTTGTCTGCGTGACACGCTCAACATGTCCGATCACGGGGCCGTGGCAACGGCAAGTTTCCTTGATTGTGGTCTGGCATCGACGGTGGGTACGGGCGATCTGGCTCCGATTGCCAAGGCAATCATTGCCCGTTTGAATGAGAGTGCCCCTGAGTTGATTGTAATTGAGTTGGGCGATGGGATTCTCGGGGGCTACTCGGTCGACTCGGTTTTCGATGACGAAGAACTGCGCGCAGCCACCGCAGCTATAATTTTTTGCGCCTCTGATTATGTTGGCGTCTGGGGTGGCATCGAACTGCTCAGACGTCGCGGAATTGAAATTGATGTGATTGCCGGATCCGTTACGGACTCGTTGATGGGCCAGAATTATGTCGAGAACGAATTTGGTGTGCCTGCGGCAAATGCGCGCCGCAATGGAACACATTTTTTCGAGCTCGTGAGGTCAAAGGTGAAGCCGGCTTTTTGTCTGGCTACTTAGCCCCGGGTTTGTTAAGTGAAGGGTGAATGGGGTGGCAAAGATCAAGGTTGCAATCTTCGGTGGATCCGGATACGGAGGCTCAGAACTGCTCCGTATCCTTCTTCAGCATCCCCATGTTGAAATAAGTCTTGTCACCGCAAACGAGCACGCAGGCAAACCCGCCGGTGAGGTCCATCGCAATCTCTATGGACTCACCAATCTTGAATTCGCCGCAGCGCCGGAGGATCCGGGAAGCTTTACAGAACTGGATGTTGTGTTTCTGGCGTTGCCCCACGGACAGGCGATGGAGATCGCCCCACGCCTGCCGGCCCACGTCAAAGTTATCGATCTTTCCGGAGACTTTCGGCTGGACGATCGCGATTCTTTCCAACAGCATTACCGTCTGAATCACTCGGCGATGGAGCTTCAGCGAGAGTTCGTTTACGGTCTGACAGAAATCAATCGGGAACAGATCGCAAAAGCGCGCCTGATTAGCAATCCTGGATGTTTTGCAACTGCGACTTTACTTGGCCTCGCGCCGCTCGTCGCCAATGATCTTATTAAAGGACGGGTGATCGTTGACGCCAAGACTGGTTCGTCCGGGTCGGGCGCAAAACCCGCCTCCAACACCCATCACCCGCAACGCATGAATTCGTTCTATGCCTACAAGCCATTCACACATCAACATGTTCCGGAAATAGAACAGGCGCTGCGTGAGGTGGGTGACTGGACCAGCGAGCTGGTTTTCATGACGCATTCGCTGCCGGTCGCACGCGGGATTTTTGCGTCGATCTATGTCGAGACCGTGGCCGCGCTAATCGAGCAGGAGGCGCAAAAGATCTTTGCGGATTTCTATCGCGACTCGTTCTTCGTGCGGCTGGTCAAAGGTTCGCCGGATATTAACTGGGTCAAGACGAGCAACTTCTGCGATCTGGGCCTCGCGGTCCGCGGCCGGCAGTTAGTGGTTTTCTCCGCCCTCGATAATCTGGTTAAGGGGGCCGCCGGTCAGGCCGTGCAGAATATGAATCTGATGTTCGGACTGGAAGAGAAAGCGGGATTGATGCTTCTGGGAACAAATCCCTGAAGCACTGTATCAATTGAAGCGGATCTAATGCGTCAAGAACTCGATGAAGTGGTGGCCCTGGAAGAGCAGTACCAGATTGCGACCTACAAGAAGATGGGTATCGTCGCCGAGCGTGGCGAGGGGGTGTGGCTCTATACGAACGACGGTACGCAATATCTGGACCTCTATGGCGGTCACGCAGTTTGCGGCACGGGCCACTCGCATCCGCGTGTCGTCGCCGCTATCCGCGAGCAGGCCGAGAAACTTCTCTTCTACTCCAACCTTGTCTTTTCGGAGATTCGTGGCCGCGCCGCGGCTAAACTCATCTCGATTGCTCCACACCCGCTGAGTAAAACCTTTTTCTGCAATTCCGGAACCGAAGCAAACGAAAACGCGATGCGGATGGCCCGGATGGCAACGGGACGCGAAAACATAATTACGTTTGGCGGCGGGTTTCACGGGCGTACTGCCGACGCAATCAGCGCGACTTTTCTCGGCAAGTATCGCGAACTTGGAAGACCGAATGTACCCGGCCACCTCGAAGCCCGGTTTGGCGATATCGATACGGTACGGGAGCTTGCCAATGAATCTGTAGCGGCGATTATGCTGGAACCGATTCAATCGATGGCCGGCGTGCGATTAGCTGAGCCGGGCTTTTATGCCGCGTTGCGAGAGCTTTGCGACGACCGTGGGATCATTCTGATCTATGACGAGGTTCAAACCGGAGTGGGCCGCACGGGTCAATGGTTTTTTGCCGGCAGCAGTGCCGGCGCTCATGCGGTACCTGACGTAGTCACGCTGGCGAAGTCGCTCGGTAGTGGCATTCCCGTTGGCGCCTGTCTGGTTTCGGACCAGATCGCTTCACGAATCAAAGAAAATGATCTCGGCACAACCTTTGGCGGAGGCATGATTGCCATGGCGGCGCTGCTTGCCACGCTGGAGGCGATTGAGGCCGATCATATGCTGGAGAACGTGAGAGATGTCAGCGAACACCTGCGCCGCCGGCTTCAAGAGATTCCCGAGGTCAAGGGAGTATTTGGGCTTGGCTTCCTAATGGGAATAAGATTTGAAGAAAAGGCTGCCACCGTTCACGAAAGGCTGCTGCAACGGCACGTAATAACCGGAACCTCCAGCGATCCCCATGTATTGCGCCTGCTTCCGCCTTTGTGCCTGAATGAAGCCCATGTCGAGCTGTTTGTTAAAGCCCTGAAAGACTCAGTCGGAGAGGTTTCAGCCGCCGGGAGGAATTGATTGGAATTCACTTGGTTTGATCTGATCGGAATGTCGGGAGTGGCAGTGATCATCGTTGCCTATCTCTTACTGCAACTGGACAGGTTGAGCGGTTCTGCGTTGTCGTATTCGATACTGAACGCCGGCGGAGCATTGCTGATCATTATCTCCCTGAGCGTCAACTTTAATCTGGCGGCGTTTGTGGTTGAGCTGTTCTGGTTTCTGATCAGTTTACTGGGTATAGTCCGGCGGCTAACTTCGAGATCTTCGTTCGCCTAAAGTTGAGCCGGAGATGGCGAGACATTTCTTAACAACCGTTGCGTGGTCGCGCGAGCAACTTAATGAATTGATTGAGTCGGCGCTGCGCTTTAAGCAAGGCGCCGATCAATCTAAGCCGCTTGCCGGTCGTTCCGTCGCTCTGGTCTTCTTCAATCCCAGCCTGCGGACGCGGGCATCGATGCAGATCGGGATCTATGAACTGGGAGGGAATGCAGTAGTTCTCGAACCGGGCAGCTCAACCTGGACACTCGAGCATCGCGACGGAGTGGTGATGGATGGAGACAAGACGGAACATGTTGCCGAATTTGTACCTGTGCTGGGCCGCTATTGTGCCGCCATCGGGGTGCGCACTTTCGCTGCATTGCGGGACTGGCAGGAAGAGCGGCTCGATCCCGTCATCCGAGCATTTGCAAATCACTCAACCGTGCCAATCATCAACCTTGAATCGGCCATGCAGCATCCCTGCCAGTCAATGGCAGACATGATGACCATTCGGGAAAAGTGTGGTCTGGGGCGCCGGCGAGTCTTGCTGAGTTGGGCCTGGCACCCGAAGCCGCTGCCAATGGCCGTCCCAAACAGTTTTGCGCTTGCGGCGGCACAATTGGGCCACGATCTTGTCATTGCGCATCCGCCGGGGTATGAACTTGACGACGAGTTGTTAACAGAGATTGAGACGCATTCGGCAACTAGTGGAGGCAGCTTGCAATTGACTCAAGACATCGATACGGCTTTCAAAGACGTCGAGGTGGTTTACACCAAGAGTTGGGGCAGCCGGCACTTTTATGGAGAACCGGCTAAGGACCTTGCGGAGCGGGAGCAATACCGAACGAAATGGATCGTTAATGAAGAGAAGATGGCCCGAACAAGCAATGCCATATTCATGCACTGTCTACCTGTGCGCCGCAATGTGATTGTTACAGACGGTGTAATCGATTCTGACGCTGCGGTTGTAATCGACGAGGCAGAAAACCGTCTCCACATGCAGAAGGCTATATTGGCAGGCATAGTATGACTAATAAGGTTGACAACCAACTTAGGCTGGATCTTCTGCGCGAGGCATTGCCCTATATTCAACGCTTCAAGGGTCAGACGTTTGTGGTGAAGTTTTCTGGCAAGGCTACGGAAGAGCACAGCAACCTGATTTCGCTGGCCGAAGAACTCGCTCTGCTCCATCAGGTAGGGATTCGTCTGTGCGTGGTACACGGCGGAGGCAAACAGTTGAGCGATCTGGCGCTGAAGATGGGGGTCCAACAACGAATCATCGACGGCCGGCGCGTCACTGATGATGCCACGCTCGAAATGGCAAAGATGATATTTGCCGGCAAGATCAATACGGACATTCTTGCCGCGCTGCGTAACCGCGGCATTGAGGCCGTCGGCCTGTCCGGTGTCGATGGAAATATCGTTCATGCTGCTCGGCGGCCGCCGAGCGAAATCCTGGATCGCGCAACTGGCGCAAGAGAGCATATCGATTTTGGTCACGTAGGCGATGTGGTCAAGATCAACACGCGTCTGCTGACAGTGCTATTGGACCATGGCTATCTGCCGGTGGTGTCCTCGTTGGGCGCCGATATCGAGGGGACGGTTTTCAATATCAATGCCGACACGATTGCCGCCGAGATCGCGATTCAGTTGCGGGCTGAGAAACTGATACTGCTTTCAGATGTGGATGGGCTCTACCTGCGAGCGGGTGAGCCCGGAACTAAACTCTCGCGTCTCACGGCGGATGAAGTCGATGCGTTAATCGCAGAGGGAACAGCAACAGGAGGAATGATCCCTAAACTTCAAAACATCACAGCAATTTTGCGCCGGGGTGTGCACAGCGCCCACATCATCAGCGGCACTACCCGCAACGCGCTGCTCTCGGAAGTGTTCACTGACAAGGGTACGGGAACCATGTTCGTGGGATAGTGAGTCGTTGATCTTGGACGAGGTGGACGAGGGGGACGAGTCCGGACTAGACTAGAACCCGACTCTTTTATTAGTCGCTTGCCCCTTGCTCCGAGACGACGAAGCAAGACCCTTTTTGCCTCGACAACGTAAGACTCTTTTGGGCGACGACTACGAAGCTATAGTCTTTTTGCGCGTGGACAACGAAGCAATAGCCCGAAGGTTCTATCGCCTCGCCGCACTGATGGAGATTCGCGGTGACGATCCCTTTCGCCTGCGCTCGTATCGGAATGCGGGCGAGGCTATAGAAACCTGGCCTACTCCTCTCAGCGAGATAGCAGCGAATGAGGGCGTCGCCGGATTACAGTCAATACCCGGCGTGGGAAAAGCTATTGCCGGAAAGGTAGTCGAACTCCTCGAGCGCGGCACTTTTGATGCCTGGGAGAGAATCACGGCGGAAACCCCGGCAACCGTTCTGAATCTACTCGACATTCCAGGCATTGGTCCCAAAACAGCAGCCCTGCTACACCAACAATTCAAAGTATCGTCGCTTCGAGAGTTGAAGAATTTTGCTGCCGGAGGTGGCCTTGATATGGTTGATGGCATTGGGCCAAAGACCGCGGCAAAGATTAAAGCAAGCCTGGACTTTCAATGAGCGCTTTAGAGCTGTCAAACCTCGGTTGAAACCCCTGTGAGGTTCTGAATGACTAAAAAGATGAAACGTCGTGATTTCATGCGAAGCGGCGCCGTCGCCGGCCTTGCGCTTGCCTCGGCCAAACCAGCCGCCGGCAAGTTGCCGACTATCCTCGTTCAATCCAGTACCAGGCCTATCGTCATCGCTTCGAGCAACGGGAATCGATTCAAACATGATGGTGACGTAACCTGCGTGCAAAAGGCCTTCACGCTCATGACTCAGGGCACAGACGTGCTCGATGCGCTGATCGCCGGAGTAAATATCGTCGAGCTTGACCCGCTCGACGACAGTGTGGGGTTTGGCGGGCTGCCGAATGCGGACGGCGTCGTACAGCTCGACGCTTCGGTAATGCATGGACCCAAAAAACGCGCCGGCGCCGTCGCGGCCCTCGAAGGCGTGCGCACGCCATCCCTGGTCGCAAAAGCAGTAATGGAAAATACGGATCATCATCTGCTCGTAGGTAAAGGCGCACAGGTGTTCGCCCGCAATATGGGTTTCAAGATCGAAGACGATCTGAATACCGATCGATCACGCCGGCTGTGGCTCGAGTGGAAGCGCCGCACAGATCCGGGCCATTACCTCGATCCAAAGACGCGCGCCGAACTTTGGCATCGCGAGGGGATGAAGATGGTGGCCGAGGGCCTCATTGATCGCGAGCACTACTACGGCACGATCAATTGTAATGGCGTAAACGCGAAGGGAGAGATCTGCGGGGTCACGACCACTAGCGGACTCGCCTGGAAGATAGCCGGTCGCGTCGGAGATTCTCCGATTCTCGGCGCGGGACTTTATGTCGATGGCAGCCTCGGCGCCGCAGGATCAACCGGTCGCGGTGAAGCAAACCTCTTTAATCTATGTTCTTTCCTGATTGTCGAAGAGATGCGACGCGGTGCTCATCCAAAGGACGCCGGAATGGAAGCGCTGAAGCGTATTAAGGCAAACACCGTCGAAAAGCGTCTTCTGAACAAAAGCGGGAATCCAAACTTTGGGATCAATTTTTATGTTGTGAATGCCCGGGGCGAATACGCGGGCGTCACTATGTACCAGGGCTCTAAAGCTACTTTCGCAATTTGTGATGAGAAGGGCCCGCAGACAATTCCCTGTGATGGACTGCTGCCAGGAACACCACGCGACAACTGAAGAACATGGACACACAGAAGAACAAGCTGGCCCTGAAATTTTATCCCGCCACTTCGTCGAGTTGGCCTGATATTGAAGAACTCTTCGGCGAGCGCGGCGCTTGCGGTGGTTGCTGGTGCATGTACTGGCGTCTGTCTCGCAAGGAATGGACCGCGGGCAAGGGCGCTAAGAACAAGCGGGCATTCGAAGAGGTTGTAACCTCCGGAGACAGACCCGGAATTCTTGCGTATGTAGGCAAAGAAGCAATTGGCTGGTGTGCGATTGCTCCCCGCGAGGTCTATCCATCGCTGGCTCGCTCGCGCGTAGTCAAGCCGTTGGACGACACTCCAGTCTGGTCGATTACCTGTCTCTTTGTGAAGAAGAGTTATCGCCGGCAGGGCGTCTCAGTAGAATTGCTACGGGAAGCAGTAAGATTTGCGGGCCGGCAAGGCGCTCAAACTGTTGAAGGCTATCCGATTGAACCAACTATGGAAAAGACCCCTGACCCGTTTGTCTTTCTGGGAGTACCATCGGCCTTTAAGGCGGCCGGCTTCAAGGAGGTTTTGAGGCGCTCAAAATCAAGACCGATCATGCGCATCAATATCGACGATCAAACTACTCTGTAAGATGGCATTCACGGAGGATTCGACGCCATAGAACTCCTTCCTGGCTAATCGCCGGTTGAGCCAACGGCCAGTTGTCTCGTTTCTGCCTGTCGCTTGACGATAACTAAAGTTATGTCATCGACTGCACGTGTCCCCTGAGAAAACTTGGTTAGCGCTGATTCGATGCGGTCGCGTATGCCTGCGGCAGAGGCGTCCACATTTCGCGCCACCACCTCATAAAGCCTGGTCGAGCCAAACTCTTCACCGCTTGGGCTAGTGGCTTCCGTAACACCATCGGAATAGATCACCAGAACGTCACCCTGCTGCAACTGTGTTCGACCCTCGCGATAATCCGCATCCCGCTTGATTCCGAGCGGCAGGCCACCCGAGGCCAGTTGCTCGACGGTTCCTGCCGCATGCACTATAAGCGGCGGATTGTGGCCGGCATTAAGAAAAGAAACAGCGCCTGAATCAGGATCGAGTTCCGCATAGAACAAAGTGACGAAGCGGTTAGGCGGAATGTTGTCAGCCAGGTAACGGTTTACCGCAGAGATTGTATCTACCAGGGAGTCGTGAGAACTTGCCTGCGCATGGACAGCCGCGTGCAAAGAAGACATTAGTAGCGCTGCGGCAGTCCCCTTCCCAGACACGTCTCCCAGTGCGATCACCAGCCGTCCGTCAGCTCGCTTGATGAAGTCATAGTAATCACCGCCAATTTCGTAACAGGGAAAACTGATTCCCTGAAGCTCATAGCCCTGGACGAAGGGTGGGGCTGTCGGTTGAAAGCGTTGCTGGATTTCACTTGCCAGTTGAAGCTCACGCTCGAGGCGTTCCTGCTGCAAGCGCAGTTCTACCAGGCGCGCATTCTCTACCCGGATAGCCGCAACCGAAGCCAGAGTTGTCAGCACCTTCAGATGGTCCTCAGTGAACCGACCTTCCGCGATCGGTGAATCGGCATAAATAATTCCGAACACCTGTTCGGCAACTCCCAGCGGCACGGCGAGAACTGAGCGCACTCCTTGTAGAACGACAGTGCCACTTGCAAACCGGGGATCGTGTTGGGCGTCTGACGTCAGCACAGAGTTACCACGCATAACAACTTCGTCAAGCACGTTCCGGCTAACACGGATCTCGCCCACTTCGCCCGCGCGATCCCGCAGACGAGCGACGGAGACGCGGAGATCCCCTCCTGCTTCATCGCGCATCATGATCAAACAGCGGTCCGCAGGCACGGCCTCAAAAACCAGGGCCACAACGTCTTCGAGCGTTTGGATCAGAGTCGCAGACGAAAGCAGAGTTATCCCGACCTTACTGATCAGGGCAAGAAGGTCACCGGTCTTGGCCGCCCGGGACACGGCAATATCTTCAGGTTTGGTACGCGCTCCCTCGATCGCCTCGAGCAATCCGGAAGTTGTGCGATCACCCGAGGCCAGCGCAATGGTGGCCTCA
Organism: Pyrinomonadaceae bacterium; assembly: GCA_035512935.1. Lineage (GTDB taxonomy): Bacteria > Acidobacteriota > Blastocatellia > Pyrinomonadales > Pyrinomonadaceae > PSRF01. Next base: position 5,795 of record DATKDA010000054.1, on the reverse strand, counting down.
GGCAATGACCCCGTGTTGTCGGTGATCATCGTGGCGCCCATACTCGAGTTGAAGGCGCCATCGTCGAAGATGATTTCCGTCTCGCCAATCTGAATCCGGCCACCAGAGTTAAGTGGCATGGCCCCTTCCACGGCGGCGCCGTTGTAGAGCGTTCCGTTGGCGGACCCTAGGTCCTGGAGATAGTATTCATCTCCTTCACGTCTCACTTCTGCGTGGACGCGCGAGGCGAAGGGGTCGGGAATACAGAGGTCGTTGCGAGCGGAGCGACCGATGGTGATGCGCAGGCGCCCAAGCGGAAAATGGTCAGGGGCGCGATCGGGGTATTTAACAATCAGCTCTGGCATTGGGCTTATGTCTGTCTCGTGAATATCAGGGGCAGAAACCGATTTCTGCCGATCCTCATTTATGCTCTTCAGGTGGGGGACCATCATAGACCACCACCGAGCCGGCGATTAGATCGTGTAGCGAACGGCCACGCGTTGATATGGCGGCAATCAGGAAGCCCAGGCCCAGCGTCGCGAATGACAAAGGATAACCGATAAAGTGTCGCAGAAATGTGCGCAACACTCCTAAATCCCCGCCGTCTGAGCGCTCAATCCGCAGACCGGTCACCCATTTCCCGATGGTCCGGCCGGTCACTCCGGCGAGAACCACGAGATCAAGCGCCGCGACAAATAACGCAAAAAGGATCCCAAACGTTTCGACCGAATTGCCGGCAGTGCGCGCTCCGCCGCCCAACATGCGTGCGAAAAGCGTACTAAAAGCCAGGATCGCGGCGATGATAATGTAGTCGATAAGCAACGCGCCGCACCTTAGTGAAAAAGGAGCGTAGAAGCGCTTGACCGATTTTCGATTGCCGCGTGTCCTGGCCTCGGTCCGTTTCAATGCGGTTCGTTCAATTCTCGCAGTCATCCCTGAGTTCTAGAGTCTACCGTTCGGATGGTTTTCTGGGCTAATGACCGATTGGCTCTTATTAGCAGTTATCCGAGCAGAAAATGCAAGGTCGTTTCTCCGAGCCGGATCCTGTCTCCGCTATCCAACACTCGGGGCTGACGCGGCGCAAGCCTGACTGAGTCATTAATCACAGTGCCATTCACCGACCCAAGATCCTCTACCAGGAACGTGTCCCCCTCGAGCCAGATTCGAGCATGGCGGCGCGAGACTTTGGTGTCGGGATCGAATCGGGAGAGATCGATCTCGGGGAAAATATTTGAATGCGGATCAGTGCGGCCAACGAGATTGCTGTCTTTCTGCAGAACGAATGAAGAATCAAGTTCCGTGGTACCTGCCACGACCAGCTTCGCAGTCGGCCGTGAGGCACGCAGCGTTGCACTTGCTGCCAAGCCAGCGAGCGGTTGCTGGGCGCCGCAATGCGCACAAAAGATATCGTCTGCCGCAATCCTGCCGCCGCAGAAGCCGCAGAAGACGCTTTGGACCTGAACCGTTTCGCCCCCCACCTGGGCCGCCGGCAGCCCATAGCTCACAGCCCCGGACATCAGTTTTTCAAGGTGAACAGCGAGGACGTCTCGCATCTCTCCTGCCGTTCGGAAGCGGTCCTCCGGTCTGTACTCAACCGCGCGCATCAGAATCTGCTCCATCTCAATCGAGATTGATGGAGCGATGAGGCGCGGCCTTGGGTTCTTGGAAAAATCAAAGATTAATAGAGGGTTGTCCTGTGGATCGGCGCCCGTAATCAAATGAAAGAGCGTGGCCCCCAGGCTATAGACGTCGGATCGTGGTTCGACGCGTCCACCGAATAGCTCGGGGGGCGCATAACCCATCGTACCAACGGCAGTGACTCCCTTCTCCTGTTGGGTTACCCAGCGTGCAATTCCAAAATCGATCAACATGATCCGGCCAGTGTTGCCGTCAATCATTAGATTTGCCGGTTTCAGATCGCGGTAAATAATGGGCTTGGGGCGACTGTGCAGGTATTCGAGTACATCGGCTACCTGCATTCCCCAGTCGGTGACCGTTTTTTCGTCAACCCTGCCTGCTGAGGCGCTGCGCAGCCGGGAGGCAAGGTCACCGCCGGAAATGTACTTCATTACCAGATAGAATCGACCCGAAGCACCATCATAGAAGTAGTCATAGATTGTTGGGATCGATGGGTGCTCGAGAGAGGTCAATAATAAGGACTCTCGTTTAAAGTCACCGATCGCCTTTTCGTGCTGGGCCGGATCCAGGTGAGCCTCGACCATCTCTTTCACCGCCCGCGGAGCGTCGCCGAGGTTTTGATCACGGGCAAGATAGACTGCGCCCATTCCACCGCCACCAATCCGGCGGACAATTTCGTAGCGGGAATTAAGAATGGCATCCGGCTCCAACTGCTTTCCGGCCGGTTGGTGTCCGCCTGTCGTGCCTCCCGGCGTACTGCTTGTAGCGCCAATTCTCACATCGTCGGTGGCTGACCCGCCCAGAGAATCCGATGAAATTGGTTCCGACTCTTCCATATCGCTTGACTGTTTCACAAACTCTGTCGCCCGGTCTTCCTTAGGAGGTTCTGCAATCGCTTCGTCGGGTGGCTCAACTACTTCTTTCGGAGTGGGAATTACTTCATGGGGCTGCGGTATCTGCTCGTGCTTTGGCTGGACGATCTCTTCGTGCTCAACGTCTGAAAGCCTCGCCGTCGCAGACTGAACGGCTGGCTTTTCGCCAGTTGCGCTACCAGCGGCCAACATCGGGGACAGATCTGAAGTGGCGGGCTGTCGGATTCCGCAGTTGCCGCAGAAGAATTCATCAGGCGCTACTTTCGCGCCGCACTCAAAACACTCAGATATCAACTTGGAAAATCCAGCCTGTATTAAAGCTCAGCGTCGGGTGGCCCTATTTCTAAATACGACACTGAGTTCTCAGTCGGTTCATTGTCACTTTACGATATGAAAACGCAAAAATGTCTTTCCAACAATGATCTCGTCACCATCATTAAGAGTCTGCCGGTGTCCCGGAATCAATCTTTTTCCGCGGTTGACAAATGTCCCATTGGTGGAGCCAAGGTCTTCAACGAAATACTGTCCATCACGCAAAGTTATTCTGGCATGACGACGCGATACTTTCGCCTCCGGATCATCCGCATCGAGGTCCACGTCGGGGAAAATACCTCCGTCTGCGTCCCAGCGCCCAATCTGCGATTCCTGATCGCTCAGGGTAAACTGCTTACCGGCAGATCGGCCACGCTCAATGACTAGCCAGGCATGGGGCCGCCGCGGCGACTCTAGCGAAGAAGAAAAACTTAGCGTTGCTGGTCTACCACCCGCAAACTCTGGTTGCTTTATTCCGGACGGTGCGCGCGAACCATTATGTCCGTCGCCCCCTCCAGTCAAGTCACTGCTCTTCGGGCCGTTGGAATGGAGATGCGGCCGCAGAGGTGCGCCGCACTCGTCGCAATATTGCGAGCCCTCTAGATTCTCAGTTTTGCACCTCTCACAGGTTAGCATTAATACACTTTCGGCTGTCGAAATGACACAGTACTTTCGAGACGAACCGATTTTCGACAGGGGGCCATTCTAGCGCGAAATCGGTAGACTCGCCAACGCGAATCCCCCACCGTTACTAAGTTTGGTGGTAGGCCCTCAGGCGAGCCACCCCCTCGGTTTCTGCCCTGTAACCTTTGTTGTTAACATAGTCTTAAAGCTTTTCGTTTTAACTACGGGACTTGTCAGGCAAAGCTGATGTGACATAGATTTCGCTTTAAGAGACAATCCAAAATGTTCATAATTTGAAACAGTTTCGTACGATTCTACGTAAAAGTTAATTCGAAAGGCTGCTTTGCAATTGTGGACTTCCGGACGAATTCAAGGATTCATGGGCTTAGTTTGGTTTAGAGAAAAAAAGGGATTGTTATGGCCTTGAACAGAAAGAAGAAGATTGTTATTGGAGTGTCGGCGGCGGCCGTTCTGGCTCTCGTCGTAATTGTGAGTGTATATGCAAGCCGGAAGGAAGAGCCGGAAGTCGTTACGGTAAAACTCGAGGTGCGGCCCGAGTTGCGCCAGACCGTAACCGCCTCGGGAGAGGTCAGGCCAGTTCGGTACATCAAGCTAACCAGCGAAGTGCCGGGCCGGATCGAAGAGATTTATGTCAATGCGGGCGATCAAGTGACCCTTGGGAAACCCCTGGTGCGGGTGGATCCGACGCAACTTCAATCGAGCCAGGAAGCCCAGTGGGCGGCCACTCAGGCATCGCTGAATGATGTCCAGAGTGCGCGAAATGCCGTCGCAGCCGCCGAGCAGGGCCTAGTTGTCGCCGAATCCGCTGTGGCTGCTGCCCGCCAACAACTGGTCGCTTCACAGACGGCAGTAGAACGCGCCCAGGTTGATCTAAATACCGCCTTGCGCGAACTAAAAAGAAATACAGAATTGATAGAAGCAGGCGTTAGCTCCCGCTTTGAGTTTGACGCCGCTCGCGATCGTTACGATCAGGCCAAACTGGCGCTTGAAACAGCAAGAGCAAACCTGGAAAGTCAAAGAATTGCAGTTAAAGAGGCAACTGAACGCGCTAACCAGCAGCGTATCTCTGTCAAGGATGCGAAGACTTACATTAGATCCTCTGAAATGCGTGCCAACCAGCAACAGGCATTACTACGGGGCCAATCGAGCCAACGCTCAAAGGCCACCCAAGTTTCACCCTTGAACGGCGTCGTAGCCGATATCCCGACCCGCGTCGGTGAGTACGCGGTGGCCGGTCTTTCGACTACACCACTCATGACCATTGCTGACATGTCAACAATCAATGTGGAAGTTAATGTTGACGAAACTGAGATCGCAAACGTCGAGGTTGGTCAAACAGCGAAGGTGAAAGTTGACGCCTTGGGCGAGAGGGAGATCCAGGCTGTTGTTACGCTTAAGAATCCCCTTGCGGTTTCTAAATCGGATACTCAGGGAGGGCTCTCGAACCGGGTTAATGTCCAGGAAGCTAAAGAGTTCAAAGTTACAGTCGAACTTCGTGACCTGCCGGACGAAGTTCGTGATGCATTGCGTCCCGGCATGAGCGCCACGGCGACAATCACAACCAAAACCCGAAACAACGTAGTCGCTGTGCCATTAGAGTCGATCGTTGAGCGGGCGCCTACTCCGTCGCCAAGCCCAACCATCGCCGGTAGTACGCCTCCTGCCTCCCGGACAGAAAGGCCGAAGTCGCTGAAAGGTGTCTACATTATCGAAGGAAACAAGGTTCGGTTCATCGAAGTGACCACCGGAATTACCGGAGAGGCCGACATCGAAGTTACAAGCGGGGTGCAGGCGGGGATGGAGATCGTTCGCGGACCCAGTCGAGTCCTTAAGACACTCAAAGACGACATGAGCGTCAAACGCCAGCAACGGCGCGCCGGTGCGAATACTAACGCCAACGAGGGCAGCTAGATGAGCGACGTCACAATCGCAACGACACCGGTCGCCCCGGAAGTCTTGCGCGAACCGCAGGGGAATGGGCGGCATAGTCAGGCCGCCCTCATCTCCATGCGAGACATCTGGAAAACCTATCAGATGGGTAATGAGGAAGTGCACGCGTTGCACGGTGTCTCATTCGACGTAAAAAAAGGTGAGTACATAGCCATTATCGGCCCCTCGGGATCAGGCAAGTCTACGTTGATGAACCTGATCGGCTGTCTCGACACGGCTACGAAGGGAGACTACTGGCTCAACGGTAAAAACGTCTCCGAGATGGACGATGACGAACTGGCGCGAATCCGAAACCAGGAGGTCGGTTTCGTGTTTCAGACGTTCAATCTGTTGGCGCGGGCAACGGCGCTCCATAACGTGGAGTTGCCATTAATCTACGGTGGCATCGGGGCATCACAA
>DATKDA010000053.1:0-4976 GCA_035512935.1 Pyrinomonadaceae bacterium | reverse complement strand
ACTTGTTGCGCCCAAGCGTAGTTGGGTCTCAGGCTCTCGAAAATGGTCGCGACAGTAAGGCCGCCCACCGCGAACTTGGTAGCGCGGGACAGGAAGGTGCGGCGGTCAATGTCGCCGTGCTGGTACTCGTCGAACAGGTCTAATAACTCCTGCGGATAGTGGGATGCTACTTTACGTTCCATTCCTTCTCCTTACATTTGAGCGGCATGTTTTTACCTATCCCAGTAATAATAGCTGATAGTCGTTACATCTCAAGTTGCACAGGGGACTATGGGAAAATCTAGCGTGTCTCCTTTGCGCGCCTTGACCACAACCAGAGACCATTCGTAATCTCAGCGGGCAACCGATAACCCAACTGGCGCGCAAGCATGACAATCTGTCCGCGATGATGACCTTCATGAGCCACGAAGTAGGTCAGGACATGCGCGACATCGAGCGGAAGGTTGCGCCAGACATAGGACGCCGAAGCTGGGATTGTGCCACCCTGGTCCAGACCGAGCTTTAATAAACTGGTGATGCCGCGGCCGCTGCGATCAAGTGCCGGAATGAGTTCCCTCGGCCTGACCTTGTGGCGATCGACGGATTGTGGCACAACGATGCCGTGCTCCTTTCCCAGCGTCTTGATCCACATGCAACGGGCATTGTGGATATGGCCGGCGATCATTCGCACGGTTCGACGCGGCGCTCCCGGAACAGGGGCGCCCCACAGTTCGGCAGGTAGGTTTTCAATGAGGAAGAGGTTGACGCGGTTGTTGGTTCTCCACGCGGCCAGGAGCATCTCCCGCTGGTCATGTGCAGATTTCATCACAAGTCTTCGCAGATGTTATAGAACGTCCGAGATCGACGGCGATTATGGACCTGCGCGGTCGAGTAAGGCAACAGTGCTATCTTTTTTCTAAGTCAGCAAACATGATCAAATTCAAGCGCCTCTGGTTCGCAATCGCTTTACCCTCGTTAGTTTTTTCGGTCTTCGTATCGGCACAGTCCGAACGTGATGGTGGATTTCCTGCTCAAGTAATCTTCACAGAGCAGGGTGACCACAGAAACATGATGGAACAGCTCGGAATCAGGGCCCTGCGGCCTGGCGCCGATCCGAAAAACCGGAGCATCTTCGACGAGGCCGATGCTAACAGATATCCCCTGCCGCAGTTGCTGATCATGAAGAACGGCACAAGGGTACGTAACGCCATGATGGAAGTAAGCACTGTTAACACTAAGCAAGACGATGACGCAGCCGTTCGACCGGTGCCCCGTACGGATCGAAACTCCATGCTGGCGCACGAACAGTTACTTGAGAAGGCGAAGAAAGGTCGCATTGACGTTTATTTTCTGGGCGATTCGATCACAAGACGCTGGGGCACAAGTGACAAACAGTACCGGGCGTTTCTCGATAACTGGCGTAAGAACTTCTTCGGCTGGAACGCCGCCAACTTCGGTTGGGGCGGTGACACTGCGCAGAACATTCTTTGGCGACTTCAGAATGGAGAATTGGACCACGTCAACCCCAAAGTCATCGTGCTAATGGCGGGCACAAACAACGTTGGTAACACGCCTCCTTCAGGAACCGACGATCCGCGTGTCGCACAGGTTACGCTCGGCATAAGGGCCATCCTCGAAGTCTGCCGCAGCAGAGCGCCCGAAGCCACAATCGTGCTGATGGGCATTACGCCTCGAAACGACAATATTGCCGTGATGCCGATCATCGATCGAATCAACCAGAACATTGCCAGGTTCGCTGACGGAAAAAAGATCCGGTACTTGAATATCAATGACAAACTGGCAGACAAAGACGGCAGGCTGTTCGAGGGGATGGCGACCGACGACTTACATCTTGACGTCAAGAGCTATCAAGTGTGGGCGGACGCGCTGAAGCCGATCTTAAAACAGCTGCTGGGCCCACCCTCGAAGGAGGATCACGCCCCGCCGCCTTCTGGGGACCCGTCTGCGCAGCCCTGACGTAGCGCGAGGAAAGGGGACGCGGTGACGGGGGGACGCGGTGTGGCGCACTTGCCCAGGTTGCGTTGTGTTGTGTGAGAGAGGGACATTGACAGGTTAAATTGCCTTCGCTCGAAAACAAGAGAATATAGCTTGGGGTACATGCTGCCTGCATAACTGAGGGCGCCAAACTAGTTCACAAGAGAAAGAATGAAAACCGCTCTTTCCATCTCTCTAAAAGTCATAGCCCTGACCATCATTCTATTCATCTGCTTTGCTGTCGCAGGTCCAGTCATTGGGCTACAGCACAACACTCAAACACCCGACGAGGCCGGCACTGCGGCGGGAGCTTTACTGGCGGTTTGCTTTCTCAACACCATTGTTCTAACTCATATTATTCTTCGTTCCCGTTGGGGAGGCTGGCAGCTTATCGCCACAGTATTCTTCGTCTTCTATGGTGTGACGACTTTCATGTCGCAAATCGAATCGGCAGTGTTTCTGACAAGTCTGCCGCCGGGCATCTTGCCGCGACTGTTTCTAATGGGTGTTCTGATTACCGCCCCTTTCTCGATACTGGCTGTTCTAATTCTGGGAAAGAGAAAAGCCGATAATGCAGATACCGAACTTAATAAGCGACTGATCATGCCCAAAAGCGAATGGGCGTGGAAACTAGCGGTAATTGCGCTCGCGTATCTGGTTTTGTATTTCACCTTTGGTTATTTCATCGTCTGGCGAAATGTTACGGCGCGCGAGTATTACGGCGGTATTGACGAAGGTAGTTTCTTTGCTCACATGGGTACAGTGCTAAGAGACACGTTTTGGCTGATTCCTTTTCAAGCCCTGCGGGCGATGTTTTGGACAGTATTAGCCTTTCCTGTTATTAGAATGATGAAAGGGCCGTGGCAGGAGACCGCCCTGGCGATTGGATTGCTGTTTGCTATAGTGATGAACGCTCAGTTGCTGCTACCCAACCCGTACATGCCTGAAGCCGTGCGAATGACGCACTTGATCGAAACGGCCTCATCGAATTTCATTTTTGGATTGTTGATGGGTTGGCTACTTACAAAACGCCACGAGTTTGCTAAGTGGCAATCGCACAAAACGAAAGCGCGGGTTAACAACCCTTAAAGCGTTATACGGGATCCGAAGGAGGGACATTGATGCATCTTAAGTGGACGTTTATGCGGGTTTGGCGAGTTCTGTGGCTCGCTGCCCTGCTGGCATGTTTGGGCGCCACGCTTGTCTCACGGCAGGCGCAGGCTCAAAACCCCGAAACTTACAATGCTACGTTGACCATCCGCGCTGAACGGCCTGGGGCTGTCATTAACCGCAACATCTACGGCCACTTTGCCGAACACCTCGGGCGCTTGATCTACGAAGGCATCTGGGTGGGTGAGGACTCCCCTATCCCGAACACGCGCGGCATTCGCAATGACGTCGTCGCGGCGTTGAAGGAACTCAACATTCCTCTGCTGCGCTGGCCCGGGGGATGCTTCGCGGACGAGTATCACTGGCGCGACGGTATTGGCCCACGCGACCAACGCCCGCGACGACCCAATGCGAGCTGGGGTGGCGTGGACACAAACGCCTTTGGCACGCACGAGTTTATGGACCTCGCCGAGATGCTCGGAGCCGAGGCTTATATCAACGCCAACGTCGGCTCCGGGACGCCGCAGGAGATGATGGAGTGGATCGAGTACATGACCTCCGATGCCGACTCCACGCTAGCCAACCTCCGCCGCCAGAACGGTCGTGAGAAGCCGTGGAAGGTCCCATACTTGGGAATAGGCAATGAGACATGGGGCTGCGGCGGTAACATGCGCCCCGAGTACTACGCCGATGTCTATCGGCAGTTCGCCACGTTCGTGAAGCAGCACTCTGGGAATCGCATTGAGAAACTGGCGGTTGGGCCATACGACGAGAACTACACCTGGACGGAAGTGCTGATGGCGCAGGCCGGAAAGCAGATGGAAGGTCTGGCGCTGCACTACTATACGCTGCCGACCGGCGACTGGAAGAAGAAGGGCTCGGCAACCGAGTTTGGAGAGAAGGAATGGCATGCGACACTCGCCCGGACACTACGCATGGATGAGTTCATCACCAAGCACAGCGCCATTATGGACAAGCACGACCCGGAGAAGCGCGTTGGATTGATGGTGGACGAGTGGGGCACGTGGTACGACGCCGAGTCAGGGGCCACAACACTTTACCAGCAGAACACACTGCGAGATGCGCTCGTCGCGGGAATAAACCTCAACATCTTTCACCGGCACGCTGACCGCGTGAGGGTGACCAACATCGCGCAGATGATAAACGTCTTGCAGGCGATGATCCTGACTGATAAAGAGAGGATTGTGCTGACACCTACTTACCATGTCTTCCGAATGTACAAGGTGCATCAGGGTGCAACCTTAATCCCAGTCGCGCTCACTGCGCCGGAGTACAAGCTGGACCATGCGGCGGTGCCTTCGTTGCACGTTTCATCGTCGCGTGACGCGGAAGGAAGACTACATCTTTCGATCGTCAACCTCGATCCGAACCGAGCCGCGAACGTCACTACGTCGCTTACCGGCTCTTCGGTTAAGAGCGTGGTGGGCGAGGTGCTCACTGCCCCCGCGGTCAATGCAATGAACACGTTCGACCGCACCGACACCGTCAAACCTGCTCTGTTCAATGGCCACAAGCTGCAAGGCTCACAGCTAACGCTGAGCATCCCGCCGAAGTCGGTAGTGGTGTTGGCGCTTAAGTGATTGCGCGCGGAGACGCCGAAAAAGGAAGACCACCAACGGGCGGCAGAGAGTGTGTCAAAAGTCGATCGATACCCTCATGCTTGAAAGGTTGGGGTGAATGAGAGATGCCGCTGTCCCCCAACCTAACCGGATGGGGATTGGTGACAAGGCTTTGGCTCGCAGTTAGGTCAAAGCTGAAACTCCTCAAGCTGAAGCAAGAGGTATCTGGTGACGATACCTCTCTCATTCACCCCTACCTTTAGGTTGGGGAAGTGCGGCACCTCCTCTCATTCACGCAACCATTTTAATGGT
>DATKDA010000052.1:0-4750 GCA_035512935.1 Pyrinomonadaceae bacterium | reverse complement strand
TGATCGGCGGCTAAATAAGGAATGAGAATCAGAGGCTCTCCGGTTCCTTGTTGGTCATAGTTCAGAGTAAGGTTGTTGGCTTTAACTTTAGGCATGAAAAGTTTCTCCTTGTGAATGCGGCGATTATACTAAAGAAGTGTCGACGAACTCCAGGAATGTCTGATCACAGAAACTTTGTCAAAAAAACAAGAAGTTGCGGACTTGTAACACGGAAGCACGATAATACTGTGGGTAATATCCAGTTTCCAGACGCTTCATTGATTAGAGATTCAACCAAATCTGATAAGCTGGCATCTCAAGCGACAGTCGCGCAGATACTTTCCAAAGTGGAGCCCTTCAAGGTGACTTACGGTTTTTCGGATATATCGAGAATTACTCGTTCGTGTTGACCACTACCCCTGGAGATGGATCGACCAGCGATGGAGCTTAAACTCAAGGCAGGTCAGTTTTACGGCACAACGTCCCAGGCTCTTTCTGCGAACGGGTTTCGTTTTACGGAGAAGACCTACTCCTCGCGCGCCACCCTTCCCACTCATGCGCACGAACTTTCCCATTTCTGTTTTGTGTTAGCAGGCAATTACCAGGAGCATGTTGGCGGTAGGCTTTTTGACCGCGGGCCTGCAGCTCTTGTTTATTATCCTCCCGATGTAAGTCATGGCGAGGAGCACTTTACCTGCGGCCGCCACTTCTTAGTCGAGATCGATTTAAAATCGCTGGAGAGAGTTAGAGACTACGGAGCGCGTCTCTGTGAACCCGCGTTTGTAGGGACCGATTCATCGATTTGGCTGGCGACCAAAATGTACCGTGAATTCAGCGAGCGAGACGGATTCTCTCCATTAGTTTTGGAAAGTATTACGACGGAACTTTTGGTTGCCGCCTCGCGACAGGGTCCGAGAAGAGCGGAGCGCAAACCGCCCCCCTGGTTGGAGCGGGTGAAAGAGTTTCTGCGCGAGAATTATGCGCAACCGCCGGCTTTGGGCGAATTGGCGATGGCTGCCGGAGTTCACCCAACTCACCTCGCACGAGTCTTTCGCCAGTTCGAGCGCTGCACGGTTGGTGACTATGTTAGAGAAGCGCGCATCAACTACTCGCGCCAGATGATCCTCCGGTCGAAAGAGTCTTTGGTGGAGATTGCTTTGGCCGCGGGCTTTGCAGACCAGACACACTTCACACGCTCTTTTAAACGGGTAACGGGAATGACGCCGACTGAATTTCGCCGAACATTCGCTGCACGTGGGTAGTACCACAATGCGGTAACGTTCGAGCGTCACGAACTCGAATGGTACTGGCCAAGTTGAGTTTCCGCCCCTTCGAACGGCGCAGGAAGAGTTTTATTGAAGTCGGGCTATAGACATCTCACCCTTCGGGGGCATGGATTCGCGACCGTATAACATGCCGCTCCTCAGGAGAGGCGTTCGACGGTTTCGAACTTTGGGCAAAGCACTTGGCACGCTAATCTCATTCCAGCACGCTTGTTTGAGTCAAGACGTATTCTCCCCACGCCTTTAAGATAAACTCTGACTATCCATCCGTCTTTCTGTGATGCTCAAGTTGAAGGACGCAGTTCTTCGGTTGATTGAATAAACATCAGTCGCTATCGCATGCGCGACGCTCTAATCGAGGTATTTCTGATGTACAAGACAAGATACTTAATTTTCCACCTGTGTTTGGTCTTATCGTTATTTTTGCAGACTGCTTTTGCGCAAGCCGATAAAGCCGAGAAGATCGATAAGTTCATAACTCCTTTTGCCACCGCTAATCAATTTTCAGGTGTGGTCCTGGCTTCAGAAAATGGAGAAGTGATTTATGAAAAGGCATTTGGTCTGGCAAATGCGGACTATAAGATTCCAAACCAATTGAACACACGTATTGGAATTGCCTCGATTACAAAATACATGACCAGTGTAATTCTGAGCCGTTTGATTGAGAGCAATAAGATTGCCCTTGCGGATAAGCTCAATAAGTACATTCCGGATTTCCCAAATGGTGACAAAATCACGATCGAAATGCTGGCGCGTCATCGTTCCGGCATTCCGCACCGCGTGATGCCGCCGGAAGCCGAGTCGCTGGCTTACAGTTCCGCGGAGTTTGTCGAGAAGGTAAAACAGGCAAAGCTGGCGTTCGAACCCTGCACTGCCCGCCTTTACAGTTCGGCGGGCTTCTCAGTATTGGCGCGGGTACTCGAGATCGTGTCGGGAAAGCCCTATGCTCAACTCTTGCGGGAATATGTTTTCACACCGGCGGGCATGACGGACTCGGTCGATTTTGAGGGCGATGCGATTATGGAACGTCGCGCTCAGGACTACTATCTCTCACCGACCGGCCTCGTGAATGTGCCCCTCAAGAATTATTCGTTTCTGGTGGGCGCCGGTTCGGTCTACGGCACCGCCCGCGATGTTTACAGATTTGCCGAAGCTCTGCTTGATGGGAAATATGGGGAGGGGATAAAAACAGCGTTTCAGGGAGAGAGGCCGTTTAGCGGTAGTGGAAGTACTAATGGGCATCGCTCCTATTTTGAAATGGCTCGCGATAAAAAATATGCCTTTGTCATTCTTGCAAATTCTGCCGGCGCGTTCGACCTGGTCTCTCAAGGTCTCCTGGAGATCCTCCAGGGAAAAGAACCTACAGTAAAGAGCTTTACGATTCCAAAAATCATTCCCAACCCAAACAAGGACCTGACGGAATTCCTGGGCCACTACACGCGCAGCGACGGTGGCTCCACGGAGATCGTTCTCAGAAATGATTTTCTCTATTCAGGCGACATCAAGCTCTATCCAACGAAACCGGATTGCTTTTTTGAATACAGATTCTTCGGCAATGTCTGTTTTGATCGCGACGATTCGGCAAAAATCAAAGAGATAAAGTGGAAGGGATACAATTTCGATTTAACGTGGGTGAAACAATAGAATGGCGATGCAACTGAAAAGCAATTCGAAAGGTCTGGTCCTGGTGTTTCTATTGCCGCTCCTGGCAGTTGATGTTCTGGCCCAACAGAAAGCGGGCGACTTGAACATCACGCCGCGGGTCTTTGAATCGGCTCGTGGAGAGAAGGTTGATGTCGAATTTGGCGAGTTGACTGTGCCTGAAAACCGGCAAAAGCCAGACAGCCGTTTGATTCAAATCGCTTTTATACGTTTCAAGAGCACAGCAAAGAGCCCCGCTGCGCCAATCGTGTATCTCGCCGGTGGACCCGGTGGTTCGGGAATCGCAGCAGCGCGCGGGAGTCGCTTTCCTTTGTTCATGGCAATGCGCGAAATTGCCGATGTCATTGCCCTTGACCAACGCGGCGTAGGTTCGTCCAAACCTAACCTGGCTTGTAAAGAGACGGTAAGTTTCGCGCCTGATAAATTGCAGAGCCGCGCAGACCTGCTCGAAACCTCTCGGAGGCAATCAAAAGCCTGCGCCGCGGCCTTCAAGCAACAAGGCGTTGATTTGACAGGCTACAACACCAACGAAAGCGCGGATGATTTGGAAGATTTGAGAAAGGCAATCGGTGCTAAGAAAATAAGCCTTTGGGGGATAAGTTACGGAACACATCTTTCGCTGGCGACAATCAAGCGACACGAAAAGAGTATCGAGCGAGTGATACTGGCGGGCGTCGAAGGACCTTCTCAGACAATCAAATTGCCGAGCAATATTCAAAAGCATCTGGAACACATTGACCGGCTGGTTTCCGCCGACCCGAATTTGAGCAAAGACATTCCGTCGTTCGTAAATCTGGTTAAGACAGTTCTCGAAGAGGCCGAGCGCAAACCTGTTACGGTCGAGGTAACGGACCCCAATACCAAACAGCCGGTCAAGGTGGCGCTAAATAAGCTGGCCATCCAACTGTTGACTGCATTCTCATTTGGGAGTGGCGAAGCTGCTTTGCCGGCGCGCTACTACGCAATGTCGAAAGGAGATTTTTCTCTGGTGGCGCAGGGTTGGCTCAACGTCAGCCGAGCCCGTGGCGTTGGATCGGCCATGACTTACATGATGGACTGCGCTTCAGGTTTGTCGGACGAACGGCGGAAACAGATCGTCCGCGAAGCAGAAACGACTTTGCTGGGAGACGTTATGAACTTTCCCTTTCCCGGTGTTTGCGATGCATGGGGCAATCCTGATGCCGGCGCGGGATTCCGAGCCCCCGTGAAGAGTGGCGTACCCGCACTCTTCATCAGCGGTACGCTGGATGTCCGTACTCCCCCAAGCAACGCCGAAGAAGTTCGGAAGGGATTTCCAAACAGTACGCATCTAATAATCGAGGGCGCCGTCCACAGTGACCCTCTCTTTTTGTCTTCTCCGCAAATCAAAGATGTAATGATCGAGTTTATGAAGGGGCAAAGAATCTCAACCACAAAGATCACGCTCGACCCGTTGAAGTTCGTTCCACTTAAAGGGTGACATGAACTGAACCATTTTAAATGGTTTCCCTCGGCTCACCACTCCCAGCCATTTCATTCGCGATGAGGTCCGGAATGCGTAGTGGCGGCTTGGCTTTTCTGCCAGCTTAATTTCGGAAACCATTAAAATGGTTCTGCGCACGATGACTCGACCTGAACCCCCAACCTGAAGAGACTCTTATGAAAATAGCTGCTCAACTCTGCCACTTGACCGTCCGCGTTCTATTTTCATTTGCGGTGGCGAATCGGGATTCATGACTTACTGTGTCAAAACTAGAACGCAGTGGGTCGCAGTCAGTACCGCAACGCGGTAGCGTCGGGCCACTTTGCACTATTGCGGCCTTAATTGGAAACAAGACCCGACGCTA
>DATKDA010000051.1:0-66995 GCA_035512935.1 Pyrinomonadaceae bacterium | reverse complement strand
CTTCGAGGATTACGAGACCATCCCGAACGATAAGCCGCCGGTAGGCCGGGCAATCACAGAAGAGGAACAGCAAAGACTCTTCGAGACGGCCGCCCTTTGGAAAGCGGATATGCCCAGGCTTGTTAAAACCGGTAAGGACGGAAAGACCTATAAGATCCGGCCAAACTGGATGTTTGCTTACTGTGCAGCCACGCTTGCCTTCCACCTTGGGATGCGCGCCTGTGAGATCCGTCACTTGCGGTTGCGAGACATAGACTTTGTCTCAAGCACGCTTGATATACGCCACTCGAAAACGCCCGCAGGCTGGCGAAGCCCATCCCTTAACGAGGTCAGTAAGGCGGCCTTGCTCGAACTCCATGCCGCCGCAAAGGACACAACGGGAGCACTGTCAGAGCATTTCGTGTTTCCCGCCGGTGGGACCGATCCGACACGCCCGATGAAGAGCTGGCGCACGGCATGGCGAAGCTTGCGGACAGCCGCCGGCTTGGAAGGATTACGAATGCATGATGGCCGTCATACAGCGGTCACTAAGCTGTGCGAGAAGGGCATCCCGGATTGGGTTATTCAGGCCCAGGTCGGCCACGTTAACACTAAGATGATGGAGCATTACTCACACATCCGCAGACAGGCGCTCAACCAAGTCGCGGCAGCCCTCGAACCTAACTACCCTAGCACCTCCGAACCGCTGGAAATGGTCAATTAGGACTGGGTTAAGTCACAAAGCACGTCACAAAAGACTAAGGCCGCCTGAATTGGCGGCCTCCTTCTTTGTTTTTCCTAGCATTTCTGGTCGGGGCGAGAGGATTTGAACCTCCGACCTCTCGGTCCCAAACCGAGCGCACTACCAGGCTGTGCTACGCCCCGAGAACCATCGTATACATCGATTAGCGTTAAGACTCCGACAGACCAGCAGCATTCTAAGAGCCGGCCTCTCCTCGGTCAAGCGCGCTATCCATCCATTCGACCTGAAGTGCAGTGTTACCTCTGCAACCATCCTTTCAGAAAAGCCCGAACGTTTGCTAAGGCCCGTGCTCGATGACTGATAATGTTCTTCACTTCGGAACTCATCTCACCAAACGTCAGGCCATGACCGTCAGGAATGAAGATCGAATCGTATCCGAAGCCATTGCTACCCTTCGGCGTAAGCGCAATCATTCCTTTTACCTCGCCCTCAAAACTCTTCACTAATCCTGAGACTGGATGTACGAGCGAAATCGCGCAAACAAAACGCGCCCACCGATCCTCATACTGAATGCCTGACAGCCTCTTTAGAAGCAGGTCTATGCGTTCCTGATCAGAAGATACCTCGCCGAAGCGGGCTGACAGAATTCCTGGAGCCCCGTCCAAATCTCCAACCTCTAAACCCGAATCGTCAGCCAGGGCAAATCTGCCGGTCCTCCGGGAGTAGAAGGTCGCTTTAAGAGTTGCGTTCTCGCCGTAAGTCCCGCCAGTTTCGACGGGAGGTGGAATAAAAGGGAAGTCCTCAAGAGAACGGAGAGAGACTGGAATTCCCTCCAGAGCCGTTTTAATCTCACTTACTTTGCCCGGATTCCAGGTAGCTATGAGCAGCTCAGTACTTTGTGCTTCTAGCTGAGCATTACTCATCATGATCTTTTGCTTCGTTCGTTTGGTTCGGCAAAATCAACGGCAAGAGGTTACTAAACTGCCCAAACGACGATTGTGTTATTCGCTCTAAGCCCGAATCGCGAACCGTGGTTTGTGACGCTGAGAAAGGTAACTGCGCGATCCTATCATCAAGATCACGAGGTGGAACGGAGGTGGTTGAGGGGAACTCATTCAAGACCCGTAATGCACGTATGAATCCGCGCACGCGCTGGGTTTCATCGCTGTAAGTCATCACCCCCGCGAGACTTGGATCCAACGAAAAGTGCGTAACCTGACGGATCTTTCCGTTGCGGGCCATGGTGACGCTTTCCTGGTGTGCCCGCAGGCAGTGGCGCACGTCCTCGACTGTTCCGAGCAGGATGTATTCACCTACAAAAGCAACCGAAATATCCTGCGCGGCTAAAGCATCCTCGTTTCCTCGATCCGAGCCGGTTTCGCGTGCTATCACCCTTTCAACTGCCGTTTTGTCTCTGACACGCGCAATCACAAGAGAATGTTCGGCGTCCTGCGACAACCGAGCAGTTAGCAGTTCGGGGTGGACCGTTTTGAAGAACTCCAGGGGCTCCTTTATCCCATAAGACATTAGAGAACCTTTTATTATTGCGTCCGCGAGCAGGGCCGATAACGTGTCTAACTGGGAGGAGACCGCGGTCTCGAAGTTCGCCCATACTGCCGCCGGATCCTTGTAGTTGTAGATAGTTACGGAGTGAACGGTGGGTGGCAGCAGGTCCCACACATCATTGCTGATGCTGGCAGCCTCTAACGGGACTTGCAGCCGGGAAGCAAAGGCCGGATTGAACTCGCAGAAGTATCGGTCCTCAATACCTCCCGCCCTGGCTTGGGAGCTCCAGCCAAAGCTCTCGACCAATTTTGAAGCGCCGCTACCCAGGAGTTTCTCGAGTTGAAGATCTCCTGGCCCACGTCCAAATAATAATGGGGCAATTTGCGCGAGCAGATGAGCTGAATTGGCCTTCGGTACATACCCAAATGTCAAGGCATTCGCAGAGTTCAGCCTGCCCCGCATCTGCCGCAATTCACCGTCATTTATAAGGCTCAATTGCTGTCCACGCCTGACTGCCAGGCAGCTTTTGACGGCTCTTTCGTCATTACCAATGATGATAAGGCTACCATCGATCACAGCTATGACTCGACGATCTCCCCCGTTCGACTTCCACTCAATCAATTCCAGATTTTGGAAGGTGGTGCGGGTGTGGACCGTGGTTTGGTAAGCAGCTTTTGCAAATTTCCCCAGCAACTTTTCCACGACTGGCCTGATTCGGCTTTCCGAGGTATGAGTTTCTATGAGAATTGCGGCCGCGGGCTTAACGTTGAGCACTTCGCCCTCTTCCATAGCTGCCAAATCCGTCATAACGAGGGCAACCTGAGAGCGTGCGAGAAGCACGTGCTCATCGGAACCGATCCCAGTCCAACCGACAAACAAAGTTGTTAATCTGTTGCGCCATCTACCGGGGTTCAATTGAACCGGGGGATCCAAGGCTTTCCAAGCTTCGGTGCGTGAGAGTTGTTCGGCGATTTCGAGAACGCTGTTCGCTTCAAGATAGACAAGAGAATTAGCGGGAGCATACCGTGCCATGTCGATTCTTCTGGGCGTATTCCACCACAAACCTAGAAGAATCAAGGAGATAAGAAGAAGAACGCCTACGGCAAGCTGCCGGGTACGCATCATGATCGCATCCTAGCTTTAGCTTGGGTGGGGCGCAAGTACCGGAATCCGCAAAATGTCTGGTGGTGGACATGCCCCCGCGGTTTAGACTCTGATTTTTTCTGGAACAGGCATCTAAGTCTTCCCGAAAACCGCGCAGTCAAGACTGCTTTTTCCAATTTGATATTCCGCTAAACACTCACAGTGCGCTAGTTAAACAATACAAATTACCGGTTGACATTGTTTGTACCGTAATGTACTCTGACTCGCGACGGTTGAGACGTAAGCCGTCCGAGGTGCTCACCTTAAACCCTCAGATAAGAAATTGCTATCGAGCTATCCTCCACTCTCTTTGAAGAGAAGACAACGACTGCTTCACCTGAGCATGCCAGAAGCTAGCCAAGTTGGAGTTCTGTATCCGGGCTCAATCTGCCTTATACGAAGCCTCTTGCCGATCAAGACCATCCTTGCCAACCCCTCCTGGGCCACGATCGGCCACTCAATAAGGAGCACCCCGAGGACCAGAAGTTTCAAGGAAACCTGTGAAAAACTCAGAGCGAACTCACCGGACAATTTTCATCAGTATGCGCCTCTTGCGAGCACGTAAAGCTCGTGCCCGCCTGCGCCGACAACACAGAATGCGCGCTCTAAATTCAGCGAGGGACAAATGAAGATGTTCAAAAAAGGTATGGGAAAAAAGGGTATGGTTGGTCTGGACATCGGCTCCAGCTCAGTTAAGGCTGTTGAGCTACAGCGGAAGGGATCCGGAATTCAACTTACCAACTTGGGATTTGAGAACCTTCTGCCGGACACGATCGTTGATGGTCAGATTATGGAGCTCAATAGTGTTTCAGATGTGATCGCGCACATTTTTAATGAACATCAAATCAAGACTCCAAAAGTTGCTGCCGGGGTGAGCGGGCACTCAGTCATCGTCAAGAATATTGTTCTCCCCCAGATGAGTGAGGAGGAGTTGCAGGAATCCTTTAGTTGGCATGCCGAAGAACACATCTCCTTCGATATAGCTGACGTAAACCTTGATTATCAGGTAACGGGGAATACTGCGGATACGCTTCGCATTCTGATGGCAGCCTGCAAGCGCGACAAGATTTCGAACGTCAAGCAGGCGATTCAGCTTGCAGGAAAACAGCCGGTCATAATCGATGTCGACGCCTTTGCGTTACAGAACTGTTACGAGGTCAATTACCAACCAAAACCGGGTGAGGTAGTGGCCCTTCTCAATATCGGCGCCTCGACAATGAACATCAACATCCTCAATGGCACGCGATCAGTCTTCGCGCGAGATGCCTCTGTAGGTGGTAGCCAATATACGGGTCTATTGCAAAAGGAACTCGGACTCACTTTCGAACAGGCCGAGGCTGTCAAGCGCGGATATCCGCTCCCCGAGGGCATAGAACCTCGCCCCATCCAGCCGATTATCGAAACGGTTTCCGACATTCTAGCGCTCGAAGTCAGAAAGACCATGGACTTCTATCGGGCGACCGCCGAGGAAGGTGATGGGGCCATTCAGAAAATTCTGATCGCCGGCGGTGGCTCCAAGCTCCCCGGCCTGTCCGAGTATCTGACCAAACGCTTCGAAATACCGGTCGAGGTCTTCGATCCGTTCCGTCAAATACAGGTCGACAGCAGAAAGTTCGACCCGGATTACATGAAAGAGATTGTTCCCGAAATGGCGGTGGCGGTTGGTCTCGCCTTGAGAGGAGTTGAAGCAGCATGATCAAGATTAATCTTCTCGAATCGGTTACGGACCGGCCCACCGGCGTCGCCATGGTGGAAGACAAGGTGGCAAACCCAAGAATGCAGACCATGCTACTTGGGCTTACCGTTCTTGGCCTCCTGGCTCTGGGTACTGGGTACGAGTACGTAAGTTCGCAATCGGCCCATCAGGCAGCACAGCAGGAACTCGAGAACCAGCGTCGCATCAACTTGGAGATGCTGGCAGTGAACAAGGAACAGGCAGAGCTTGAGAAGAAGGCCCAGGATATCCAGGGCCGGATTGATGCGATCGTCAAGTTGCGTGAATCACAGCAAGGTCCGGGTTCGGTTCTGCGTGAGATAAAGGAACGGTTCGATAGCATTCCCGGGCTATACCTGAAGAGTATCGAGAACAACAACGGCGAACTGACAATTAAAGGGGTATCGCCAAATGAGCATTCCGTAACGCGTTTTGGACAGAGTATGGAGTTCTCTGCCGGTCTCTTCAGTAACCTGCATATTGAAACTCAGCGAGAGGTATATCAGCAGCCCGGAAGCACGACAGCAACTCCAAGTCAGGAGGAAAGTGGGCAAAGGGCTGAAGTTGTGGCCTTCACGGTTAAATGCAACTTCAGTTCGACCAAGACTCAATCTCAGCCAGCGGCAGGTTCTTCTGCAGATGTCGCTATGAAAAAGTAACCGCAGCTAAACCGCGAGACAGCGTTATCCCCAGAGTATCCTGGGAAGGATGGAATAGATGAATATCGGTAGACTTCAAGCTTTGCCCTGGTACTTGCGACTCACAATCTTTGTCGCAGTGGCGGGGGTTCTGTACGCCGGCTTCTGGTACTTCGTGACCAGTGGTACGCGGCTCGAGACCGATGAGTTCAATCAAGAGATAGCCCAGCTCTTGCCACGCAACGCGCAAGCGCAGATTGCCTCCCAGCGTCTCAATGAGTTTAGAGCAATCTACAAAGCAAGGCAGGAGGAATACGAGGAACTAAAAGCGCTCTTGCCGGAACAGCGGGAGCTGACGATGGTCCTTCAGGGAATTCAGGACCGCGCGCGTACCAATGGCCTTACACTTAGCAAGTTTGTTCCCAGGGACGACGTCCAGCAGGACAACTACAGCGGTAAGAAGATCGAAGTTACGGTGAGCAGCACTTTTGGCTCGCTGCGCGCATTCTTCGAGCAGCTCGCTCAGTACCAGCGAATCGTTTCCGTGACGAACTTCCAGTTGACGCAACTGGAAAACCAGTCGCCGACAAAGACAGTCGACGCGAAGTTTGATCTGACTGCTTATTATGTTTCGGCGGAAAGGCTCCAAGAGCAGGGCCCTCCTCAACCAGCGGAGTCTGGCGCACAGCAACCACCCGCCGCAACCCCTGCACAATGAACCCAGTCCCATTCTCCAGTAGCTTATAACGAGGAAGTTCACTATGAAGGCTTACACGACGATCATTAAACTCGGATTCGCGGCTATGGTTGGCAGCTTGGTCATCCTGGTTAGCAGCACAAATGTTACGGGGCAGGAAAAAAGCGAGGTCAAGCAGCCGGCTGGAAAACAGACCAGGCAAGCGGGGCGCGACCCTTTCCGAAAGTACGAACCCCCGAGAGCTGTCCAAAAAGCCGGTCATGTGATGCCACCCTCAATTCAAGAGCGTATCAGTCAATACAGAGCCCAAAAGCTGGCTGCAATGAAAGCGCGAGTTCCTGCTCCCAAGCCGACGACAGCGTTGCTTTTAAGCGAGCTCCAGGTTGTAGGAATCTCTCGAACGCCCCGCGGGTATGCGGCAATTGTGGAGGCTACACCAATAAAACTGTCTTACGTGATCTATCCGGGCGAGAGGTTCTACGATGGTCAACTCGTAGCGATCGAAGATAATCGCCTGGTCTTTAGGAAGGAATTAGTATTCTTCGATGGTCGTCGCGAGCGATCAGTTGAAACTAAAGCTCTCCGGCAACCAGAGAGGGTAGATGAGATGGCCGCGACCAACTCAGTTTCCTCCAAGAACTCTGTCGAGAATTCCTCAGATCAAAGCTCGACAGCAGCAAACCAACCCTAACTTTATTTCTGGTCTCGCGCCGCAAAGGCAGTACGGGATCCAGTTTCCAGCGCGCAGGTCCCGCCATTTAGGACCACAATGCGCACCATTGACAACCAACCTGACGATACCGAATTGTGCGGCGCGCGCTAGTTTCTGATGCAAACGAGCGTAGTGCGTGGCGGTAGCGTCCAGCATTCCCCTAAGGAGGGAAAGATGCCTTCTAAGTTTCGAATTCTTGCAGCCATCAAGAGGACCGCGCTCGTCCTGCTGCTTCTATCCGTATGCGACATTGCAAGTTTGGCTGCAGTCGTAAACAACAATACTGCTCCGTTTAGACACGATGCTATTGCGACCGACGTCCGGCAAGGCGCGCCGCGCATGAGTCTGGTGCTACGTGAGCCAGCCAATCTTCAGTCACTCCTCGCGGAGGATGAGCCGGGGCTTTCTCTGCTGGTAAACCCAAGGGTGGGCGCGGTCGATGAGAACGAGGTCATTGTGGACTCGACCGAGCCGAGTGTTTCGCCAATGCCTGAACAGCAGCCTTCTCCTAGTCCGACACCGAAACCGGGAATGACCCAGACAGAACAGGGGCGGCAGTTTGGCCAGCAAGGCTTCGTTGGAGAGCCGATCAACCTTAATGTGGTGAATGCTGATATTCGCGACATACTAAATTACATTACGGACCAGTATGGGGTTAACTTTGTTATTGACTCTTCGGTTGCCGCTGTTCCGGTGACGGTGAATGTGCAGGACGTTCCCTGGAACATTGCTCTTGATGCAATCCTCAAAGCAAACCGTCTGGGGGTTGAAGTAAACGGCAATATTCTGCGCGTTGCCACAACGGAGGTCTTGGCAAAGGAAGCAGAAACCCAGAAAGTGATTAATGATTCACGGCTCGATGCCTCTCCGCTTGTTACAGAATTTATCCGCCTGAACTATGCCCGCGCTTCGGGAACACTGGCCCAGGCTGCTGGCTCGACCGGTGCCTTCTCCGGTGGCGCTACCAACCTGAGTTTTAGCGGTGGCGCAGGTGGCGATGCGACTGGCGGCAGTGGCGATCAAGGACTTCTTCCAATCATTTCCCGCAGGCTTTCGCGCCGCGGCTCGATTGAGGTTGATGGGAGAAGTAACACTCTAATTATCACCGACGTTTCGGAAAACATCGAAGCCATCCGTCAATTGGTAGCGATTCTCGACCAACCCGAACCCCAGGTTGAGATCGAAACTCGAATAGTGATAGCTCAGCGCAACTTCAGCCGCGATTTAGGAGCGCAATTATCAGCCGGTGTTGTCAACTTAAGACGCGGCGGTTTGGGTAATATCTCCACTCTTCCTTCAACCGGCACCCAAGACGGTGGAGGTGGTGGCGGTGGTACCGAAGGTACCGTGCAAAGTGGGCCAAATCCGTTCGGGGTCTTTGGTGGACTTGCAGGGACAAATCAGCCGCTGCCTTCGCTTGCGGCTGCTGCAGCCAGCACTGTGATTGGTTTGACTACGGGGCTATTCGGCACTGCTCAGATCAGCGCTCTGATCAGCATGGCCGAGTCGCGTGGACAGGCTAAAACAGTTGCCACACCAAAGGTGACTGCTTTAAACAATCGTCCAGCGCAAATAGAAAGTGGTTCTCAAATCCCCGTGCAGACAACGCAAGCTGCCAGCGGAACTGCGGTTGTTACCACAACCTTCGTTTCCGTGCCATTGCGTCTGGCTATTACGCCACAGATCACTGATGTGGGGACTGTGATTCTGCGAGTGACAATCGAGAACAACACCATCAACACTGGCATTGCTGTCGGCGGCGTACCGGGCATCGACACTCAACGGATGCAGACCGAAGTTCTCGTTCCAGATGGCGGTACGACCGTAATGGGTGGCGTTCTTGCTGACACTGAAGGTGATACACAGCAACGGACTCCGGGACTGGCTTCGATTCCGATTGTTGGTAATCTCTTCAAACGTAAGATTACGACCCGGTCAAATAGTGAGATACTGTTCTTCATTACGCCGCACATCTATCGCCCAGACTACCAGGGGCGGCCTACACCCGGAACCATTTCAACAGAGCCGCGTCGCGTAACCATTCCCCAACCTGTACCGCTTGGAAATCCTCCAAGCAACACACCGACGCCAACCCAATTGCAGCAGCCGCAAACGCCGGCTCCGCAGCTTACTGCTCCGGTACCAACCACTCCGCCTGCCACCGGTCCCAATGCGCGGCCAGGCGCGTTGGATGGTACACGCCCGTAAGTGGAGGTGAAAATGTTTAGGCAAATGCTCGAAACCATTGTTGGGAGCACCGAGGGAGGCCTCGGTGCTCTCATCATGGGAACCGATGGAATTGCAGTTGAGAAGTTTCTCGGGGAGGCCGGCAAGGACACAAACCTTGACGTCGCGGCGGCTGAGTTTACTTCCCTCGTTCGCAGTGCCCAGCGGGGAGGGAATGATACTGGGCTCGGAAATCTAAAGGAGCTCGTGGTATCGCTCGACAGCGCAGTTCTTATAATGCGTTTGCTCAGCCGTGAGTACTTCGTGGTGCTTGCTATAAGTCCGGAAGGAAATCTAGGTCGTGCCCGTTTCGAACTCCGAAAGGCTGAGCTTCAAATGGCCGGAGAGTTCGCCATTTAGACTTCTCTTGCGTAAAGCCTTGCACGGCCGCTTCCTTAACTGGAGCGGCCGTTCTTTTTTGCGCTTTCTTCTCACGGAATCTTTGCATGAGGCATTCCGCGCATGATGATTTTTTGCCTTCGGGCCACCCGCTTTGGATTCAGTCGAGCGTTGTAGACCGTGCGTGGGTTAGGAATCATCGCGGCCAGATAAGCGGCTTCAGCAGGTGTTAAGGAAGCGGCTGACTTGCCCAAGTGATGTTGTGCCGCCGCCTCAGCGCCATAAATTCCCTCACCCCACTCAATCATGTTCAGATAAACTTCCAGGATTCTGCGCTTCGAAAGCAGGCGCTCGAGGAAAATCGTAATAACAGCTTCCTGGCCCTTGCGGATGAAGGTTCGATCTGATGACAAATATAGGTTCTTTGCTAATTGTTGCGAGATAGTGGAAGCTCCGCGGCTGAATTCTGGCAGGACTGGAAACCAATCAGATTCAGAATCACCAGTTTTTTTGGCTTCCTTAGACGCTTCCCGCAGAGCGTGGTCCCAAGCCTTTTGGATTGCCTCGTAATCAAAGCCTCGGTGATTGATGAAATTCGCATCCTCACCGGCGATCACGGCACGCTGAAGGTGTGGGGATATCCGATTCAGCGGAACCCATATATGCGCCCGCGTGGGTGTCTGCCCCTTTTCTTGCGCCTCCCTGGCCCGCGCCTCTATTAGTGATGTCGTTACAGGATTCTGCGAACGTAACCTGGCGACTCGAACTAACATTATAAGTTCGTAACAAACAATACCGACGGTGACGCCGATTGTGACAAGACAGAGCAGGCGGAACGTCTTTCGTAAAAAACCCCGCTGACGGTTCACTCTTTTCATCCGATAGCTTCCGCGCAGTTGCCAGCCTGCGCTGAGATTGAGCAAAAGACCTTGCGGACCTCACGAATAGTGTTGCAGTGAATATCCACCGTGTCATTTATATCTTCACCATAGCCACCTGACATTACGGTTACCAAAGGAATTTCAAGTTCATAACAGGTTTTCAGCACGAGCTGGTCACGTTCAGCCAAGCCTCGTTTTGAGAGTGAAAGACGCCCGAGCTTATCTCCCTGGTAGGGATCGGCCCCGGCTAGATAGAAGACGATCTCGGGTTGTACCTGGAATATTGAAGGAAGATAGCGCGCTAACGTTTCCAAATAGACATCATCTGATGTGGCGTCGGGCAACTCGACGTCGATCTTAGAGCGGGCTTTGAACAAAGGATAGTTCTTTGCGGCATGCATTGAGAACGTGAGGGTTTCGGGATCACCAGCGAAGATCGTTGCGGTGCCATTGCCTTGATGAACATCGCAGTCGACAATGGCTGCTCGTCTAACCAGCCCGTCCCGGCGAAGAACCTGGATGGCAATAGCGACATCATTCAGCACACAAAAGCCCTCTCCTCGGTCCGCAAAGGCATGATGTGTACCGCCAGCCAGATTTGAGCCAATCCCTTCGTCGAGAGCATTTCGGGCAGCAGCGATGGTTCCACCCACGGCGTAAAAGGAACGCCGAACCAGCGACGGCGACCAGGGCAGTCCCAATCGGCGCATTTCGTTCTTTGTGAGATCTCCGGAGCAAAGCCGCGCGATATAATCCTCGGTGTGTACTAGGAGCGCCTCACTGACTAACGCAGGTTGTGGCTCTGAGAGATTTTGGGCTTCGAGAGTACCCTCCAGGATTAACCTGTCGCGCACCAGTTGGAACTTTCTTATAGGGAAAACATGGCCCTCGCCGATGTCCGCGTAATAATAAGGTGAGTAGTAAACGCGCATCTTTCGCAGTTGGGCTTAGCGTAACCGATCGGGCTTAGAAAACCCAAGTTGAAAGAAATCTCAGCGGTTGTAACACTCATCGCCCTAATAGCTCAGATCTTCGATATTTAGGCATCTTGACACTGATTGGCCCGCGGTGCTTCAATAGCTGCCGGTACAAACGTGGTGAGTTAAGGCGACTTGCGGCCACGTAAAATAAGCTGCTAAACAGCTCGGCGAGTCTTTCCCGGAGAACCGAATAGACCTAAAGGAAAGCCCCGCGTTGTTCAGCGCGGGGCTTTGATATTGCCGACCGTCAATAGTGATCGCAATCGCGACTCGGCAATCAGAATCGAAACTATATGGCCACTTTTCTCGACACTCTGAAAGAACGTATCGTCGTCTTTGACGGCGCCATGGGAACCAACCTGCAGGTACAGAACCTGACGCTCGAAGATTTCGGCGGGCTTCGGTTTGAGGGCTGCAACGAGAACCTCCTGGTTACCAGACCTGACGCTGTGGAGAATGTTCACTCGGCTTTTCTCGAAGTCGGCTGCGATGTCATCGAGACTAACTCATTCAACGGCACGCCCGTGGACTTTGCCGAGTATGACATTGCAGATCAGGCCTACGACATGAATGTCAAAGCGGCCAGTCTGGCAAGACGCGTCGCCGCGGACTTTTCGAATAACGAGAGGCGGCGTTGGGTCGCAGGTTCGATGGGCCCTGGCCGCAAGCTACCGACGCTGGGCCATATTACCTTCGTTGATTTGAAAGCGGCCTACAAGGAACAGGTACGAGGGTTACTCGACGGCGGTGTTGACCTTCTGATTGTTGAAACGTGTCAGGATCTGTTACAGACGAAAGCGGCCCTCGCAGCCATCTTTGACCATTTTGCCGAGACGCGGCGGCGCGTTCCGGTGATTGCCCAGGTCACAATCGAAGTGTTCGGTACGATGCTTAATGGAACGGAGATTAGCGCCGCACTCACGGCACTTGCGCCGTTTCCAATCGATGTCATTGGGATGAATTGCGGCACAGGCCCGCGCCACATGACCGAAAGTATCCGGTATCTTTGCGAGAATGCTCCCCTGCCGGTCTCAGTGCTTCCTAACGCGGGCTTGCCCTCGGTCAAAGAAGGCAAGATGCATTATGACGAAACGCCTGAGAGCTTTACCGAACAACTTGTGCATTTCGCCGGGGACTTTGGTGTCAACGTCGTTGGAGGCTGCTGCGGCACGACACCAGAACACCTGAAGCTTGTGGTTGAAGCGATGCAGCGGATCACACCAAAAGTGCGTAACCCGGTGTTGGTACCCGCCGCATCATCGATCTACTTCCAGCAGCCTTACGTTCAGGATGCCTCGTTTCTGATTGTTGGTGAGCGTGTGAATGCCAGCGGCTCGAAGAAAATGCGGGATCTCTTGAATGCGGAAGACTGGGATGGGCTGGTGGCGCTCGCCAAGGAGCAGGAGCGCGAAGGCGCCCACATACTCGATGTTAACGTGGACTTCGTGGGCCGTAATGGCGAACGTGATATGCACGAGCTCGCTTCGCGACTTGTCACGAATATCAAGCTTCCTTTGATGTTTGATTCCACCGAATGGGAGAAAATGGAGGCCGGTCTTCAACATGCCGGCGGAAAGAGCATCCTCAATTCGACCAATTATGAGGATGGAGTACCGCGCTTCGTTAAGGTAATCGAGTTGGCAAAGCAGTATGGCGCGAGCGTTGTCATCGGCACCATCGACGAAGACGGTATGGCTCGAACAGCGGACGGCAAATTTGCGATTGCAAAACGGGCGTTTGAACAGGCTACAGGAGAATTGGGGTTGCCGGCGTCGGACATCTTTTTCGATCCCCTGGCTCTCCCCATCTCGACCGGTATTGAAGAAGATCGCCGCAACGCGCTCGAGACGATTGAAGCGATTCGCCGAATCAAGCAGGAACTTCCGGGTTGTTTTACTATTTTGGGCGTCTCAAACATTTCGTTCGGTCTGAATCCCGCGTCGCGTGTGGTGCTGAATTCGGTGTTCCTCCATGACGCGGTAGACGCTGGCCTTGACTCTGCAATCGTGAATGCCAGCAAAATCGAGCCTCTCAATAGAATTGGCGAACAAGAACTCAAGGTTGCGCGCGAACTAATCTACGACCAACGGCAGTTTGCAGGCGACGTCTGTACCTATGATCCCCTAATCCAGTTCACAACACTTTTTGAAGGCGTAAAAACTGCAAGCGCGAAGAAAAAGAGCAAAGGAGAAACTGTCGAGGAACGTTTGAAGCACCATATTATCGATGGCGAGAAGATTGGGCTTGAAGAGGAATTGAAGGACGCCCTAACGAAATATTCGGCGCTCGAAATAATCAACGAAATTCTCCTCGACGGAATGAAGGTCGTAGGCGATCTCTTTGGCAGCGGTCAGATGCAACTACCCTTTGTACTTCAGTCGGCTGAAGCCATGAAGGCGGCAGTGAGATTTCTCGAACCGTTTATGGAGAAGAAGGGAGGCGCTACAACCAAGGGCACAATGGTGCTCGCCACAGTGAAGGGCGACGTACATGATATTGGGAAGAACCTCGTCGACATCATATTGACGAATAACGGCTACAAGGTCGTGAACCTCGGCATCAAGCAGCCGATTGACAACATTTTGCAGTCTTATGAAGAACACAAGGCTGATGCAATCGGCATGAGCGGATTGCTGGTGAAGTCGACGTTGATCATGAAAGAGAACCTCGAGCTAATGAACGAGCGGGGAATCACCGTTCCCGTTGTGCTTGGGGGAGCGGCGCTCACTCGTCGGTATGTCGAGGACGATCTCAAGTCGCTCTATAAGGGCCAACTCTTCTATGCGCGCGATGCTTTCGCCGGCCTCCATACAATGGACAAGCTTGCCGGTGGGAATGGGCAACCGGAAAAAGTCAGTGACGATGCGACAATTGAGCCTATCGAAGCAGTCGAAGACACCGAAGATTTGATTGGCGAGGAGGCCAAGCTTGGAATACGCAAGGCTTTGAAACCACGAGGAGCGACAAAGCAAAAGGGGGACACCACACATACTACGCGATCAGCCGTTGCTACCGGTGGCCCAATACCGAAGGCGCCCTTCTATGGATCTCGAGTGGTCCAGGATATTCCTCTTGACGAGGTGTTCGCTTTCGTAAATGAGACAGCACTGTTTAAGGGCCAGTGGCAATTCAAGCAAGGACGAAAGCCTCAGGACGAATATCAGGCCTTTGTTAAAGAAACGGTGCGACCGATCTACGATGAATTGAAGGAGCGCTGTAAGAGCAAAAAGCTACTGGAGCCGCGCGTAGTTTACGGCTACTTCCCCTGTCAATCATCGGGTAATGATCTGATCATTTATCATGAGGACGAGTCGACGGAGCGCATGCGTTTCACTTTTCCCCGTCAGCCCGGTAGCAAGAATCTGTGCCTGGCTGACTTCTTTGCTGCTCAGGACTCTGGCAGGATTGATACGGTAGCGTTTCATCTAGTTACAGTGGGGCGCAAGGCCACGGAGTATTCTCAAAAATTATTCAAGTCAGACAACTACGCGGATTATCTCTATTTTCATGGTCTTAGTGTTGAAAGCGCCGAAGCGCTCGCCGAGTTATGGCATAAGCGTATTCGTGAAGAACTCGGAATAGCGGATCAGGATGCGGACGAGATTACGAAGCTCTTCCGACAGGCGTACCAGGGTTCGCGCTTTAGCTTTGGCTATCCCGCCTGTCCCAATCTCGAGGATCAAGCAAAGCTTTTCGAGCTTATCGACCCGTCGCGAATAGATGTCGAGTTAACGGAAGAGTTTCAGCTCGAGCCAGAGCAGTCAACATCTGCAATCATTGTTCACCATCCGGAAGCGAAATACTTTTCAATCGATTAACGCCTGGCTTTAGTGATTCGATGTCCAAGGCCCACAGTCCCGAACCGAACCTGGAGGTGGCGAAGGTCTCGGAGAGTCAAGAAAAGGCAAAAATCGGCGCCAGAGTTCCCGTTGAAAAGCTCGAACCTGCGCCGGAAGAGTGGGCTGCGTTATCCTGGTTTGAAAGGTTTGCGTTCCGTCTGGTCCGGCGAATGAATCGTGGGAGTTGGAAGCGCTTCTGGACCTGGTGTCAGCGGGTCCTGGGCGCGGGCTGGATTCATCTATCGACATACAACATCATCAATGTGTATGGCCTCGAGCATGTCGTAGCAACAGATCGCGGACGTCCCATTCTATTGGTGGCCAATCATCGATCGTTCTTTGATATGTACGCCGTCTCAACGGTGCTGTTTCGGCGAACCGGCTGGCGTAAACAACTCTTCTTTCCGGTACGCGGGCGGTTCTTTTACGAGTCACCGTTAGGCCTGTTAGTTAATCTGGTGATGGGATGGTGGTCAATGTACCCACCGTTCTTTGCTGCGGGGGAGAATCCTCTTCGGGAGAAACGGGCGTTCGACGGCTTCTCGATGCGATTGCTGACCGAGTTGTGCCGAACCGGGCGCGGCAACATAATCGGCTTTCATCCGGAAGGAACACGCAACAAGAGTGACGATCCATACTCTTTTCTTCCCGCTCAGCCGGGTGTCGGCAAACTGATAAAGGACGCCTCTCCACAGGTGATACCGGTTTTCATTGCAGGACTCTGCAATAGCCTTCCGCGTCAGGTGTCGCGGAACTGGAAACGAGAAGAAGTGATCCGTATCCACTTTGGTCCGCAACTCGAGCTTGAGAAGTTTAAGGAGAAACGAGACAGTGTCCGAACCTATAAAGAGATCTCCGATCTCGTGATGGAGAAGATAGCCGACCTTGGCGAAGCAGATCGACAGATAGTCAGTAGTCAGTAGTCCGAAGAACGGATTCACCAAGCCACTCAAAACTACGCGAAACGAAAGCAGTAACAAATGCTCTAGTTAGTTTCTTGGAGCTGACCACGGACCACGAACCACAGACCACTAACCACGAACCACAGACCACGCATGGCCTTACCCTTAGTTATAATCAATCCTGCATCTGCGGGGGGCGGCACGCAGGAAGAGTGGCCGCGACTCGCCAGTGATCTGCGCACCCACTTTGGTCCATTCACTTCCGTGTTTACGGAATGTGAGGGTCAGGCCGTAGATCTCGCTGCTGAAGCTGCGCGGAAGGGTGTAGAGCTGATCATCGCCTGTGGCGGTGATGGGACCATCTCAGAGGTGGCAAACGGAATTCTCAATTCCGGCAAAGACGCTGAACTCGGGATTCTACCGAGTGGCACTGGCGGTGATTTTAGAAGAACGATCGCCATACCTTTCAGCTCACGAGAGGCGGCTCGCATTCTTCGAGACGGACGATCGCAGAAGATCGATGTTGGGCGAGTCAGTTTCGTGGATTTCGCCGGCAATCAGGCAATGCGCTACTTTGTTGGCGTTTCCTCCTTTGGCTTGAGTGCCGATGTTATCGAACGCGTCAAAGGAAGGCGGGCCGATTGGCTGTCGCTTACGCCACGATGGCTTAGTGGCCGGGTCTCGTTTGGTCTATCGATGTTACAAACGGCGGTCCAGTCAAAAGCCACCCGGATCGTAGTTCAACTCGATGACGACAAAGAGCGGCATTTGTCGGTAACTAACCTCTGTATAGCCAACGCCCGATATTTTGGTGGAGGGATGAAGGTTGCCCCTGGGGCAAAATTGAACGACGGGAAGTTCGACGTCGTCAGCATCGGCGATCTGGGGGCCCTGAAAGTGATTACCAACGCGCCGCGGCTTTATTTTGGTGCTCATCTTTCAATGGCAGAAGTCGGACACGCGCTTGCCAGAAGGGTTATTGCACGGCCCGATAAAGAGGACGCTCAGATCCTGATTGAAGTTGATGGTGAGCTTCCCGGGTGCTTGCCGGCAACGTTTCAGATACTTCCGGAGGCTTTACGAGTGCGCTTTCCTCCGAAATCGAGCTGACCTTTTTGTACAATGAGATGTAGAATTGTGCGAGTAGGGCCCGGGAGATAACAGAATAGGTGTTCGCAGAATAAACTTGCGCCGGTCATGGCGCCAACTCGCATGAGGGGGATTGGCCAGTGTTAGGAAGGATTGCAGTCGTTGACGGGATCAACGTCGCACACGAAGAGAGATCAGAAAAGGGGAGGCCAAAAGTAGGGAATATTGTCGCAGTGAATCAGACCCTAAAGCTAAAAGGGTATGAACCGATAATTATTGTTGATGCACGTCTTAAGCATACTGTAGATAATCCTGAAGAACTCGAGTTTTTGATTAGGAACGGGACGATAAGACAAGCACCGGCCGGTACCGACGTCAACTCTTTTTTGATCCGCACTGCTGAGGAACACCGGGCCGTCATCGTTACGAACGATCGCTACGGTGACTACGAGGAAAAGTATCCCTGGGTCAAAGAGCGACGGGTGCCGCTAATGATTACGGACGGCGAGGTTGAATTGTACGAAGTGCGCTAGGACGAGGATGAGCTTTACGAGGGCGATCGTGCGCCCGCCAGGGCCTAACTTTCATCAAGGTCAAACGACATACCAAGGAACCCCGGCAGATTACCAAAATGCTCTTGTTCAGCACAAAGAGTATTGTGGGTTGCTGGAGCGCTGTGGTTTGAGTTTGACGCAGCTAAAACCGGATATCCGCTATCCCGATTCTACTTTTGTCGAAGACACGGCCGTACTGTTTAGCGAACACGCAATCCTTTGTCGTCCGGGAGCCCCAACTCGCTTGAACGAAGTGGCCGAAATGCGACGAATACTGGGCCAGTTCTTCTCTTTATTGGATTCAATTCAAGCCCCCGGCCTTCTGGATGGCGGTGATGTCTGTCAGGCGGGAGGCCATTTTTTCATAGGTGTTTCCCAACGTACCAATGAAGAGGGAGCTCGGCAGATGGCCCACCTGGTCATGCAGTATGGGTACACCTCCAGTATCATAGACATTCGTGAAATAGACGGCATACTACACCTCAAAAGTGGTCTTGCTTACATCGAAGACAAACGTCTTGTTGCAATCAATAGTTTGATTGATCGAATGGAGTTCACAGGTTACCAGGTAATTCCGGTGGCAAATGGCGCCGAGTATGCAGCGAACTGCGTGCGCATCAATGAGTTTGTGTTAGTCGCGGACGGCTTTCCAAAGCTTGAAGACTCCCTCGTTGCTAGTGGATATCAAACCCTGGCAGTTGATATGTCCGAATTTCAGAAGATGGATGGCGGGCTGAGCTGTTTGTCGCTGCGCTTCTAAGTTCGGAAGGCATCAACAGAAGTCTTTGCTTGAAATCACCCGTTAATTAAAGTAGTGTTTGCAGCCTTGAGCACTAAGATTCACTGCACTACGCCTTTTTCCAGCGGGGATTTTCCAGAGGGACATCCGGTAGCTAACAGAGTGGAGAGAGACTCTCGTTCCATTTTCTGAGACATTAATCCAGGAGAAGCTTAATGATGAACGCCAGCCACGAGCGTAATGGTAATGGCAATGGAAAGAGCGCCTACGAGGCGCCGATTGACGGCGGAAAGCTCATAGTGCTAACCGCGCCCCTTACTGAAGTGATCGACCATGCAGGTTATTTTATTCAAATGGCTATGGCGTCGTTGCCATATTGGATGGAAGGTATATTAAATCGAAAGTACCCAAAGTGGCGGGAAGTCGAGCGATACGATGACGGATCTGCACGCTATATGCCTGCCGGCGTTCGTCTGGTGGAGACGTCGCTTCTGCGCGAATACCGTCGGGATGACATCGTTGCCTGTTTTCCGGAAGATCTTCATAAGTTTGTTGGTCCCAGGACGCGTGTGGTGGCCGTCTCAACCCACAATCCGCTGGGAGTTACGTTCGCAGCAGGTGTTTACACCTCAATCTTTGGCTCTTCGCGGATGCCAATAAACTCTCATTACTCAAGGGAACTTTTCGCGAGTATTAAAGCAAGCCCGTATCGCAATAACTTTAAAGTAGTCGTTGGCGGCTCAGGTGGCTGGCAAATCATTCAAACAAATACCTATGAAGAACTGGGTGTGGACTGTGTTGTGGAGGGCCGGAGCGAGTCGGCAGACACGCTTGAGCTATTTCGCAAAGCAATTAGTCAGGAAGAGTTGCCGCGGCAGATAGAAGTCAAGCACCCGCTTGATCGTGAGGGCATTCTCTTTCCAGATGCGCGCACTACTTTTGGCGTAGTCGAGATGACGACGGGCTGCGGGCGCCGCTGCAAATTCTGCGTACCCGATCTGAACCCGCAGATAGATCTGCCGAAAGAGAAGATAATGGAGGCCGTGCGGGCTAATGTCCGGGAAGGTAACAAACAGATATCTCTGGCGACAGAAGACATGTTTATCTGGGGACAGGTGCATACTGATACACCGTTCTATTTTCCCAACCGCGAGGCGCTGCTCGATCTCTATTCGGAGATCGTCAACACCCCTGGTGTCGACCAACACGTTCTAAGTCATAGCACCATTGCCCCGGCTGTCGTCGATCCGACTTTGATCAAAGAGCTGTCGCGAATATTGCTGCCAAAGAGTCCCATCCACTTTCCATATCTCAGCAGTCATCCCGAGAAGAAGGCTCTGGCGCCCTTGATTGGATTGGAGACAGGTTCGGTGCGGATGGCAAAACAGATCATGCCGAGTAAGGGGGTGCCCTTCCAGATTGAAGCTTGGCCCAGTGTCGTGCTCGAAGGTCTTCGCGTGCTCAACGAGAACAACTGGTTCCCCGCTATGACTCTGATTGTTGGAAATCCGGGCGAAACTGACGACGATGTGCGGGACACTCTCGACCTGATCTATGAGATGGAACGGCGCAAGCTTTTCGCGTTTCTCATCCCCTCAATCTTTACTCCACTGCACGACACGCGCATGGAAAAGGAGACCGGCGTCACCCAAACACGGCAGCTTTCACCACTGCAATGGCAGTTGATGATGAAGTGCTGGAAGATGAACTTGCGGCCGGGCCAATACAGTTGGTGGGGACCCACGGCCTGGCGGGTGGGCTCGATTGCTATGTGGCTCTATAAGCTGCGTCGTCTCAATGGACCGCATTTCACCTGGCCGTTGTGGATGTTCTCAGGTGCAATCTCCGAGAAGAACCTCAACCGGATGGGGAAGATTTACGTTGGGAAGCCTTTAAAAACAAAGACGCGAAAGGAACTGATCGCTTCGTTGCGACCCCACGACTGGCAGTTTTTCCGCGCTGACAACGGTGACCTTCCCGACGGCTACACGCCCTCCCAGATCATTACGAGCGTCACCCGTTTCGCGCAACTCGAGGAACAAAGATCACAACACGCTTGAAATCCAACCAAAGCCCCACGGAGAACGCTGTTTAAGCAATTCTTATGGGGCGTTCTAATCATTACAATTTCACTCTCGCGGTAGATCAGGGTAGTGTCTTAATTTGGGGGGGGGACGCGCCGTGGACGCCCTGTTAGTCTTGTGCTCGTGTGAGGCCAAACGATGGCGGCCACGGCGGGCCGCCCCTACCAACTCAGCCGGCCCTTTGTACTCTTCGTCGTAATTTGCGAGAATTTGAACTGCTCGTAGAAATGGAGAGTGGGTTGTGGCGACAATTGGAAGGCGTGAATTCATCTTTGGCGCTGGAGTAGCAGGCGCGGGAGTGCTTGCTTTTCACGCCTTTTCGAGACGCTTCGAGCTGTTGCGTACTAGTGGTGGCTCGGATTCATTCCTCAAGGCAACTGGTTTCGGTCCGCTAAGCGCAGCGAAGAGCAAAAACACCGGCGAGTCGCTTCTTTCCTTACCCCCCGGTTTTGAGTACACAGTCTTTGGCAAGACGGGACGAGTGATGTCAGACGGCCGGCCGACCCCTCGCGCACACGATGGCATGGCCGCGTTTGACGTCGACGGGGAGCTTAGACTGGTACGAAACCATGAGGTTAATAACCCGGTTGGTACAGCCGGCAGCGCAATCGGCGCCAATCCCTACGATGATCGAGCCGGAGGCGGAACCACGACCCTCATCATTGATCCCACTACCCGTGAACTTGTAAGAGACTTTGTCAGTCTCAGCGGCACGTTGATCAACTGCGCTGGCGGTCCAACGCCATGGAATAGCTGGATTAGCTGTGAAGAGACAGTGCTTGGGCCTGAGAGCTTCAGGAAATTGACCGGACAGGCCCAGGGAGGCTTTGCCCAGCACCACGGGTACTGTTTTGAAGTTCCTGCCGCGGCTAATGAACCAGTCGCGGCCATTCCATTGAAGGCGATGGGAAGATTTGTTCATGAAGCAATCGCAGTCGATCCCGATAGCGGTATCCTGTACCTCACAGAAGATTATGGAACGTGCGGTTTCTATCGTTTTCTTCCGGAGAAGCAGGGAAACTTGATTGCAGGTGGTCGACTGCAAATGCTGGCAATCAAGGACCGAGCACGTTATGACACGCGAACTGGTCAAAAAGAAGAGACCGATTTGGATGTTACCTGGGTCGATATTGCCCGTCCGGATCCCCCTGAAGCAGAGAGGGATGCGCTTGCGGTGTATAAACAGGGAGTCGCTGGAGGCGCTGCAACATTTGCGCGGCTTGAGGGCTGCTGGTCGGGTGATGGTCGTATCTATTTCAGTTCGACGAGCGGCGGCGACAGAAGGTTGGGCCAGATCTGGCAATATAAGCCCACGTCGAACAAAGAGGGTGTTTTGACACTGCTGTTTGAGTCCCGTGATCGCAACATTCTTCATATGCCCGATAACATGTGCGTGAGCCCGAACGGGGAACTGATCATTTGTGAAGACAATGGTGTCGCCCCCCATGTTCGCGTCCTGACAAAAGAAGGCCGCGTTTACGATCTAGTAAAGAACATCATTCCAGGATTTGAATCAAGAGAGTTTGCCGGCGCCACATTCAGTCCTGATGGGAAGACATTATTTGTGAATGTTCAGAATCCGGGTCTGACATTCGCAATTTGGGGAGCGTGGGAATCATGAGTACGCGCAAACACGTGCATGAAGAGACGTTCGGTGTCACACCAGAAGTGTTGTTTAGCATCTTACACACCCCGAGCGCGATTCGAGGATGGTGGGGTGCGGCTCGGGCAATGGTGTTGCCTGAGCCCGGCGGCATGTGGGTAGCTGCCTGGGGTGCCGACGAGGATTCTCCGGATTACGTTACCGTGGCGACGATGAAGGTTTTTGAGCCGCCGAGACGAATAGTATTTGCCGATTACAAGTACTACTCAAAGAATGGTCCATTACCCTTCCAGGCGGACTTCATCACGGAATTCAATGTCGAGCGTCGTCCGGACGGTGCGATGTTGCGTGTTACTCAGGACGGATTTCCTGCCGACGCCACCGCAGATGAATTCTATGCTGCCTGTGAGACTGGATGGCGCGACACCTTTAGCGGGATCAGACGTTTCCTTCAGAATTACCGAGCGAAATGAAGGTCATGCCGGGCCTGTGATGTCGCTTTTTAGTTGATCCGGTTGGTCAGTCTCCAATTCACTCCAAATTCGCACGTGCTTAGTTTCTCTCAGGAAAATTGAGCCTACTATGAACGTTACAAGAGCTATGGAAATAGGGTAGTACAGACCGGCATAGATGTTACCTGTTTGTGCCACAATCCAGAGGCTTATTACGGGCAATAACCCACCAAAGACTCCATTGCCGATGTGGTACGGGAGAGAGAGCGCCGTATATCTGATCTTCGCCGGAAAGGCTTCGACGAGATAAGCCGCGATTGGTCCATAAACCATCGTTACGAACAGAACCTGAATAAACACCAGCGCGATCAGTTTCCAAGCCACGGGATTGGCGATAAAAGCGCTGAAGTCAGTGTAAACAAGAACTTCCTTTGCTGCCTGCAAGCTTCCGTCAACCATCGTCTGTGGCGTCAAACTTATTGCTCCAGTGACCGCGTGCTTTTGCGATGTTGCAGTATATACCTCCGAACCTGCCGCAGCCTGCATAGCCTTGTATAGAGGAATGTAAGAGACCGCAGCGAGCAGGCAGCCGATCATCATGATCCGCTTGCGCCCAACACGATCGGAAAGGCCTCCAAAAAAGACAAAAAATGGGAGGCTCAGAAGCAGTGCGATGGCAACGATATAGTTCGCAGCCGTTCGATTTACCTGAAGAATTGTCTGTAGATAGAAGAGTGCATAAAACTGGCCCGTGTACCAGACGACACCCTGTCCTGCCGTGGCGCCAAAGAGTGAGATCAGTACTCTTTTTAAGTTGGGCCACTGAGTGAATGCCTCTTTCAAAGGCTTCGCGGAAGTCATGCCTGCGCCTTTGATGTGCTGGAAGATTGGAGACTCTTTCATGCGCAGGCGGATATAGAGCGACACACCAACGAGCAGAATTGAGATGATAAAGGGAATGCGCCAGCCCCAGGCATTGAAGTCTTCGCGACTCATCGAGTTCTGTAAAATGAGAATTACGGCGAGCGAAAGGAACAGTCCGAGCGTCGCAGTGATCTGGATGAAACTCGTGTAGAAGCCCCTTTTGTCATCGGGTACGTGTTCAGCGACGTAGACTGCGGCCCCTCCATATTCGCCCCCAAGCGCAAGCCCCTGAAGCACTCGAATGATCAGAAGAATGATGGGGGCAGCGATCCCAATCGTGGCATAGGTTGGCAGAAACCCAATCAGCGCTGTGGCGCCACCCATTATTAAGAGGGTCACCAGGAAAGCGTACTTGCGCCCGACCAGGTCGCCAATGCGCCCAAAGAATAAAGCCCCAAAAGGACGGACGACAAAGCCGACGGCGAACGTTGAAAGGTAAGCAATTAAAGCAAGCGTGTCGTTGCCTTCAGGGTAAAACAATGGCGAGATCACCACTGCCAGGCTACCGAATATATAAAAGTCGTACCATTCGATCATCGTCCCCACTGCCGAGGCGCCGATGACTTGCCAGATCTTGTAATCGTAATTTATTCCGGGTTGGGTAGGAGAGGATACAGAGCCTTCCGTCGAGACAGAACTATTCTTCGCCATTTTGGGGTGGTTTCCTCGTCTAAGAGCCCCGACTGTAGGATCGCGACATCGTAACGGTAAGTAGCGCTAATGAGCAAATAATTTCTATTGTGGAGCGAAGGGCTACGGACTTTGTGAAGCGTCGCTAAATGGTTATTATTGGCCTTAAATCGCTTTCCCTGAAAGAGGACGTGGAAAACAGATGAAAAGATATCTTTCTATTGTCGCCCTTCTGGCTGTGGGCCTGTTAGCAACCGGTGTCGCTGCGTCAATCTCGGATGCCCCTGTGGTAGGCAGCACTGCTCCCGAGTTTTCGCTCATTACAAATGAAGGAAAGCCGGCGAGTTTGGCGGAATTCCGTGGTAAGTGGGTAGTTCTCTATTTCTATCCAAAGGACTTCACGAGCGGTTGTACGCTTCAGGCGCGAAACTTCCAACGTGATCTGGAAAAATATGAACAGTTGAATGCAGTCATTCTCGGCGTCAGCGTCGATAGCGCAGAATCACACAAGGAATTTTGTGCCAAGGAGGGCTTGGCGTTTAAGCTGCTCTCCGACACAGACGCAAAAGTTTCGAGTGATTACGGTTCAGTAATGGAGTACAACGGCGCAAAGCTGTCCTCTCGTAATACTTTCATCATTGATCCACAGGGCAAGGTAGCAAAAGTATTCTTAAAGGTGCGACCCGCCGGTCATAGTGAAGAGGTACTAACCGCTTTGGCTGAGTTGCAGAAGAGCTAGTCGAATCTCGAGTTCTGTGCTCCACTCAAAACGCGAATTGTTATAGTTCATGAAGAGCGGTCCCCGAATTCCTCAAGCCGTTCCCCAGATTTTGCAGAAAGAGCATACAGTCCTCTGCAAGCTAAGATGATCGCGGTTTTGATTAGTTCAGCGACCGCTTAAATTTGCAACCATGAGAGCCGGTCTAAACGAGGTCGTCTGATGGAGGAGGATGCTCATGTCAGAAGAGAATAAGGCTCTAATCAAACGGTGGTTCGAAGAAGTTTGGAACCAGGGCAATACTGCTGCAATTGATGAGATGTTTTCCGCTGATGGTATTGCTCATGGTCTCACCGACGAAACTGGGAATCCAATGCGTGGTCCAGACGAGTATAAGATCTTTCACGCGGCGTTTCGCGGTGCTTTTCCCAATATTGTTGTTACTGTCGAAGATACCATCGCCGAAGGAGATAAGCTTGCAGCTCGGTGTGTCGTTCGCGGCCATCACGATGGCGACACGCTGGGTCTGGCTGCTACTCATGTCCCGATGGAAATAACAGGTATCACTATAGTCCGGATTCAAGGCGGAAAGATTGTCGAAGCATGGAACAACTTTGACTTTATGAAGTTGTACCGGCAGATCGGGGCCATTTGAGTCCGACCTTCACCTCGTCATGGGGACACGCTTGCGCAGTCGATTCGGACCGCTCTATTTGACTTCCGTTTGCCCTGAGCAGGAAGAATCTTCGAGAGACAGGGTGTGCAAGATTGCGCCAGCGTGAGAGAGTACGCTCACTGACAATCTCGAAGCCGGTGAGACCAAAGAGAAAGCGCCAGCCTGCTGCGAGTTGAAACGTGCATGGTCCTGTCCGGTCTCTCCACTTGCGATTGTGAATTCCGCATACGAAACGATCCAACTGTCCTAGCGGCATATCTTCGTACACGATAACGAGACCACCTTCCCGCAGAACACGTTTGACCTCATTCATCACCAAATAGAATTCCTGAGCATGATGCAGAACATAACAGAGAAGAATTACGTCAAATGACTCGTCCTTTACGGGAAAATGTCTGCCGTTATAAGGCACGTATGGGATGGATGCCTCGGTCTGTTTTGCCACGTCCAGACCAACTACATTTGTCCGCAGCATGCCGGTAAGGTGGTGAGCGATGAATCCGTTACCGCATCCTACATCCAACACGCTGGAGCCTCGAGGGATCACGCGTGCAATCTCAAGTGCCATGTCGTAGGCCCTGCCAACTGCGCGCCGTCTTCTACTCCGCTTTAGCCGGCGCTTTGTACCTTCGAGTAATCCTTTCATTGCGCCCGGTAATGTTGGCAACCCGGATGACCGACGCAGCATTGATAAAAATCAAGAGAATTGTGTGCAGGTCTAAAGCCGGAAATGAATTACCTTTCGGTTGGCGCAACAAAGTGCAGACAGACGTCACGCCAGAGCGTCCCTCATGGTTTTCAGACCTCGTCGCAGGCCGGCTGAAGATAAGAGTATAATGGCGAGAAACCATTTGTGAGGTTGTTGAATGAATAAATTTGCTTCTTACGCAGTAATTCTATTTATCTCCGGTTGCATTATTGCCCAGACAGGGACACAGATGAATCCTTCAAACAGTTTCGGTGCAGGCTATTGGCCCGCCGAAAAAAGTCAGGCCATTCTCGATAAAACCAGAACTATCACGCTGGCTCCGGAGCTTACGCATTTAAGCAAAGGGGAACAAACTGCCGTATCAAAACTGCTCGAAGTCGGCATTATCTTTCAAGGTCTTTACGAGCACCAAAGGCACGCCCAGGCACTGCCTTCCAGGGCTGAACTTATCCGAATGGATAAGCAGCAATCTACTGATGCCACCCGAAACCTCCTTACGCTCTATCGCCTTTTCCAGGGGCCAATTGCTACAACCCTTGATAACAAGCGCGAACCTTTCCTTTCCGTAGATGGGGTCCAGCCGGGAAAGAATGTTTATCCGTGGCGCGTAACGAAGGAAGAGCTCGAGGCGTTTCTTAAGAAGCAGCCAGATAAGCGCGAGCAGATCCTTGACCTGCGGGCCGTGGTCCGTAGGAGCACTGCGGAAAATCTGAACCGGGATCTGGCGACACTCGTAAAATATCCGGTTCTCGAGACGCTTCACCCTCGATTGAAGCAGAGGCTGGAACAGATAGCGCCTCAGACTGGGAACGCAGCAGAAGCGTTCTACGCAGTTCCATATTCCGTAGCGTACGCCGATGAATTGCTGAAGGCGTCCTCATTGCTGCATGAGGCTGCGGATGCTGTCACTAAAGAAGACGAGGAATTTGCTCGCTACCTGCGCAACCGTGCGCGCGATCTTCTCTCTGACGACTACGAGTCTGGCGACGCATCCTGGATCACGGGCCAGTTCAAAAATCTTAACGCGCAAATCGGGGCTTACGAGGTCTACGATGATGAATTGTATGGTGTTAAGACCTTCTTCTCATTAAGCCTTTTGAGCGTTCGTCAGAAAGAGACTGACGCCTTGCGCAGCGCAATGAAGGGACTCCAGGCGATCGAGGATTCGTTACCTTATAAACAACAGAAAAAGGTCCGGGAAGACATCCCAGTAGGTGTCTATGATGTGATTGCTGATTTTGGCCAGTCCCGGGGCGGTAACACTGCTACGATCCTGCCCAATGAAAGTTATCTTGCACGTCGTTACGGTCGCGTTATCCTGCTCCGTGCGAACATCATGCGCGAGCCGACAATCTTTTCAGACACAGCGAAGATCTGGGCTGCCGCGGTAGCTCCCGTTCACAAGACCGACCTTACCAGTGACGGTAACTTCTATCGGACCTTGTGGCATGAGGTGGGTCACTATCTGGGAGTAGATCGGACCAAAGATGGTCGCGATCTTGATGAAGCCCTGGAAGAGAACTCGAGCGCGCTGGAAGAGATGAAGGCCGATCTAGTTTCGCTCTTCGCTGCGGAAAGGCTCCACAAGCAGGGCTACTACACGGACGAACAACTGCGCTCAGTTTACGCGAGCGGCATCATGCGGGTACTTCAGAATAACCGGCCACGTCGCGATCAGCCTTACAACACGATGCAACTAATGCAATGGAACTACTTTCTGGAGAAGGGACTGCTTAGTTTTGCGGAAGGCAAGCTACAGATCAGCTACGATCGATATCACGACGTTGCCGGCGAGTTACTTGCGAAGGTGCTTGATGTGCAGCTCCAGGGGGACAAGGCTGCCTCAGACCGCTTCATCGACGAATACACCTCGTGGGACGAGAACCTGCACGGGGTGGTAGCCAAGAACATTCGTGATCAGCAACAGTACCGGTTCAGATTGTTCAAGTACGCTGCGTTGGGCGAATGATCCAGCTATTTGCTCAAGGAATGATGGCCAAGAAAATTCTCGCGTAGGTAGGCGACGGTTTCATGTAAGGTCTCGCCCGGATCGCGTGGCTTGAAGCCGAGTTCCCGCGAGGCCTTGGCACAGTTGAGATACCAGAAGTACTGGGCCATCTCGATTGCTCCCGGCTCGACCGGCGATTCGAGGTCCCACTGTTTGAAGAGCGAGTCGACAAGATTGGCTCCGGTGACAATCAACTTGGACGGCAATGCGAGTTTTGGCGCCGCAACTTTGCTGAGCCTTTCCAGCCGGCCAAAGAACCTTGAAAAGGTCCAGTTTGCGGCGCCGAAGAGATACCGCTCTCCGTGACGGCCTTTCTTCATGGCCACTCGAAACATTTCGGCTGCATCCCGGACATC
Source organism: Pyrinomonadaceae bacterium (assembly GCA_035512935.1). Classification (GTDB taxonomy): domain Bacteria; phylum Acidobacteriota; class Blastocatellia; order Pyrinomonadales; family Pyrinomonadaceae; genus PSRF01. The sequence goes on along the minus strand of DATKDA010000051.1, from coordinate 38,194 downwards.
GACGAAGCTTATGCCCCCGGTCGGCACCGCGCTAATTTTCCGAGCCATGAAATCGAGCACAACCTTCGTTGAGCTGAGACGGTCGTCGCCGGGTCCGAGCAGCAGGCTCGGATTCATAATGACCAGACGCAGACCCTTGCCGTTAAAGCGCTCGAGCGCTGCCATCTCCTGGTACACCTTGCTGGCGTAGTAGGGCCAGCGGGAGATTATTTCCAACGGCGGCGGAAATGACTCATCGGGAATTACATCGCCGTCCTCGCTGACGGCGATCGTGCCGCTGGTAGAGGCGAGCACGATGTTTTTGACGCCGGCTTCGCGGGCAGCGTCGCAGAGAAGGCGTGTGCCCTCGACGTGAAGAGCGTACATTTCGCGGGCCCGATTTCTCTCTCGGTCGACACGTCCCGCCAGGTGATAGATTTCCTTGATTCCTTCGACCCCGCGTTTGACATCATCTGGATTAGTGATTGAGCCTTCGTATGTTTCAACGCCAAGATCTACGAGCCAATCGGGAATGGAGGTCGCCATTACCCGAATATCCTTGTGGCCATCCTGGACTATCTGGCGCACGAGATGGGCGCCAAGAAAGCCGGTCCCTCCGGTGATCAGAGTCGTCGGTCGGGGCCGCTTTTCAATTGCAGCGCGCCGCCTGGAACCTGCACCCGGGGTCATGCGCGCCGTACGTTTTTTCGAGGTAGCCATATTCTAGTGATGAGTCACGAGTAATGAGTGATGTGTGTCGGGTGCCTTTTGCCATGCGATAAAGTCTTCAAACCTTTCAATGTTCTTCACCATTCCATCCTCCTTTAAGGGTGAGGCCATCGAGGCAAAATGATCACTCATCACTCCCCACCAACTGCGGTACATGACTGATGTGGGCGCGGCGTTCGGCCTTCCATCGTTTGCGAAGACTTTTGGCGTCAAAAGAATTCCGCGTGCGGTCGCGCAGGTTCTCGACCTCATGTTTGACCAGCGCTGCGATCAGACGATACGCCTCTGCCCGGGCCATACCTTTTGTAAGTTCTTCGAGTTCTTCGATTGACAGATAGCGGCCGATTCGAGCGCCAACTTCACGACTCTTAATGATGCTCGATCCTTTGGGCATCGCTTCATAGGTGCCTTCGAGATACATTGGCAGTATTCCGATCCGTGAAGCAAGCGCCAGGTAGCCCACAACCGGCTTGAAGTCTGCCATCTGACCGCTAAGCGAGCGGGTGCCTTCCGGGAAGATTAGGGCGTTATAGCCACGATCGAGAAAAGACCGGGCGTGACGCAAAGACTGTCGCAACGAGCCGGTGCGCTCCATTGGCACGAGATTCGTGAAGTTTTCCATGTAGGCGCGCTTGTATTTATTGTCAAAGAAGTAGTCGGCCGCGGCCAGGGCAACCATGTCGCGACCGGCCTCACCCAGCGCCATCTTTGTCAGGCCCATGTCCAAGTGAGAACAATGGTTCGCGGTTACGATGAAGTTGGTGTGGACGGGAATATTTGTCCGACCTTCATAACGAGTATGCAAGAGCCGGTCATAAAACGCGCGTTGCACAAGGTCGAGCCCCTTATTCCCGATTACTCGGACTAGTGAGGGTATGTAGATCTCGTCTTCGCGTTTCCGCACAGGTTCATGCCGCGTGGACCCGTCGCCTTTTTCAGTTCCTGGACGACGGCGTCCGACCACGTTTACGAGTTCCCTGACATCCTGCACTTCGTTAAATCGTTCTGGCGCTGAGATCGCACCTCCCGCATTCTCGATTGCCGTAGCGAGCTCGACAAACATCAGACTGTCAAATCCGATATCCGCCAACCGAGTGTTGATCGAGATCTCCTCGCGCGGACGGTTACTGACTGACGCTACGATGTTCAGGAGCCAGGCTGATTCGGAGGCGGTCTGCTCACTAACTGTCTCTGGTCGACCCGATTTCTGATCCGTTTCTAATTTTTGAAGCGACTCAGTAACGTCGCGCCGTTTAACCTTTCGGGTGGCCGTCCGCGGCAATTCGACGTCCGTGAAATGAAGAACCTTGACACGCTTGTAGTAGGGCACGGAGGCAGACACCTCACGGAAATGCTCTTCGACGCGGCGACGCAGCTCATCACGCGACAACGCGATGTCGTATTCATCGTTGGGAACGACGAGGCAAGCGACTTTTTCACCAATTCCATCCGGCAGACCTACGATGCTTAGTTCCTTCACGTAAGGAGAGTTTGAATACAACTCTTCGAGTTCATCCGGATAAACATTCTTGCCGTTCGTATCGACAATGATCTCTTTCGAGCGGCCAACCAGGTACAGATTTCCATCGTCATCGATGCGACCCAGATCGCCGGTGTACAACCACCGGTTCACGAGTGTGCTGCGCGTGGACTCTTCATCGGCATAATAACCAAGCATTACATTTGGCCCGCGGGCAATGACTTCCCCCAGACCTGAGGAATCGGGCTCGGCAATCTTCACCTCGACGCCGGGCAAGGGTTTACCTACGCTGCCGGTAAGCAGGCGATTTTCGGGCCGAGTAACTGTTAGCACGGGGGCGGCTTCTGTCAGGCCGTAGCCTTCAAGAATCGTGAAACCCAGGCCCTGGAAATCATTCTGAACTTTCTCGCTCAGTGCCGAGCCGCCACTAATAAAGTAGCGGATGCGTCCCCCGAGTCCCTCATGAATTGGATAGAAGATTATTGGACCAAGATTTAGAGGTGTCCGGTCCCGCAACCACGAGTTGGCCTGAATAAGGAGGTCGGCTGTCTTACCGATCCAATCGCTCCGCTCGTTAAATTTGTTCTTAATGCGTCGATGTAGAAGTTCCCAAAGCGCCGGCACCCCAACCATTCCCGTAACGTGACCATTCTTGATAGCGCGAGCCAGAGCTTCGCTGGTTAACTCCGGCAGATAAGTAATCTGCGCTCCGCGACTTAGGGGCGTCAGAAATCCGGTTGAGAATTCAAAAGTGTGGTGGAGCGGCAGAACCGAAAGCACTCCATCTCTCGTCGACATGTCGAAGACGGAAGACAGCATCGAAACCATGCTCGTAAAGTTACGGTGCGAGAGCATAACCCCTTTTGGATGTCCAGTAGTGCCCGAAGTGAAGATCAACGAAGCGACGGTTTGAGCCTGGACCCGCTGAGGCAGGAGGGCGATCTGTTCTTGTTCAGTCTCTTCATCGGGCAGGGCAAAGACCTCAGAAAAGGTCCAGACACGGGTTGGTAAGCCGTCGTCGACTAACCGCTGTCTTAATTCCGCATGTTCCTGATCGAGCTTTTCACTAATGATGATGCCCGCAGCGTCACCTGCTCGAGTGAAGTTCAGAATCTCCTCGATTGAGCTTTCGGGGTCGACAGGAATACAACTCGCGCCGGTTTTGAGAACACCGAAATAGCTCATTCCCCATTCGGGCGCGTTATGACTTACCAGCATGACCCGATCTGCGGGTTGGATACCCTGGCTGGCCAGATAGGCTGCTGCACGCGTAGCCAGTTCCCGGAGGTCAGCATATGTGTACTGTTCCTTACGGCCATCGCGTTCGATGCGCATTGCCACTCGGGTAGCATGTCGTTTAGTGGAAGTCTCAAAAAGCTCGAGTAGATCGCGATAGGTGTAAATGCGCTTTGGCTGGACGCGCATATCTTCCTCGAGCGTTGGAAATACCCACTTCTTCAGACCGGGAAGATGGATATTCAACCAGTAGTCATACCAATCAAACTTTTCAGGAAACCAGGGGAGCAGCGACTGTTCTTCCTGTCGAATGCGGTCAAAGAGCGAGCGTACGTTATCGGAGCGAAACACATAAGCGTTCTCGACAGTAAAAGGGCGAAACATCTCGAAGGCGTCGGTGGTTTCGCGAGTGATCTCTTCCACACGGTCTACGCTCGACTTGACGCGATTTATCACCTCGACAACGCGGCCGCCGCCCCAACGGGGTCGGGCGCGATCGAGCATCGTTGCGGCTTTCTTTGCCGCCGTATTAATCATAGGAATTGACGTCTTTTCGAACTTTGATGTCGAGACAGGACGAGGCTCCATCCGTGCTGCAAGCTCGTTTATTAGCTTGACCCCTGTGTCTTTCTCCTGAAAGTGCTTGCGTTTGAACAGACCTACAAGGTTGATGATGCGCTCCATGTTGTTTGGATTGGTGTCGCCTGTGGAGGCCTGGAAAACAAGGCGCGGTTCTTCAACACAAGCCTCGGCCGCAACGGCAAGCATTACCGCTGCGACCTGATCGACCGGGGTGATGTCCAAAATCAGTTTATCGTTGGCGGGAATCTGCGTCTGGCCCTTCAAAACGAGAAAGATGATCGGCGCAGTAGTCGTAAAGCCTTCGTTCCAACCGGGAAACGGATAAGCAAGTGCGGATTCGACGATGCTTGGACGGACAATGCTACGTACGATACCAGTTTCAGCGGCCACAAGCTGTTCACCGAGGGCCTTTGTATAGGTATAGATGTTGGGCCAGCCCCACCAGGCAGAGCGTTCGACCCCGAGATCGGTGAGCCTCGTTCTGGTCCAGACCTTTCTCTCACGAGCGACAGCCAGGCCCAACGCGTCCGGATCGTCAGCGTCCCGCCCTTCATCGTTTAGCCGTTTGCGGGCCAGATCGCGGAAGCGTGCCACCATCATGGCGTCGCGGGCTTCTTCCTTGACGCGCTCAGCCAGTTTGGCGCAGTCCCTGATCTCCTGCTCAACGGAGAATTCAACACCTTCGAGTTCGTGCTTGCGCGGAAAATAGCCAATCACGGGGTCGCTTTCCCAAACAGCCCCCGCACGATTGCCAGCCACAAAGCAGGTAGAGACATGGATCAAGGCCGGCCGCTTCATCCTTTTGGCAAAGGCAATCACGTTCTGGGTGCCGACCACATTCGTCCGCAGCGCACTCTCGAGCGTGGGGTTAAAGGTTACGTTACCTGCGCTGTTAATGATTACGTCGATGTCTGCCGCAATCCGCTGCGATTCTTCCTCGGAATAACCGAGATTCTCATCGCCGATGTCACCGCCAAGGACCACCACCTTGTCGCGGATGAAGCCTTCAAGCGCACTCCCGTACCGCTCGCGCAAAGGATCGAAAGGGGGCGCCGTAATAACGTTGTTCCAGAAACGCGCTTCAGACTCTTCCTGCGAGCGTGCGCGCACTGTGACATAGACGCGACCGACGTTTGGAAAGCGATACAGCAGCATGCTCAGCGTGACTTTCCCAAGGAAGCCGGTGCTGCCGATCAGAAAGATCTTGCGGTCTCGATAGATTTCGGTAGGCGAGAGGTTCATATTATTCCATGTCCGCAATCCCGATCATGGGTTGGTGCAGCATCGTTATTTCAGCCGAACTGCCCATGTGACTCCGAGCCATGGCGATGGCTTCAGTCAGGTTATCGGCACGATCCCAGCCGAGCATCGCCGGGACGTGAGCATTTTCAGCGCCGGCGGCTATCACTTTACCTACGTGCTGGCGTCCATTCTCACCCCAATACCACATGAAGAAAGGATGCGCGCCGTGATAGGCGTTACCCCGGCGGTACATCTCCACGTAGCTTGGATTGTTTGCGAATTCACGTTCGTACTTATCACGCAGAACAAAGGCGTCACGCGTCTCGGGCAGCAGGCGATTGAAGAATTCGATATAGCTGGGGTGGAACCGGTGGTCGAATTCATCGTAGCAGGGATGGTGAAGGATTAATACGCCACCTTTCCTGAGGAGCGGCTTGTTTCTGTAGAAGTTGAAATGGTAGCCGAGGCCCATTACCTGAACGAGCAACGGATTGAGAATCGAATAGACGTTGTAAGGCGAAATATCAGGAATGCCGGTAACCAGGATGTCACATTGGCCGCGTACAGGAATCGCGTATTGTTCGAAGGCTTTGGCAATAATCCGCTCGTGCACAGGTTCTGTTTTGCCCGCATGACAAGCGATCATCTCGTATTGTGCTGGTCTCGAGTGCAACAACTTGCGCCTGGCGGGCCGGGGAAGTTTGCTCATCGTGTAGCGCATGGCTTCATATTTCATCCGGTCAAACGCGGAAAAGTCATCCTCATTCTTCAAGAGGAAATCCATGTCGCCCTTGTACATGCGATTGTTGATTGCCGTCTCGATATGAAAGACATTGAGTTTCTCATCGACAATTTGGCCAAGACGATTACATTTGCGACTGAGTTCGGACCGTGCGGGATCCATGTAGCTGTCGGAGTCACGAATGGTTTGGGGTTCATGATGCGCGCGCAGTGATTCGTAATCGCACAGCCCCACGGCAACGGATTTGTGTCCACCGTCCATCGGGACCAGGTTAATGTTCACATAAATGAGCAGATCGCTTTCGGCGGCGCGACGATTTAGCACCAGTGGCTCTTTGTGCTTAGTCTCGCCAATTTTTATCAAACCGTCGGGCCATTCGGCGTCGTGGTTGTAGTAGCGGTCGGGATAGTATTCATCGTAGATTCTTGTGCCAACCATTCGCTTCATCTCCCACGGCGTCATCTTTCGATGAAGCGAGTTGGCTATAACGATATGCACGTCATCAACGCCGTGTCCGGCCAGCATGTCCAGAACGATCTCGAGGACGGTCTGGCGAATATCAGGAGTGGCCATGGGCGGCAACGGCAGACTAATGTCGTCTACAGCCACGGTGACCCGCATGCCGGGCTCGAGTTGGGCAAAGAGCGGGTCGCAACCATGCGGGTGGTTTAGCGCGTACCTTATGGCTGCTTCGCGGTTGGGTAATCCCTTAATCGGTGGATTGGGATAAAGTACACGGGTGCCAATAGGGAGGTCCTCGAGGATGAAGTCTTCCCCGGAGGGAATGATGCGAGGCGCGCTATCACGGTCGATATACGTGACTGACTCGTGTGTTTTTCGTCTTAGTTGAAGTGGCATAAGGGATTGTCGATTTTAGATTTCAGCGCAAGTTTAACTCCGGCGAGATTCGGGTAAATGGTAAATAGTAAATGGTAAATGGAGTGGTAACATACCTTCCGTTAGCGTGTCTCCTGGTTCTCAGTCGACGCGAATACTCTTAGACAGCCCGGTTATTAGCCGGCCTATGGGCTCGAGATAGGTTAATAGCTGGGCAAACAGAGTGTCGTTGAGATAACCCAGACGGTGAGCGATGATCAGTTCAGTCTCTAGTTCACTCGCGGATCCCTGGGCATTGGAGACGAAGTGGGCGAACTCTTTTTGAGAGTACCGACCTGCGCCTTCGGCAATATTGGCAGGTATAGAAACGGCAGCGCGACGAATCTGTGAGGTTATGCCATATCTCTCCTCCTTCGGGAATCTATCCGTAGCCCTGTAGACTTCAACGACAAAATCGACTGATTTACTCCAAGCCTTGAGGTTTTCATGTGGTCGCATTGTTGTGCTCCTTTTGAGGTTGTGAGTTTTGAACCTGCTTTCCATTTACCATTTACCATTTACCATTCTCCAAGAACGCGAACTATTTCAAACTGAGTATGGGCCAGTCGTGATGCAATGCCGTTTGCCGCAAACGCATGTCTGGATTAACAACAGCAGGATGTCCCACCACTGAAAGCATCGGCAGATCACTCATGCTGTCCGTATACGCATAAGAGTCGCTCAAGCTGATGCCTTCGCGCTCGGCAAATACCCTTATCCATGAAGCTTTTGTCGCCGATGCCATCACTGGCGGCAGCAGCCTTCCGGTGGCAACACCATTGACGAATTCAAGCCGATTGGCCACGTACTCCTCTATCCCGAGATGGTCCATCAACGGCTTTACCGAAACATCGAGCGCTCCGGTAACGACAATCTGCCGCAAACCCAGGCTCCGAGACTTTCCCAGGAGTTCATAAGTGCCGGGAAAAACATTTGGCTTAAGCACGTCTTCGAATAACTCCTGAGCGAAGAAGCGCAGCCGGTCTTCGGACTCGCCCCGATAGCGTTTAAAGTAGAGGTCATTGAAAACTTTTCTACTATACTGGTCAGTGATAGCGAAAACGGGAAGGCTGACGAGTGTTGCGGCGCTTTTCTTGAAACTTCGGAACAGTCCCGGTTGATTCTTAGCATAGAAGGCCAATGTATGAACGAGATTGGTGCTGACCAGAGTGCCTTCAAGATCGTAGAATGCCGCCGCTGCCAAAGTGTCCTCCAGCCTGAATGTCTAGGGTTTGCTCCCCTTCAGGGAGTCGGTATTTATTAGGGCCTGACAATATACCTTATTCGTATGCATTTGGGTATTCAAACCGAGGCTGATATTTTGCAGTGTATGGTGCAGCCATACAATCGAAGGGCTGATTATGAGGATTTCACACATTTCCCTCGCAAAACTGGGCATCTGCACCTTTCTATTTTGTCTGTTTGCAGTTGCTCTATCGTGCAGAAAAGACGAAAAAGGACCTGGGATCGACGGAGGAGATGAAGCTCTTGCACAGGAGAAGATCGTTGAAGCTGATCAGCTATACCTCGAGCGCCAGGACCTCAACAAAACGCGGATGGGAGTGGCCCTTCTAAGGCAGGGGCGGGTGGCAGATTATGGCAATTACGAGGCAGCTTGGAAGTTGTCGAGATTTCTCTACCACCTGGGTACCTATTCTGAAGATGTCCGCGAACGGGAGGCAGCCTTTCGGGAAGGAACAGAAGTAGGCAAGGTTGCCGTTGAACTAAATGGCCAGAGCGCGGAAGGCCATTTCTGGCTGGGCGCCAACTACGGTGGGGCAGCCCGCGACAGCGCCCTTGCCAGTCTTGCCAATGTTGAAGAGATCCGGAAGGAAATGGAGGCGGTCCTGGCAATCGACCATACCTATGAAAGGGGAAGCGCCTATATGGTACTGGGTCAACTGTACCTGGAAGCTCCCCGGTTACTGGGAGGTGACACACAAAAGGCGATTGAGTATCTGGAAAAGGGTTTGCAGGTTGGAGGGGACAATCCCCTTCTAAGATTGAGGCTAGCGCAGGCCTATCGTGGAGACAGGCGCAATGCAGAGGCTCGAAGGCAGATAGACTTCATTCTCAAGATGAAGCCCGATCCAAATTATCTTCCGGAATATGAGGACGCCGTCAGAGAAGCAAAGAAGTTGCTTGAGAGGATCAGATGAGTACGGTCTTTGGACTTAGGCCTTTGGTCTTTGTAAGCCTTACTCGGATCGCTCACACCTCGTCAAACCAAAGTCCAAACACCGATGCCAAGGACCCAAGACCCTTTTTATCTTCCCGTCAGCTTCCTCAACTCCTCAAGCGTTCGTTTATGTTGCTCGAGTTTTTGGCCGGCTTCCGCAAGCCTGCCCTGGGCAGTCAGTTGCTGATATTCCTCAAACTCCCGGATAGCCCTGATGATCAACTCCTGTACCCCCTCCGGCACGGCTATTACTGTTGGAGTTGGCTTCGTGGGGGCCGGTTTATCAGCAGGGGTCGGTTGTTCTTCTCCTGGTTTACTTTCCTCCGGCGCCAAAGGTGGAACCTCGGCTCCCACGAGGTTGGTCAGAGCTTCCTCGAAGGTCGTCCCAAAGCCGAGTCTCTCCTGCGTCGCCAGGACAACCAGACGCAGCTCGGGCATAGGGCTGCGGACAGCCTGTAGATAGATTGGTTCGACGAAGAGCAGCGAACGTCCCAGTGGAATCACAAGTAAGTGTCCCCTGATCACCCGCGACCCCTGCTGATTCCAGAGACTGAACTGGGCGGCGAGTTGAGCATTCTGATCGATGCGAGCCTCAATTTGAACAGGTCCATCGATGAGCCGACCCTGCGGGAAGTTATAACCTACGAGCTTACCGTAGTTCTCGCCGTCGCTTCGTCCCGCCAGCCAGCCAATCATGTTGTTTCGATTAGCGGGAGTAAATGGCAAAATAAGCACAAACTCAAAGACGGGCTTCTCGTCAGGCAATCGCATCAGCACGAAATATGGATCGATCGGCTGCGTTTGCTTGTTTTGCGCGTCCTCTCCGGTGATGCGATTCGCTACGTTCCAGACGTCTTCGCGCTGGAAAAAGACTGTTGGGTTTTGGGTGTGATAGAGCCCATAAACTTCGCCCTGTACCTGGAACAGGGTTTCCGGATAACGCACGTGGGAGCGCAGGTCAGCGGGCATCTGATCGGCATTCTTGAACAGGCTTGGAAACGTGGCACGATAAGCGGCGATCAGGGGGTCGTCCTGGTCAAAGACATAGAAGTCAGTCGTGCCGTGATATGCGTCAATTAGCACCTTGACGCTATTGCGAATGTAATTGACCGATTGATTATTGACGCGGTGGTGACGAGAGTAAGGGTAAGATGCCGACTGTGTGAAGGCATCAATGATCCAGAAAAGTCTTCCTTCCTCGTTCACGACCATATAAGGATCTACGTCGTAGATGAGGAAAGGCGCCACGTGGTTAACTATCTGGATGATGTTCCGTCGAATCATCGCGTGGCTCTCGGAGGTCACGTCATCAGAGAAGGGAAGTTTCGCAATGTCACCCAGCGCCCAGGCTAGCAACATTCGACGCAGTGGCCCGCCTATCTTAATTCCTCCATTACCTTCATAGGTTGTGTAAGTATTTGTTTCGCCCTGAGGATAGTCGAATTCCTGTTGTCTGGTCTTAACGTAGACGTCTGTATTGGTCAACTGGCCGTAATAGATCTGCGGCCGTGTTATCCGGATGTCAGGCGACGTTGATTCGACGGGCATATTGGACACCACGAAGCGCGGCATGCCTTCACGAGTAAAACCGTTGGCAGTATTCATCGTGAGACCGTAACCATGGGTATAGATCAATTTCTGGTTGATCCAGTTGCGCGAAGCTTCCGGAAGCTTATCAACGGCAATCTCGCGCGCGGCAACCATCATTTGGCGGGTTTTTCCTTCAAGCTCATAACGATCCACATCGACGTCAAAAAAATCATAGTAGATGCGGATTGCTTGAATCTGCTTCAGTGTGTCCTGAAGCGCCTGCCAATCCCAGAGCCGAATGTTTTCGAGTGAGTCCCGATTTCCTGCAAGATCAAGTGCCTGAATCGACGTATCTGCTTCAAAATCGCGTTGCTCGACCTGGTGTAAGCCAAATGCCTGTCGTGTAGCTGCGATGTTGTGGGTGATATAAGGTGTCTCGCGCCCAAGTTCATTCGGTTTGACGATAAAGCTCTGGATATAAGCAGGCACGATTACCACGCCGACTACGTAGACCAGCACCGGGAGCGCGAGTCCGATCAGCAGCAAACGCAACCCTCGCTGAGTAAAGGCATTTATCAAAGCCAGGGCAGCAGCGATGAGAAGTGCAACACAAATGAAGAGAAGTGCTGGGAGTAAATAATTTGCCTCGGTGAATGTCACACCGGAAATGGTCTGGTGATCGGTCCATAAATAAGGATAGCGAGACAGATAGACCCGCCAGGCAAAAGCGATCAGAAATGCCGCCAAAGCCACAGACACCGCGGTGAAAGCCGATTTTGAAACGGTGCGGCTCGCTGACTTCATAACTTTCTCAGGCAGCGTCAAAAAGGAATAGATCAGCGAGGCGGCCAGGACGACAAATGCCAGAGACACAAGCCAGGAACTGAGCGAATCATAAAATGGCAGCGAGAAAAAATAGAAGCTCAGCGGCTTTTGAAAGATGGGTTCAGTGGGGCCTCCGACGACCTGATTAAAATAGAGCGCAAACACCTGCCACTGTGCGCTCATAGCAAGGGCGTAGACCAGAGAAAATAAGACCGCCACAATCCAAGCCGCGGGCCGCAAAAAACGACCGGGCGAAAACTCGACTGCCTGCTCGTTTACAATAATTGTTCTTTTGGCGAGCACATGGGCCGAAAAAACCCTCTCCAGCAACCAGAACGATCCTCTTAGGATCAGGATCGTGAGGAACAGAAAGATGAAGAATAGCCCCACCCTCAGTTTCAGGATGTACCAGTAGACATCCTGATAACCTAGTGATTCAAACCACAAAGCAGAGACGTAAATACCCACGAGGCTGGAAGAGCTGAGGAATAAAACAACCAGCCCGGCGATTAACCAGCGGCGCCAGTGCCAGCGAGACGGAGGCCTAACATCGATGACTTCATCATCGTCGATCGGGGAATAGGATTTGGACATGTCCGTTAGGATACGCGCATTAGCTGATCTCCTCAACATTGAAGTGACGAGTTCGGTGCGGATGGTGCAAATTTAGTGCGCTCCTGCTTCGGTCAAATCTCGTATTTATTACTCCATGTTTCCCCGAGACATCTGATAAAAGCTCCTGACTTTTTTGAATCCGTCAGGGCCTTTCGAGCGTTTAAGCTGCGTTGTTTCTTTGTGCGATATTGGCTCCCGTGGTGGTGTTTTGAGTTTGAGGCGATTGGGCCTTCTTTGTTTCGCGCGTGTATAATGCCCCGGAATTTGTAACGTTGATCGACTTTGGGATTGAGTTGGCCGTCAAAATCAATGTTTGGAATGTAGTCGAGTAAGGGTTGGAATGGATAAGCATGCTTTCGCCTGACACCATCTTACAGAATCGTTATCGAATAGTTCGGCAGCTCGGCCAGGGCGGAATGGGCGCCGTCTACGAAGCTTTGGATCTAAGACTCGACACGACAATTGCGCTCAAAGAGACCTTTTTTGTCGACGATCGATTGAGAAAGCAGTTCGAGCGCGAGGCGCGGCTGCTGGCCCGGCTTCACCACCCGGCTCTTCCTCGTGTGAGCGACCATTTTTCTGAGATCGAAGGACAGTTTCTCGTCATGCAGTTCATTGGCGGGGACGACCTGTTTGAGAAGCTGAGCCACAGGCGCGGGCCGTTTCCGGCCGATCAAGTTACCGCCTGGGCGGATCAACTCCTGGATGCTCTCGATTATCTGCATACGCAGGACCCGCAGATAATCCATCGTGACATCAAGCCCCAAAATCTAAAAGTGACTTCGCGGGGCCAGATAATTCTGCTCGACTTCGGGTTGGCTAAGGGGCAGGGAAGCGAGATTTCTCGGGTTACCACGTCGGCCAGTATCTTTGGCTACACGCCAAACTATGCGCCCCTCGAGCAGATTCAGGGTCTGGGAACGGATGCTCGCAGCGACCTCTATGCCCTTGCGGCAACTCTTTATCACCTGATTACTGCGGTAAAGCCTCCGGACGCCCTTACCCGAGCAGCGGCCATCGTTAACAGTCAACCCGATCCTTTACAACGTGCCAATGAACTTAACCCGGACGTGAGCCCGCAATTGGCGGGAGCGCTTCAACGGGCCATGGCGCAAAACCGCGAACAGCGTTATGCCACGGCTGCCGAAATGAGACATGCTCTACGGGCAAGCAGCGATGCAATAACCGTAAGCAGCCGTTCTGAAGCCGAGACGGTGCTTTTTCCCACTGCTACCACTACCTCTTCGGGTACAACTCAAGCAGGGCTTAGTCCGCTAACGGCAGTTTCAGGCGAAACCACCGCAATTCGACATGCGTCTATGGCCTCAAGAGGGACAAGAATGTGGTGGGCCATTTCAGCGCTAGCGGTCGTTGTTCTTGGAGCTGGTATCGTTGGCCTCTACGCTCATCAGAACGGTACAGCGCCTGCGGAACAGCCAGCGGTGGTGGCAGCGACGCCTGAAGCTGAGTCACCTTCTCCCAACGATGCTAATAGCGCCTCTGTGGATGACACACAGGTCGAAGCAACGGATCAAGACGATACAACTGAGCAAACAGCCAGAAAGAGTGAGCGATCCTCTCGAGAACGGACGGCTAAAAAGAAGACGAGTCAGTCAACGACACCTGAGGAGCACGAGGAATCAACCGTGATCGTTGTCCCAGAGCCTCCTGCGATGGAATGGTCCCCGAAGGTTCCGCGAACTCGCCCGCCACGCCATCCGACTGGTGTCACGGTCCGGACATTTCCTGACGGCACACAACTTATTACTTCGCCCGATGGCCGGCGGATCCTGGTTACACCCGACGGGAAAAAGAAGTTATTACGCCCGGGTGAAAAAGTCACTATAGATAAGGCCCCAACTTCACCTTGAACTCAGTCCTGCCAGGTCGCGACACTAATCCCACCTGTTACACGAAACGAGATTCAAATTGTCTATTAGCTTAAGGAGAACTGAATGAAGCTATCTTATGTCGTGCGTGCTCTGGTGGCAGCAGCACTATGCATCGTTGTAGCGGCAGTCGCTGACTGGCCAGCCGGCATGGGAGCGCGCGAATTTGTCCAGGCAGACTCCCCGGCTATTCGAGTTACACCGCCTGCTCCTGTTATAGACCAGCACGAGCGCCTGGCTGAGCTTTCACAGCGCCGTGCACGAGTCGCTGAGAAGATAGGTAAGAATGCGGTGCTGATCATGTTTAGCGCTGAGCCAAGGATTTATACCCACGACGTTGACTACTTGTATCGTCAGGAGAACAACCTTTATTACCTCACCAACCTGAAACAAAAAGGCGCAACCCTTGTCTTAATGCCAGGTAATTCGCAATTGCCTGAGATTCTCTTTTTACCCCGGCGGAATCCTGCGGCCGAAACCTGGACGGGTCACATGTATGCACCCGGGGAAGCGGCTATGGTTTCCGGAATCAGGGAGATCTGGGCTGCGAGTGAGTTCGAACCGTTCCTCCGCGCCCTGCGGCAACGGCAGCCCTACCGGCCAAAGGCAGGAGGTGTGTTGTTGTCGGCAACTTCCGAGGCACAACCAGCCAGCGGGCCTTCTGGTTTTGAAGAGTTAATTGCAGCGGCTGGAAAGAACGAAGCTTCGCTCTACTTGTTGGTTCCGGGTGAGGCAGAGAGCCGCGAATACCGGCAGGAGCAACGTTTTGCTGCCGACTGGTCCAAGTCGGCGAGTGGGTACAGTATTCGGAATGCGACGCCGATATTTGCCGATCTCCGTTTGCGGAAATCGCCAATGGAGCTGCGACTTCTGCAACATGCCGTCGATATCACCATAGAAGCAATGCAGCGCGCGTGGGTGGCGGCCGAGAATGCAAAATGGGAGTACGAGATAGATGCGCAAGTGGCGTATACGTTTAAACTTCGTAACGCCGACCATTGGGGATACCCGCCAATAGTAGGTTGCGGTCCTAATGCGACCACGCTTCACTACGTTGAGTCACAGGGCCCAGTGAGGCCCGAAGATCTGTTGCTGATGGACATTGGCGCGGAGTATGAACATTACACCGCGGACATTACCCGAACGATTCCAATCAGCGGCAAGTTCACCCCGGCCCAGGCAGAACTCTATCAAATCGTCTATGACGCGCAGAACTCCGGTGCGAGAGCGATCAAGCCAGGCGCCTATACTTCCGATGTCCACCGGGCAGCAACTGAGGTGATCAAGGAAGGCTTGCTGAAGGTGGGACTGATCACGGACAAGGATTCCGATCAGTATCGCCTTTGGTTCATGCACGGGACTGTCCACTGGCTGGGCATGAATGTTCACGACGTTGGTAGCTACGGGTCGCGGCTTGAGCCCGGCATGGTCTTTACGAACGAACCGGGAATTTACGTGCGTGTCGATGCGCTTGATTACCTGCCTTACGGTTGGCAACAGGACAGATGGGAAAAGTTCAAGGCGGCGGTTCGACCCGCATTTGAAAGATACAAGGGCATGGGAGTGCGCATCGAAGACGATATGTTAGTCACGAAGGATGGTGTCGAATGGATGTCTAAGGCTTTGCCGAGAGAGCTCTCCGCAGTGGAGGAATTTCTTGCAAGGTCGCGCGCTAATGTTAGGACCGCTCGGTAGTTTTCCGTTCTTGTGGGCTTTATTTGTGTAAATGTTCGTGTGAGTTCGTGAATCGCTTTCAGTTGCTTCTTAACTATTCAAAATTCGCTTTAGCCACCCTGAGAACCACCTCAGGGCGGTGCGAAAAAAGCCGTGCTCGGGTGGTGAATCACCGGCCGCAGTTTTTGCCTCAGCTTCAAGCGCCGTGAAGAACTGAGTTGCCATCATTTTTGACGTCGCCTGAATCATGCGTTGGCCCACGCCGGCGATGGTGCCCCCAACCTGCACATCACCTGCGTATTTAATCGTGGTCAGCCCGCCCTGCTCCTCGAGGTCGAGATCGCCAGAGCCTTTCAAAAAGCCAGGTGCGCCTTTTCCTTCGACCACGATCCGATAATGCTCCGGGGGCCGCATGTTTTCCAGTTTTACACTGCCCTTGAACAGACCCTTGATCGTCCCGACTCCCGCTTTAATCGTCGCGGCATAGGTATCGTCGCCGGTTTTCTCGAGTTGCCCGCAGCCGGGAATGCAACGCTGGAGGACTTCAGGATCGGTGAGACATTCGTACACGCGCTCACGGGGAGCGTGCAGTTGATATGTGCCTTCGATCTTCATATTCGAAGCGGTTGGATATGCAACGATCTAAACGGCTCGACTCGCCGCCGTTGCGATAGCGCGCTTCGTATAGACGCGAGCGAGATGCGAGCGATACTCGCCCGACGCATAAAGGTCTGAGTTCGCATCGCTACCGTCGGCGGCAAGCGCCGCGGCATCTGCGATCACCTGCTCATTTAGAGTCTTTCCGACCAGGGCGCCTTCAACGGTCGCAGCCCGAAATGCCTTTGACGACAGACCGGTAATTCCCACTCCTGCTGACTCACAGGTCCCGTCTGATGAGACTGTAAGCGTCACAGCAACGCCAACGACAGCAAAGCCCGAAGCTGGATGAGGCGCCTTCTGGTACGACTGGCCCACGCGCCCCGCTGGTTTCTTGACTCTTATCTCACGCAGGATCTCGCCGGGAAACAAAGCGGTCGTCAGCAGATCAACGAAGAAGTCATCGGCCGCAATCACCTTTTCGCCCGCGCTACCGCTGGCTACGAGATCGGCTCGAAGGGCGATGATCGCCGCAGGCCAGTCGCCCGCCGGATCGGCGTGAGCCAGGCTTCCTCCGATGGTGCCCTTGTTTCGAACCTGGACGTCGCCGATATGAGAGGCGCATTCCGGCAGAAGCGGGCACGTTTGTTTCAGCGCAACGGACGACTCCAACTCGTAATGAGTTGTCATCGCGCCGATAAGTATTTGATTCTGTTCTTCGCGAATGTAGGAGAGTCCCTTGATCTTTCCCAGGTCGATAAGCAATTGAGGCTGGGCCAAGCGCAGTTTCATCGCCGGAATAAGGCTATGGCCGCCGGCGAGCACCTTGGCGTCATCAGGATGTTGGTCTAGAAGGGCAACTGCTTCTTCCAGGGTCTTGGGAGCGAAATATTCAAATTCTGCGGATATCATGTTTCATCTCCTGCGTGTGTTACGCCTGATTAACGATTCTCCAGATCGCTTCCGGTTTCACCGGCATATCCAGGTGCTTGACGCCAAACGGGGCAAGGGCATCGACGATTGCTCCGACAATGGCGGGCGTCGCGCCAATAGTGCCCGCTTCGCCAACTCCTTTGACCCCTAAGGGATTGACCGGCGACGGTGTTTCGGTGCGGTCCAGTTCCATGAGAGGCACTTGAGACGCCTTCGGGAGCGCATAGTCCATTAGCGTCCCCGTGATGAGTTGGCCCTGCTCGTCGTAAACAACTTCTTCAAATAACGCCTGACCGATTGATTGGACAATGCCGCCATGGATCTGACCATCAACGAGTAGGGGATTGATTACCTTGCCGCAATCGTCGACAGCAACATAACGAAGGAACTTGATGTCGCCTGTCTCGCGTTCAACCTCGACAACTGCGATATGAGTGCCAAAAGGAAAGGTGAAATTCTTTGGTTCGAAGAAGTAGGTTGCTGAAAGGCCTGGTTCAGTATCGGGCGGGAGCTCCTTCGCCAGATGCGCAGCCAACGCCACCTCCTGGATTGTTACGCTGGTGCGGCCTTCCGTTTGAGGCTCGGGAATAGCCCCGGCAGGCGCCTCGCCGACCGGGACAACAGGCTCCGATGCTTCGGTTGCTCCCGCGGCCTTGGCCGCATGGATTGAGTACCGGCCTTCCTCGAAAGCCACCTTCGAGGCATCCGACTGAAGCAGATGAGCCGCAATCTTGCTAGCCTTCTCTTTAAGTTTTTGGATCGCGATCAGAACGGCGGTACCACCAACTGCCGTAGCCCGGCTACCAAAGGTACCAATCCCGTACTGTACGATTGACGTGTCACCGTGAATGACGGTCACATCATTAAGATCTACACCGAGTTCGTCCGCGGCGATCTGCGCAAACGAGGTTTCTTGTCCCTGGCCATGCGGCGAGGCGCCGGTCATTACGGTTACCTTACCGGTGGGTTCGATCCGAACGGTCGCGCTCTCCCAACCACCGGCCGGCATTGCCTGAGATGGACCAAGGGCGCAGATCTCGACGTAGGTCGAGACTCCGATGCCGATCAGTCTTCCCTCAGAGCGTCCCTTCTGCTGCTCGGCTCGCAAAGCCGGATAGTCGATGATCTCCTTCGCTTTTGCCAAAGCCGCCTGGTAGTTGCCGCTGTCGTAGTCGAGACCTGTAGCTGTGTGAAAAGGGAACTCGTCAGCGGCCGGAAAGTTTCGAAGCCTCACTTCCGCGGGATCGATACCGAGTTCTGCGGCCACGAGATCCATTGCCCGTTCGACGACGTAAGTTGCTTCCGGCCGGCCTGCACCCCGATAAGCGTCGGTTGCCATCTTGTTTGTAAAGCAACCGGTTACGTTGATCTGGATTGCCGGTATCCGGTAAGCGCCGGAGAGCATTAGGCCAGTAAGGGTGGGAATCGCCGGTGTAAGCAATTGATGATACGCGCCGAGATCTGCAAAGACGTTATACCGCAGCCCGGTGATTGTGCCATCGTTCTTGCAACCAATCTCAATGTAGCCAACCTGGCCACGCCCGTGAATCGTAGCCTGCATATTCTCGCGTCTGGTTTCGATCCATTTAACGGGTTTGCCAAGTTGAATGGCGATCCAGCCCAAAAGCGCCTCTTCGCCGTAAACGTTGAGCTTCGAGCCAAAACCACCACCAACTTCGGGTGTAATCACCCGCAGTTTATTCTCAGGGATGCCAATCATCAGCGCGAGTTGCGTGCGGAGCAGATGCGGTATTTGGGTTGACGACCAGACGGTCAACTCTTCCTCACCGGGAAAGTACCGAGCAAGTACGCCGCGAGGCTCCATCGCAATTGGGGCCAGCCGTTGATGAACCATACGCTGGCTGAGGACATGATCGGCGGATGCGAGTGCGGCATCGATGTCACCTTCGCCTGCCGTCAATTTATATGCGATGTTATCGCCAAAGGCTTCGTGGATAACGGGTCCGCCTTGCGCTGCCTCTTCGACATCAATTATTGCGGGAAGGTCTTCATAATCGACCATCACGAGGTCCACGGCATCGCGAGCGGCGTAGCGATCGGTGGCTACGATGGCGGCTACGGGATGGCCAACGAAGTAGACCTTGTCATTTGCCAGAGCCCGATGGTCTGGAACTTTCAGATCGGGCAGGGCGCTGGCGCACGGTACGGGTCCCAGCTTATCGGCAATATCCTTACCCGTGTAGACGGCGACGACGCCCGGTATCTTCAGAGCTTCGCTAGTGTCGACGCCGTTGATACGTGCGTGGGCATAAACGGAACGGACGAAGGTAACGTGGAGCGTGTCTGGCAGTTTGATGTCATCGACGTAATGAGCCAGACCTTTGATCAGTCGCGGGTCTTCAGTTCGCTTGATTCTTTGTCCAACGTATTTGTTAGCCATACTGTCTCCAAAAGATGCTGGGTCTTTGGTCTTTGGCCTTGGGCCTTAGGTCTTTGGTCTTGGATCTTTTGACTCTGGTTGGAATAAGTCTGGCGCTTCAACTTGCTCTTCAGCCAAATGAAACAAAGACCTAAGGCCAAAAACCAAAGACCAAGTTCTTAACTTGCTGCTTTCTTTGCCGCGTATTCGACGGCCTCGACGATGTGTTGGTAACCCGTGCAGCGACAGAGGTTCCCCTCCAAACCGTGCCGTATCTCTGCAGCGGACGGTTGCGGATTGCGATCGAGAAGCTGCGTGCCGGCCATGATCATGCCTGGGGTACAGTAGCCGCACTGCAAGCCATGGCGCTCCCAGAAGCCTTCCTGGACCGGATGCAGCTCGCCGTTTTTGGCCAGGCCTTCAATGGTTGTGATGCTGCACTCATCAGCCTGCACGGCGAACATCGTGCATGACTTAACGGCCTGCCCATCCACAAGGACCGTGCAGGCGCCGCATAAGGACGTTTCGCACCCGACATGGGTGCCGGTCAGACCAAGCAGATCACGAAGGTAATGGACCAAAAGTACTCGAGGTTCGACCTCGTGACGGTATGAGACACCGTTGACGTTCAGGTTGATAGCGTTCTTCATTTAGCTACCTCACTTTTGTAAATTCCGGATTGGACGGCGAACTGCCGACTTTCTATTCCATATCAGGTACGAAAGTCAATGCTGACCTCAAATAGTCGCTTTGTGAATTCGGCGCTTGAGGCGGTGTATGGTGCGGCGCACGGTCTTGAGCTGAGCGTGGTCGTGGGCTGCCAGCGCCTCTTCACGCTTCTTCTTTAGTTCGCGGATTCGCGATTTAATTGACGCTTTGTCGACACCGACGACCTCGTGATGCTCATGCTGGATGCCAAGCGCTTTCGCGAGAGCCTGGAGCAGGTGCTCCTTGTTCATTTGGGTGTAGCCCTGAACTGCCTCGTGCTCGATCCCTTTGGCCATCTCCCTCAATTCGACCACGGTCTTATGCTTCAATTGCTCGTAGGTATAAGCCATTGCATGCTTCTCCTTCGAAAAATGCGCGGTGAAAATGGAATCTGATTTTGTACCGCCAAGGATAAAGCCTGGTCATTTCAGAAACAAGAGTATTCGCAACCCATTGCGAATTCGGCTTCCGCTAAATGCCAATCTGTTTCAGGTGGTGTTTCAAGTGTCTTAAATAGTCGCGAACAAGATACTCGAGAGTCACCTCGCGATCAGAGGAAATTGTCTCCAGGGCGATCCGATCCAAACTATGTTTGGTTCGAAGCAGCGTTAGAGTTGGCGCCGGTATTCTGGCAATCATGTGTACAAGGTGAAGATTGTAAAGTCGCCAAAGCTGAACCAGATTCTCCCAGGGTTCCTCGTTATATGCCTGGACTGTGACCCACTTCTCCTGATCATATCCGGGAAATACCAAATCATCTGTAAACTGAGCCCGTACAAATCGCTGGTGGTTGTTGGCTGCCGAATCGATCAGATGTCCGATGATCTCTCTGGCTGACCACTTCCCTTCGGCAGTCGGAATCACACTCTGCTCTTCTGTCATTCGCTTGAGCCGAACGAAGGCTGATTCGATTGTCAGACGAAAGTCCGCTAGAAAATCTTCCATAGTGATTACAGCACTCTATTGCTGGCGCTCTAAAAGGTTTCTGTCCCAACCTCCAAGTTGGGCTCCGGCGTCGTACGTCGACTGCAAAAAGCCCAACAAGTCATCGCGTGGTGAAGCCGCGCCACGGACATCGTCGTACATCAGCAGAAACTCACTCAGATCGCTGCTGTAGACGCCAGGTTGAATTGTGGCTGATTCGAGTCCGGGTGGGGCCGGCGCCGTGTAAGAATAGAATGCCGGCGCACCCAGTCCGGCGCCGGGCCAGAAGCCGGCACTGATGCACTCGTGAGAGTAGGCTTCGCGAGTAATCAGATCAGCGTCCGGACGTTCAGGTGCGGGTTTCCCTGAGAATCGCGTAACCGCCAGATCAAAACTGCCCCAGAAGAAATGAACAGGACTGGATTTCCCGATAAAGCGACCGCGAAACTCCTCGAAAACTCCTGCTGTTTGCACTAAGACGCGCCAGAATCGATTGGCATAGTCGGGATCATACGAAGCATGCTCCCGGTCTTCCTCGAACGGAATCGGGTTCGCCACCTCCTGAGGTTTGGTAAAGATGCTGATCTCGAAGCCGGCGGACTTTAACGCATTCATCACTTCGCGATAAAAGTCTGCTACAGGCTGTGCTGTAAGCTCGAGGGGTCGAGTGATTTTGTTGCTGGTTTTGAGATGAAGTTTGTGATCGAGAAAATCAAACTCGATCTCGAGCAGTCTATTCCTATAAGGCATCGCCGAAGTTGTCAGTCCTCGGGCGGAAATATATAGAGTCGTATGCCACCAATGGTTTACTGGAGGCGCTAGCGCAAGCCGAATCTTGCCGACGACCTGGGTCCACATGTGCAGCGTGTCATAAGTATCCTTCCACTCGTTCAGGGGCAGGCTCGGCCAGAACTCAGGAGAGACTTCATAACTGGTAGTTGAAGTCACGGGTGATCTCCTCTCGTAGAAGCTTCATTTGGTCCTTAGTAGAAATGAAATCACACAATTATGCAGCACAATGAGCCAAAACCGCGAAGGAAGCTCGCGATAAAACTTGCCTTGCTCGTCTTTCTCGTTCTTATGGGCTGGATCGTGTATGACTTGTTTGGCCCACGTACGGCGCGGCTCAGGGAGTTTGATGCGGACGAAGTCGCTTTGCTTGAAACAGCGATGTGGCGCTCTTATTACGATAAGAAGGTGTTACATCAGTCGTCGCGTTCCCTCTCTAAAGCGGTAAAAGTCTGGCTTTAATTTTTGTCTTTGTCCTCGCGCGCCGCGTCCTTTTCAGCAACTCTGATGTCAAAGATTCTTTGCTGGTCAGGGGTGAGCAAAGCCCGAATTCGTGAACGGGCGTTCTGCCGCACCGCATCATAACGCGGGCGAACTTCGTGACGGAGTGAGCGGTAATCGGCGCGGGCTTCGTCGACGATGGATTGCATCTGTTGAGATTGTTCACTCGTGAGGTTTAGTTCGCGCTTGAGGCTATCAAAGAGCTTTTCCTTGTTGGTTCCAGGCGCTTCGGCTCTGTTGTTTGCGTGCATCCTGTAGACCCCGTCCAGTGACGCGCCAGTTATTGCTCCAAGGACAAAAACACCGATTACGATCAGCAAGATCTTCGACCGGTTCTTTACAGGACTCATCGCAAACTCTCTCCTTCACCTTCCGTCATAATTATTGCCAGAACCTCGTCGTTAGAGAGCGCGTGCGGATTAGTAAACACTACCCGCTCGATCTGGCTCGCGTCCGTTCCGATGAAAACTTCGCTATTTACAATCGTCTGGCGGTCGATCGTATAACTCGCAAACCAGAACAATGAGAAGGTAATCGTTGTAATCAGAATGAGAGCCGGTGCGAAACGCCAGACTGTTCCGGCGAATGACAACAGGCGGTCTGAGGCGACTTCGGCGCGCCGCCTCCGTTCGCTTTCCATCCTGGCTTTTATGCGTGGGAACAGAAACGGTGATGAAACTGCGCTCTCGGTATCGTCTGAATCCGCGGCCGTACGAATCACGGCACATGCCAAGTCGTTTACTCGCCGCCTCGATTTTGCTGAGTTCTTCAGGTGGAATATCATCTGAGTGCAATCCCTATATGGGAGACCCTTCATAGTTAAAACGATGTTGCCTGACCGGCGGTTACAGGAAACGCTTCAATACACGTCGCAAGGAGGCACGCGCCCGAAATGCCCGAATCTTGACCTTTGAGCGTGACCATTTGATCGTTTCTGCAATCTCTGAGACTGACATTCCCTCGACCTCGAGCATCACGAGCACAAACCGGTCCTCTGGGTCCAGCCGCGCGCAGAGTTTGAGCGCCAGGTCGCGTGCTATGGTCGCTGCTTCAATATTGGATTCCGCCTGTTCATAGCGCAAATAATTTCCCAACCACGCGGCTTCTTCCGGCGAGATCGCGTTCATCGCGGTGTCGGGACGGCGCCTCATCCGGCGGAGTTCGTCATAGCAGCAGTTGAAGGAGATACGTGCCAGCCAGCCAGCAAAAGTTCCTTCCTTTGTCTCGGAAAAAGTATCAAGCGCAAAATAGACCTTCGTGAAGCTCTCCTGAATAATCTCCTCGATCTGCTCAGGCTGGCAGAAAAAACGGCTGGCGATCTTTGCGACCATCAGCCGGTGGCGGTTAAATAGGTCCTCAAAAGCGTTTTCATCGCCAGACCGAACACGAGTGACAAGTTCTGCATCCGGCAACTCGACTTCATGACTCACCGGGACCTTCAGTCTCGCCAGGTTAACGCCGTCTACCATTTCCATGGGATGGCAAAGATGCGAAGTGCGATGGCCCGCAATCACCTTCTGAGCTGAAAATTCCAGATAAGAGAAAAGGCGGGTCTGATGGCACCGCCTTCTCGGTTGTTGAAGCACTACTATTGAAGTGAAACCATAAAAAGCACTTCAGAGCACTAACGACGTCGGGAATAACGACGCTTGTCCCGACGATCGCGTATTTCGTATGTGTACAACGCTGAACCACCAGCTCCTAACAAGGCGCCGATTACTGCTCCACGCTTACCTCCCGCGACGCCACCAATGACAGCACCGGCGCCTGTACCGGCTGCCACAGTCAATTTGTCACGGTGCCGGTCCCAAACAGAGCGATCGCGATAACGACGATCGTAACGGCGCCTGTCAGAGCGGCGATCGTACTGCACCCGCGAGCGATCATAGTTCTGATAATAAGGCGTCCGTCCGTTGTAACGGCTGCGGCTTTGGGCAAAAGCCGGCAAAGCTGTCGCCGCAAACAGAACCAGTCCCATAAATGCCACAAATAATTTCCTCACGTTAGTACCCCCTCGTTGGATGATAGATTCTTCGTCTGTTTGGCAGAATTCTGACGAGACTGCCGTCACGCAGCCGAATGGTACGGACGCGACTCCGCGGTGTATAAATCTGCCTTGAGCGCGCGTTACGGTAGCTGTTGCTTCGGTTGTTTCTCCAGCTCTGGCCGCGATGGCGTGACTGGCGCTGTTTGTGGCGACGTATTTGTCGCCAGTTGATGTTGCGTCGATTTCGATCGCGGTAGACTTGGCGGTTCGATTGGCAACCATAGTAACTGTCGTCGCTCCCACGCCTCGACTGTGCCGCAGCCGGTACTGCCAGCCCAACCAGCAGCGCTGACAACATCAAGGTGAATTTGAACGTATTAGTCAGTGTCCTCCTCATTTCTTGTCCTCCAAGGAAAATATCTCGGGAGAGACTGCCGGGAGGGAGAGCGTGCTTGCTTTACCCAAACGGGTTAATGAATGGTCTTTCAGCCGCATCAAAGCGGAGGAGAGAGGAAGCGCTACAGTTCGGCTGGTTTCAATGCTATCAATATCGAAAACGAATCGAGGACCCCAGTGGTTACAGATTTTCGAGCTTTAAATCCGTTGGAGATACAAAAACTGATCATAATCGATCAACATCAAGGTGAAGGAGTGCTGATGAGGAGATGGTTTGGTTCACGGGCTTTAGTTGTTTTTGTCGCGTTGGCGGTGATTGCCGGTAGTGCTTATACGGTAGCGGCGTCGTTCCTCTCCGGTCAATCCCAAGATGTCATGAGACTTGACAGGAGAATCAGCCTGATAGAGCAGCGCTTTTACGCGATGGAATCGCGCCTCAATCGTTTGGAACAACAGGCGGTCTCACAGCGACCGTCATCGCCCACAACCGCAGGTCGTGACGGCGAGATAAATCTCATTATTAATGAGATCGGAGAGGTACGCAGGCGCCTTGTGGAGGTTGAATGCGGCGTTGTGCGACTCGATGAAAGAACCTTGGCGAATCGAGGAAAGCCGGACAAAGCTCGTGGCAATCATCCGTGCCGGCTTAATTCTGACGAACCGGTAAGTATCCCGCTTCGACCGTAGACCCGGCACTGTCAGGGTTCTGGCGTGGAGAGCATGTAAACGGCAAACGAAGCCAACCAGTGCTCTCCTGCGTAATCGCCACTACTGACGTGCGCGAGGCCGGCATCGGCGTGTAACTTCGCCGCTCGGGCCAACGTGATCCGAGCCGGATCGCTGGCGGGTAAGGACATGGCGATGTTGCGCATACACCACGCGCGACTCAAATTCAAACCATCCAGGTGGACCAGTTTCGGATCACTCCGATCTGTAACGATTGCTGGTTTTAGAAGCGATTCTGGTTTCCTTTTACCGAGCTCGGGCAAAAATCGGCTGAACCAACTCTGAAACTCTTCAGCCTTCAACACTCGTCTCATTAAATCAGCTTCGAGCAGGGCGGCAGAAAAGAAGTCTTCACCACCCGGTTCCCAGGCCGCGGGATAACTTTCGTCTCTTGAGAAGTACGTGAGGCTGCGTTCCGCCAGGAGTTCCTGCAACTGTCCGTTTCCCGTAGCCTTTGCATAATCGAGCGCAAACGAAATTCCGAAGGCGGTATTCGGATGTACTCCAGTCCTAATAGGGTAGGTCTGTTTGGGCAGAAAATTCAGATATCGTTCAACGAATGCCTGCGCGAGGGGTTGCACTGCTTGCGACCACTTTTTCCCCTGAGGATCGTCCCAGCGATAGAGTTCCTCGGCAAGTTTGAGAAGCCATGCCCAACCATAGGTGCGTTCAAACGACTGCCGGTTGGGAGATTTTAGATAGGCAATTTCGACGGCGATATTCTCAGGGGTAAGATTAGCATTAAGACCATCACGAATCGCCTGCGCTTCCGGGAGGGCGGGGAAGAGCCGGAGAAGATGAATCAGCATCCAATGACCGTGCACGGATGAGTGCCAATCGTAGCATCCATAAAATGCAGGATGCAGCGATTTCGGGTTCTGCACGTCTTTACCGTCATTCATCACATGTTCTGGCTTGTTCGGGTATTCCTTGGTGATGCATTTCAAAGCTAGCTTGGCGAACCGAGATGCCTGCGCAGGACTGATCGTACTTTGGGTTTCAGTCTGGGTGTTTCTCATAAGAAGATATTTCGCAGTTGCAGGTCGCGTCCAATCGTCGTTGACAGGGATCATACCGATTAGTAAGCAGAGAACGACCGCTCTCATCGTCTTTGTACCTCGTCGTCCGAAATGGTGTAAAGCTTCGAAATATTTCTGTCAGGTGCGATGACGTGAAAGAACATTGTAGCCGACGTCGATTCACCTGCCTTAGGTTTTTCTTGTACCGATTGCGTTATCGCGTACCCCAAAAAGTTGAGAGGCTGGTATTCGATCCCGAACAGACAACAGCTAACCTGACTGAATCCCTTGTAAAAATTGGGTAATAGGCGCCGATAGGAAGGAGATCTCACCACACCTTAGTAATGGCATGCATGTTGCCGATGACAAACACCGGGAGGGTTGACATGAAAAAATTTATCGCAGCCTTGGTTTGTTTCATAGCTCTTACAGTAACGGCGCTTCCGGTTGACGCGCAGACTCGTTCTCGACGCTCAAACTCGGCAACAGCGCAGCAGAGATACGATGATCGATATCGATATGAGAGAGATCGTTCCATATGGGACAAGCATCGGGACAAGATCACTACTGCGGGGGGCGCAGCGGGTGGCGCCATTCTCGGTGGCATGATGGGTGGCAAGAAGGGCGCAATCATCGGCGCGATCGCCGGAGGTGGTGGCGCAGCCCTCTATACCTACAAGATCCGCAAGAAAGACGACTGGCGATAAGCGGTCAAAATAGAGCTTGGCCACTAATCGGAAGATGAGTGGCCCTGGTAGAGGCCCGGATGTGAAGGGGAGAGCACATCCGGGCCTCAACATGTTTGGCAGTCCGGACCTTTCTTAAAACCGAGGGTGCGTTCGCCGAATTCTTGCCTTGAACACCGCCGTGCAGTATGGAATCATGCAGAATGCGCAAGGAGTGCTGATCTAGTTCAGTTAACGCCACTCGCGCCAATCTGATCGAAGCGACATCACCAGTCTCAATTTCCCTCCGGAGATTTGTATGCAGTATCACGAAAACATTCTTGAATTAATTGGCCATACACCCCTGGTTAAGATCAACCGGCTCACTCGTGGCATAAAAGCAACGGTGCTCGCCAAAATGGAAAACCTCAATCCAGGGTTTTCAGTGAAGGATCGAATAGGCGTGGCGATGATCGAGGCCGCTGAGCGCGACGGAATCCTCAAACCAGGGGGTACCGTTGTGGAGGCGACTTCCGGCAATACAGGTATCGGATTAGCTCTGGCGGCGGCTGTGAAGGGCTACAAATGCATTTTTGTGATGACAGACAAGTCCTCGACCGAGAAGTCCCGGTATCTCAAAGCATTGGGAGCCGATGTTTTAATCACCCCGGTATCGGCAAAGCCGGGAACGCCAGACCACTACGTTTCGACAGCCAAGAGAATCGCTTCTGAAACACCGAACTCGTTCTATCCCGATCAGTATTCGCATCCCGCTAATCCGGAAGCTCATTATCGAACCACAGGCCCTGAACTCTGGGAACAGACGGAAGGGAAGATCACGCATTTCGTTGCGGGGATCGGTACGGGGGGAACGATCTCCGGAACGGGCCGCTTTCTGAAAGAGAAGAATCCAAAGATCCAGGTAATCGGGGCCGATCCTTACGGGTCAATCTTTAAGACCTATAAAGAGACAGGACAACTCATCGAGACCACGCCTTATCTTGTCGAGGGAATCGGGCAGGAGGTGGTTCCGGAAAACGCTCACATGAAGTATGTGGATGACGTCATCAATATTACTGATCGAGAATCATTCGAGATGTCGCGGCAGTTGGGACGTTTAGAAGGCATCTTTTGCGGTGGTTCGAGTGGCACAAACTTCGCTGCCGCTTTACGCGTGGCGCGGAAGGCCGGAGATGATGCGATTGTTGTTTTCATCATTTGCGACACTGGTGAGCATTACCTAACCAAGCATCATTCGGATGAATGGATGAAGGAGAAGCAGTTACTCGAACCGCAAAAGATTACGGCCAGGCTGATTAGCGGCACAAAAGGCCCACACGCTCCGCGCGCTCTCGTTACGGCAGCGCCGGCTGATAAAGTTTCCGATGCATTGGCCAAGATGAATGAGATGGGACTTACGCATATCCCGGTTGTTCAGGAAGGGCGGTCGGTAGGGTCACTGCGCGAGAATCGGGTGCTCGCAAAAGTTGTAAGAAATGCCAGTTTACTCGAGTCGCCGGTAAGTGAGGTAATGGAGGGAAGTTTTCCCACGGTGGATGTTGATGCGAGTTCGAATGAAGTGACGCGTCGACTTCAGACAAGTCCAGCGGTACTGGTTGAAGAATACGGCCGGATCACGGGAATAATCACGCGACACGACGTTCTGGATTTACGGCTGCATAGTGTTTCATAGTTGGTCAGTCCACCCTATCATAGATGCTAACAACGAGATCCTTTTCCAGTTCCAGGGATCTCACCTTTGCAAACCCTTCGGTGTAGTCTTCAGGAACAAATGCATCGGCGTCTCCAACCGTTAATGGCACCTCAGTTACGATCCATCTCTCAATATGAGGCAGAAATGATTTATAAACTTTCTCGCCCCCGATGACAAAGAGGTCGCAATTCAAATAACTGTTCAGCAAAAGGACCGATTCCACATCTCGTAAGACAATACTCATATCAGCAGGGCCAATATCGCCTCCCCGACTGAGGACAATATTCAGCCGCTTCTTTAGAGGCTGATTCAGACTCTTCCAGGTTCTTGAACCCATGACACAGGCATTCCCAATAGTCGTCTCACGAAAAAACTTCATGTCGGCGGAATAGTGCCAGGGCAGTTTTCCACCATTGCCGATTGCCCCCTGTCTGTCTACTGCAACGATTCCTATAATCATGTTTGTGCGTTTCGCTGGACTTCCTAAACGGCGACCGGCGCGGCGATCTTTCCGTGAGACTGGTATCCTACGAGATTCAAATGTTCAAAGCGCATGTTGAGTAGGCCTTCGAGACCCTGGCCGCGACCCACGCCGGCAATCTCAAGCTTTGGTAACGGCAGCGGCTCACGCGAGAGCAGTTCTTTCACCTGGTCCCGGTGGTTTGAATAGATGTGGTAATCGCCAAGAGTGTAGATAAACTCACCAGCCTGCAAATTGCAAACGTGGGCCAGCAGATGCATTAACAGCGCATAAGAACTGATGTTGAACGGCACACCGAGAAACGCATCTGCCGATCTCTGATAGAGCTGGCAATGCAGGACACGACCTGATCCGACCTTGAACTGGAATAGCGTGTGACAGGGTGGTAGATCAACCTGGTTCGCCTGACGGGGGTCCCAGCCGGTCACTATTAGACGTCGCGAATTAGGGTTGTTCCGGATCTCCTCAATAAGATTCGCGATCTGATCCACTCCGTCAAATTCCGGATAGCTGCCCCCGAAAGAGCGCCAGAGGTATCCGTAGATCGGGCCCAGGTCGCCGGGCTCACGACCAAAGCGTTTAGTATGGTCTGCGTCGGCCCATTCGGCCCAGATATCGACGCCTTTAGCCCGCAGATTTGTTTCATTCGTGTCGCCTGAAAGGAACCAGAAGAGTTCTTCAGCAACCCATCTGAATGGCACTCTCTTTGTCGTTACGATAGGAAAACCGGCGCGTAAATCGAAACGGGTTTGGTAGCCGAAATGGGAGATCGTCCCGACGCCGGTGCGGTCCCGGTGTTCTTTGCCATGGGTCAGAATTGATCTGAGTAGATCGTGATACTGTTTCATTGTCGTCGACAGTATATCTCAAAAAGTGGCACGGCCGGCTCGCCGTGCGGGTACAATAACGATGCGATGAAACACTGCAAGGTCAGCTTTCTTGGATTTGGAAATGTGGGTCGGGCTCTGCTGCGGCTTCTGGCCGCGAAGTCCTCCGAATTGCGCGACCTCTATGGCATTGAATGTCGGGTTACCGGGATTGCTAGCAGGAAACTTGGTTGGCTGTCATCTGAGAATGGCTTTTCGCCACAAGAATTGTTATCGAACGAGTTGCTAATGCCTGACTCAATCGGATCAAGTGGAATTCATCAGTGGTTGCAGCTTGCGAAACCTGAGGTCGTGTTTGAGACCATCTCCCTTAACCATGAAAATGGACAACCGGCGATTGATTACCTGCGCGAGGCTATAGCTTCTGGCGCCCATGCTATCACTGCGAACAAAGGAGCCGTGGTTTTCGGCTATGACGAACTTAATGAACTCGCCGGCACCAAGGGGAGAAGGTTTCTGTTTGAAGCCACCGTGCTCGATAGCGCGCCAGTCTTTTCTCTGTTCCGCGAAACATTGCCTGCCGTGAAGCTGCGGGCCTTTAGCGGCATCTTTAACTCAACAACCAACGTGGTTCTCGAGACGATGGAAGCCGGGCGCACATTCGAAGAAGGCGTCAGAACAGCCCAGGACCTCGGCATCACTGAAACAGAGCCAGCTCACGATCTCGATGGTTGGGACGCGACTGTAAAAATTTGCGCAATAGCCAGGGTATTGATGGGCGCCACACCCAGCCCGGCGAATGTTAGTCGAGAAGGTATTCGGGGCCTGAGTCCCCAACTCGTGCAAGCGGCACGATCTGAAGGTAAACCTTTCAAGCTGGTGGCCCGAGCCCGGCTCGGTGAAGATGGGACCGTCAGCGCGATTGTGAAACCTGAACAGATTGCGAGCACTGACCCCTTAGCCGGTGTGAGAGGGACATCCCTGGCTATCCATTTTGAGTTGGACATGATGCCAGGCCTTACGATTACATCGCATCGTCCTAACCTGCAAAGTACTGCTTACGGATTGCTTGCTGATTTCATAAATGCAGTCAAATAGACGGGCTCACGCCTGCCCGGCAATCTGTGCAACGGCCACTAAAAGCCGTTCAATCTCTTCCGGCGTCGTATAGCAGGCACAGCCGATACGGACCAAACCCTCTGGTGCGAGACCAAGGCGTTCGACAACAGTCGCAGCATAAAAATCTCCGTGCGAAGCAAACAGGCCCTTTGCTGCCAGGCGCCGCGCTACCGTTGTCGCGGTGATACTCGAAACGGTAAACGCCACTGTTGGTGTGCGTGGTTCAAGCGGTGAGGGTCCGTAGAGCTGCACGCCCCGGATTGAAGCGAGTCCTTGCCATAACCTGTTTAGTAGCTCAGTACTCCGTTTATGTAGTTCGTCATAGCTTCTCTCCAAACGCTGTCGTCTCGATTCACCGCTCGCAAGTGAAGCCAGAAAATCAATAGCCGCTGCGGCGCCCACAATCCCTTCTTGATTCTGTGTGCCGGTCTCAACGTTTTCCGGGGCTTCATCAGGCGCCGGAATTAGCTTGGGGAAGTTGATCGATTGCAGCAGATCCTCTTTACCGAACAGCACGCCAATATGAGGACCGTAGAACTTGTAAGCCGAAACTGAAAGAAAGTCGCAATCCAAAGCGCGCACATCCACGAGTGCGTGCGGAACGTAGTGGACGGCATCGACAAAAACAAGGGCTCCTACTAAGCGTGCCATCCGAACTGCGCGTCTCACATCGTTAATTGTTCCCAGCGCATTTGAGGCGGCGCCAATCGCTACGAGCCGCGTTCGTGGGCTCAAGGCCTCTTCGAAACTTTCCCAGTCAAGTTGGCCAGTTTCGGGAACCATCTTTACAGTCCGGATTTCCAAGCCTCGCTCAAATCCCAGGCGTCTCCAGGGATCAATATTGGCATGGTGATCCAACTCAGTAACGACTACCTCATCGCCCGGAGCCCAGCGGATTGCCAACGCGCGTGAGAGATGAAATGTCAGCGTTGTCATATTGGCTCCAAAGGCAATTTCCCGGGCAAGGGCGTTGATCAGCTCGGCGCATGCTTCTCTTGCGGCCTCGATAGCCGCGTCGGTCTCTTCGCTGGTTGGATAAGCCCAGTGGG
Source organism: Pyrinomonadaceae bacterium (assembly GCA_035512935.1). Taxonomy (GTDB): domain Bacteria; phylum Acidobacteriota; class Blastocatellia; order Pyrinomonadales; family Pyrinomonadaceae; genus PSRF01. The sequence continues at coordinate 5,801 of DATKDA010000051.1, read as the reverse complement.
TGTTCGCGTTATGGTGGTAAAGGTACTCAACCATCGCTTCGGCCACGAGACGCGGTACTTGGGTCCCCCCGGGACCATCAAAATAAGCGACAAGATGCCCTTTGTGGATTCGTTGCAAGGCGGGAAATTCACTGCGAACCTCTTCGATGGGAGCAAACTTCATGGCAAGGTGCGAATCGACAATTGAATTCTGGACAATAAATCATAAACGCGTTTGACCTGTTTGGCGAAAGCTTTAACGCAAGCCGAATATTCTCTGGCACAAAAGATGCCCAGATTGCGCTCGCAGCACGAATTCGCTGCGCGGAAGCCTTAGGTGGGGCAATATGGTGCGGTCAGACGCCGCTCAGTTTCGCCAACCGCCGCATAAGTCCGATTCTCACGCTACTAGTTTTACGAAGAATGTAAGCGGCCGGTAGTTCGAAAGGATTGCAGGTCTCGCAGAAACCACTAATGCCCGCAGAAGCAAAAAGTAGAATCTTAATCGTGGATGATGACGAGAAAATTCTCGGCGTTCTTTCCGAGTGGTTTCGCGGCCATCACGATTGCAACACAGCCATTTCGGCAGAAGAGGCGCTCGAGCTGTTACGGAAGAATAACTACAACCTGGTGCTTAGTGATATCACGATGCCCGGCATGACTGGGCTCGAGATGATCCCGCACGTGAAGAAGCTGGTTCCGAACTCAGTAGTCGTAATGATCAGCGGCATTCAGACCGTCAAGAGCGCCATCGAAGCACTGCGACTGGGCGCTTTCGATTACGTAATGAAGCCCTTTGACCTGCGCCAGGTCGACGCGGCGGTAAGCCGCGCCCTGGAACACCATGACCTCGTCGGGGCGAAACAACGCTATGAAACGCAACTCGAGTGTCTAGTTCAACAACGAACAGCAGCGCTTGACCGGGCACTGAATTCATTGGAAGACGCTTACCGCTCGACTTTGAAGGCGCTGACTGCAGCGCTAGAAACAAGAGACCTGGAAACACATGGGCATTCGGAACGCGTCGTTACCTACAGTCTCAGGCTGGGCCGGGAATGTGGACTCGCACCTGAGCAGATGAAGGCGGTGGAATTTGGATCGTTGCTGCACGACATCGGCAAGATCGGTGTGCCGGACTCGATTCTGCGCAAGCCGGCCAAGCTAACAGAAGAAGAGTGGGTAAGAATGCGCGAGCACCCACTCCACGGACAGCAGATCCTACGTGGAATAAAATTTCTTGAAGGAGCCGCGCGAGTCGTCGCGCAGCATCATGAGAAGTGGGATGGTTCAGGTTATCCGCTGGGATTAGTCGCAGATGAGATCGACCTTTGCGCGCGAATCTTTGCGGTAGCCGATGCTTTCGATGCGATGACGAGTGATCGCGTGTACCGGGGCCGGAAGTCATACGAAGCCGCAGCTCGCGAGCTCGACGATTGGGCTGGAAAGCAATTCGACCCGAAGGTCGTCGCAGCATTCCATCGCGTTCCCAGAGTCGATTGGGAAGAGCTATATCGGCAATCGCAAAGACGCCAACGGGACGTTACTTCAGTTTCTCGGATTTTAGAGACGTCCATGCCGGCCCATACTTAAGGTTTCGCACTCAATTCCCTCTGACAGGGAGGCCTAGTATATGTCAGTTGCTCATCATCAACTACCCACCGAAAATCCGACTTTGCCTGTAGCAGAACTGCCGAAGAGCGAGGTTGACCGCCGCATCCTTATCGTCGATGACGAAGCTTCAATCAGAACCCTCTTTGCCGACTATCTCAGCGAAAAATATACCTGCACAACTGCGTCGTCTGCGGACGAAGCGCTGGCGTACCTGGCCGAGGACGAATACGCCCTGGTGATCTCAGACATGATGATGCCCGGGCGCAACGGTGTCGAACTCCTGCGTGAGGTGACGGCCCGATATTGCGACACCGTGGTAATTATGGTGTCTGGCATCGATCGCACGCAGCGGGTGCGAGACGCGCTGCGAGTCGGAGCCTTCGACTATTTAATTAAGCCCTGTGAACTGGACGTTCTCGGTATTTCAGTTGAACGAGCGCTGGAGCGGCGCACTCTCTCTCTCACCGCGCGGAAGTACAAGGCTGATCTCGAAAATCAAAACATCGAACTCGCGACCCGTAAGGCAGAGCTTGAACGACTCCAGGCCCAACTCGTTCATCACGAAAAAATGGCGAGTTTAGGGCAAATCGCTGCCGGTATCGCCCACGAACTAAATAACCCCGCAGGCTTTATCTTCGGGAATATGGATCTCCTGAAACAGTGCACAGCAGACTTTGAGAAGCTTCTCAAAGCATACGACGGGATGGACTTTAGCGCTGAGAAGGCCGCGGAAATAGAGGCGATCAAAACCGAGATTCATTACGACGAGTTGTTGGCGGATTTGACTTCCATTGTTGACGACTGTCGTGATGGGGCTGAGCGAATCCGGGATGTTGTGCAGAACCTCCGGCTCTTTTCGCGGCTCGACGAAGCCGAACTCAAAAAGACTGATCTGCATGAGGGAATTGATTCGACGATCAGACTGCTTTCGCGCTACTTCAGTTCGGGTCACATCTCGTTAATCAAAGACTATGGTGAACTGCCCCCGATCAGTTGCTATGCCGGCCAGTTAAATCAGGTCTGGATGAATCTGTTGGAAAATGCCGCGCAGGCTGTAGGAACCGAAGGAGTCGTAAAGGTTACCACTCGGGCTGAAGGGGATTCCGTACTGGTAGCAATCAGCGATACCGGCTGTGGCATAGAAAACGAACAACAAAGCAAGATCTTCGACCCCTTCTTCACAACAAAGCCCGTAGGCGAAGGCACGGGACTTGGCTTATCGATCACGTACGGAATCATTGAGCGCCACGGTGGTAGTATAACTGTCGAGAGCGCTCAAGATCGCGGAACTACCTTCATGGTGAAATTTCCAATTTCATCCGCTGCGCTCCGCTCTCAGTACCTGACTTAGAACTCGAATCTCAAAGGGAACCTCTGGAGAACATCAACATGGCTTTCAAACTACTTATTGTCGACGACGAACCTGCCAACCTGCGACTGCTCGAACGATTATTTCGGCATGACTACTACTGCTTGACGGCATCGTCGGGTGCAGACGCAATCAAGTTGCTCGAGCAACACGATGTGGCGACCATCATCACGGACCAGCGGATGCCAGAGATGACCGGCATCGAGTTGCTGAAACACACCGCAGAGATACGGCCCCACATGGTGCGGATTCTGCTCACTGGTTATACGGACGTTGAGGCTTTAGTCGAAGCGATTAACTGCGGCCTGGTCTACATGTACGTCAGCAAGCCCTGGAACAATGAAGACTTGAAGATCCGCGTAAGCCGGGCTATCGAGACATATGAGAATAATCGTAAGCGCCATACGCTAGAACTCACTAATGAACGGCTTATCGCCCGCATGACTGAGATGAAAGGCGGCTTTATTCGTTCGATCACCAGCGCTCTGAAAGCCCGGGACGAATATGTCTACGAGCATTGTCGCCGCGTCAGCCGGTACTCGAGTCTGATTGGTTCCCGCATGGAGTTTAGCGAGGATATGCGAACAGAACTCTCAGCGGCAGCCTTTCTGCATGACGTTGGAAAGATCGGAATGCCGGACCGGTTGCTCAGGCACCAGGGACAACTTGGGGGCGATGACCTTATGATCTATCAGTCGCATGCGGAACTAGGGGCGGATATCCTTTCTGGTCTGCCTGAACTTAGAGATGTTGCCGAAATTGTTGGTCTGCACCATGAGAACTATGACGGCAGTGGATTTTCTCGGGGATTAAAGGGTGATCAAATCCCGCCAAGTGCCAGAATTCTGAGAGTGGCTGACGAGTATGATCTGCTTACTACTCCGCGATCTGCGACCGGCCTCAGTCATAGCGACGCGGTAAGCCGTTTAAGAGAGCGAGTGGGCCGGGATTTCGATCCGAGTATCGTCGAGATATTTGCGGAACTTACGCCGGATGATCTGTTCGATTTGCACGGATTGCACTGTTCGCGAGTTGTCGCCAACATCACACCGCAAGCAATGAATTAACCCCCGCGCTGAAAGACCCTGGTTTCACAGTGAACGATGAAACCAGGGCCTTTACGAACAACGCTTGATGGCGCCGCATGACCTTCCTATTCTCCAGTTTCCCACGATTAAGAAATCCGTGTAATCTGCTGCTAGATTCTCACTTCGCTTTTGGCTTTTACATCGCCGGCGAAGTCGGAGCGGCCGTTTGAAACTGATGGGCTAGACAGACGCAAGGAATACGAACATCAAACCGGCTGCGACTTCGCTTCAGAAGGCCGCAGCCGATTTGTCATGCGAATTGAATGAATCCGACCCGGATCCGACGAAACCGGTTGGAAACATCGACGAGGTCATCGAATGAACAGTCAACTTTCTAAGCGGCGTGTGGCTTTCCAGGGGGAGCGAGGGGCTTTCAGCGAGGAAGCGGCAGTATCAATTCTCGGTGAAGACATCCAACTTGTTCCGCGGGCAACACTCGAGAGCCTGTTTGCTTCGGTTGCGGAAGAAGTGGCCGATTATTCACTCGTGCCTATGGAGAACACCATTGCCGGCTCGCTTCACCGGTCGTACGATCTACTCCTCGACGCCTCCTTACAGATTGTTGGCGAGACCGTTATTCCTGTAGTTCACAATCTCATTGGGTGCCCTTCAGCGAATCTTGAAACGATAGAAATCGTTGAATCCCACCCGATGGCCCTGGCCCAGTGTGAGAATTTCTTTGCTGCGAACCCTCAAATCGAGCGCGTTGCCACCGACGATACAGCCGGCAGTGTGCGGCGCGTTATTCAGCGAGGCGATCCCACACGCGCCGCAATCGCAGGGAAACGAGCCGCCAGAATCCACGGCGGAGAAATTCTTCGCGAACATCTCGAGGATCACAGTGAGAACTACACCCGTTTCTTTCTGCTGGGTAAGGCACCCGAAGGGCAAGCACAAGGAGATAAGGTTTCACTTGCGGTTAAGCTTGTTCATCAGCCGGGCTCCCTTTACGCGGCTTTGGAAGTTTTTGCCCGCCGCGGGATAGATTTGCTCAAAATCGAGAGTCGTCCTATCACGGGGCAACCCTGGCAATACCGGTTTTACCTTGACTTCAAGGGAAATTGGGAAGATGAGAGAGTGGTGGAGGCGCTGGCAGAACTCCAGAAGCAGACCGCTGAAATGCGGGTGCTGGGCTGTTACAAGTCGGCAGACGCGCCAACTTCAGCTTCCACTGAAGGATGAGTTCAGTAAACCGCGTCAGAGCTGGGAGGTGTTTCAGCGCCGTTTCAGTGCGATGGTTCTCCCGGTTGTAACAGTTGACTTGTCCGCTCCTAGCCAGGATCTCGGCTACCTGCTTCTGTGTAAGGCCTCTATCCATCCTGATACACCCTTAGCCGGTCGCCGAGTGTATTGATTGTGGTCGGATATCCCTTTTTCTTAGGTTTTTTGCTCCCTATTGTCCAATGACAAAAAGGCAACGCAGGGGTGTCCTTGTGGATTCTGGAATGACCCGACGCGAGAGTGTCGCTGCTCGCCCTTACAGATTCAGCGCTACGTGGGACGCATCTCGGGGCCGCTGTTGGATCGGATCGACATTCATGTTGATGTGCCGGCAGTGAAGTTTCGCGAGTTGGCGGGTGACACAGGGCCTGATGTCGAGAGTTCGGAAGCCATTCGTGAGCGAGTGATGCGGGCGCGCGACCTGCAACGGCGGCGATTGGCGCCGGAAAAGTTGTTTGCGAATGCAGCGATGACGCCGCGGCTGATTCGTCGTTACTGCCGCATCGACTCGGAAAGTGAAAAGATGCTCGAGC
>DATKDA010000050.1:0-51519 GCA_035512935.1 Pyrinomonadaceae bacterium | reverse complement strand
TCAACTCTTGATCTTTAGTTCCGCGCGTACCTGCTCGATGTTCTCCTGCTGCCAGAAGCGACTCAGATTGTCCCCAGTGGAAAAGGAACGGGGTTCCATGCGATCAACGTACAATCGACCGTTCAGGTGGTCTATCTCGTGCTGGAGGATGCGAGCGTACCAACCCCGCGCTTCGACGGTCAAGGCTTTTGCCTGCTCATCGAGATATTCCACGCGAATCCGTGTTGGCCGGCGTACCAGCGCGGCAAAACCCATTACACTTAGACAGCCCTCAAAGAATTCTGCTGAAGAATCTTCGAGCACCGTTACTTTTGGATTGATGATTACGTGAAATGGAACTGGGGACCTTTCGAGTTCCTTTAGGTAAGCCGACGGTATGTCCCTAAGGTATTCGGGCCTATCCTCAATGACCGCCAGTTGAATTGAAACACCGATTTGCGGCGCCGCAAGACCCACCCCGGGTGCATCGCGCATCGTGTCTCGCATCAGCTCAATCAACTGCTTAGTGGAGGCACTCTTGATCTCATCTGCGGAAAGTGGGCGACTCGTCTGGCGCAAGACTGGATGACCAGCCTGCACAATCTTCAATTTCATTGCAGCACAACCTCTCGATGATTTACGACCGGTTAGCCGTGAGTGGGGATAATAACACCTGGGCAGCTACGTTCGGGCACTTTGTTGTAAAGCAGTCAGACGCTAAGCTTGCTGTGCATGCCGTTTTCCATGTTTTACTAAGTCGGACAGATTATTGGAGTTTAGGGCAATAATAAGATGACGAAATGGATGCTTCATAAGTTTGGCGGCACCAGCGTAGCTGATGCCGAGCGCTACAAGGGAGTGGCGCAAATCGTGGTCAACCAGCAGCGGTCACCGGGAACCCGCACGGCGATTGTTGTCTCTGCAATGAGTAAAGTGACCGACGCGCTGATCGAACTGGTTCACCTCGCAGCCCGGCAAGATGAGAGTTATCTTGAAAGGCTCGAAGCACTCGAGCAGAAACACAATGCAACGGCAGCGCAGCTGTCACTCGAACACGGACGCCGGGAAGCAATAGTTACGCGGCTTGCGTCAGACTTCCAGGATGTAAAAGAGGTGTTAAGAGGTGTCTGGGTGGCGCAATCTTTTGCCGAACCGATCCTCGAATTCATCTCTGGATACGGTGAGCTATGGTCGGCCCAGTTGCTGCACGCTACGCTCGAAGCGCAGGGCGTCTCTGCAACCTGGCTCGACGCTCGTCAGGTGTTGATCGTGGAACCTGCCGGTCCGGCAGTAAATATCGACTGGGAGACATCAAGCTCAAACATACAGAACTGGCTCGCGAATGAGCAGGCTGACTTTCTCGTCATCACTGGCTACATTGCCTCCACTCGCAATGGCCTCTCGACCACTCTAAAACGCAACGGCAGCGACTTTTCCGCGTCGATTTTTGGCGCTTTGCTCCATGCTGAGTCGATCACCATTTGGACAGACGTCAATGGCGTGTTGAGCGCCGATCCTCGACTTGTGCCGGATGCCCATGTTGTCGCTGAGTTGTCCTATCAGGAAGCGTCAGAGCTTGCTTATTTCGGCGCCAAAGTATTGCATCCTCGCACCATGGCCCCCGCGATTGCCCAGAACATCCCTATTTGGATCAAGAATACTTTCTCGCCTGACCAGGCCGGTACGAAAATAACCGCCGTATCTGCCAGCGCCCAGTTTGTCAAAGGCTTTGCAACCATCGAAGACATGGCGCTGATCAACGTTGAAGGCACGGGCATGATCGGCATACCTGGTTTTGCTTACCGGCTCTTCGGAGCGTTGCGCGACGTTGACGTCTCGGTTGTGATGATCTCGCAGGCCAGCTCGGAGCATTCGATCTGTTTTGCGGTGCCGCAGGCACAGGCTTCCATTGCCAAGGAGACGATTGGGAAGGCGTTTTTTGCAGAGTTGCACCATGGTCAGATTCAGAGCGTCGAGGTGACTCCGGGCTGTTGCATTCTTGCGATGGTGGGTGATGGAATGATCGAGCAGCCGGGTATGTCGGGAGGATTTTTTAAAGCGCTGGGCCAGGCCGGGGTTAACGTGCGTGCGATTGCTCAGGGATCTTCGGAGCGAAACATCTCGGCGGTGATAAGCCAACACGAGGCAAAGCGAGCGTTACGGGCGGTCCATTCGGCATTCTATCTCTCCCCGCAAACGCTTTCGATCGGTCTTATTGGCGCCGGATTGATCGGGCGCACCTTCCTCGATCAGTTAAGTGGCCAGTTGCATTGGCTCAGGGCCGAGCGTGGAATCGACTTGCGAATACGCGGCATCATGAACTCGCGCCAAATGGTGTTCCATGACCGTCACATTGATCTCGAGTCCTGGTCTACTGCGTTGTCGGCAAGCCAAATTCCGGCTGCACTCGACGACTTCGTTAATCATGTGCACGCGAGCCATCTGCCCCACACGGTAATTATCGATGCCACGGCCAGCGCTACGGTGCCGGAGCACTATCCTGAATGGCTGGCCCGCGGTATTAACATCATCACGCCGAACAAGAAAGGGAACACTTCAACGCTCGAGCGCTATCGGGCCTTGCGCAAAATCGCGCGCAAGAGCGGAAAATACTATCTCTATGAAACTACAGTCGGCGCAGGTTTACCCGTTCTCCATACGCTGCGCGACCTGACCGACACTGGAGACAAGGTACTTGAACTTGAAGGAGTGCTTTCGGGTACGCTCTCATTCATCTTCAACTCATTCGACGGGCAGAAGTCCTTTTCGGAAATCGTGCGAGAGGCCCAGGCGCTCGGTTATACCGAACCAGATCCACGTGAGGATCTCTCAGGGATGGACGTAGCACGCAAGTTGGTGATTCTCGCGCGTGAGCATGGTCTCGGGTTGGAGCTGGTTGACGTTGAGGTGGAGAGTCTTGTGCCAGAGAATCTTCGAAATTGTGACGTCGTCGACTTTCTTACGGGGCTCAGCGATTACGATGAAAGCTGGGACCGGCGCTTACGGGCTGCGCAGGCGCGAGACGAAGTTTTACGGTATATCGGAAAGATTGACGAAGATGGGAAGGCGTCGGTGACGCTCAAGGCTTATCCGGGCCGGCATGTATTAGCGAATCTTTCCGGGAGTGACAATCTGGTAAGTTTCCGGACCGCGCGTTACAACATGCAACCGATGATTGTGAGGGGCCCGGGGGCTGGTCCGGAGGTCACGGCGGCGGGGGTGTTTGCAGATCTGTTGCGGCTGGCATCTTTCCTCGGCGCTCCGCAATGAGATCGATAACCTGATAACCAGTCCCTTGCAGACAGAGGTCTCGCACCCTGGTTGGCGGTAGCCGCGCGTCTTGGGTATACTTTGTTCCTCCTCTAATCATTTCGTTTCCCTGGTTCCCCCGCAGTCAACCCCAAAGCCGAAGGCTAATCCCTCAACGAATCTGTAAAGGAGTTACAACAGATGGAACCAACGCGTGTGACAGTAGACGAGGTCAAGGAGCGAATGGATCGCGGCGAGCAGCTCATCTTCGTCGATACCCGTAATCCGAAAGCTTGGAGTGAGGCCCAAACAGCCTTACCAAATGCGCTCAGAATGCTCCCTGATGATGTCGCGCAAAAAGTGGACGACCTTCCAAAGGATCGCAGCATAATTACCTACTGCACCTGACCACACGAAGCCTCCAGCGCCCGGGTGGCGCAGGAATTGTCGCAGCATGGCTTCAGGAATGTTCATCCGCTTTTTGGCGGGTTCGAAGCGTGGGAAAGTGCAGGTCTTCCACTAGAGCCGAAACCGAACGAAGCGGAAGACAAGAATTTTGCGCGGGGTACTTAAGTAGACGATCCATCAACAGACTATGCCAAAAGATGTAAGTGAGATGTCCGAGAAGGAGGTCCGGGCGCGGATCATTCTGCTCGGGTTCAATAATGACGAGCATCTGTTTCGCGCCTTTACGAAGAAATTGCAGGCGGGATTGCCCGAGCAGACTGGTATTGTTCTGCGAGGTAGCGTGGTTACCAATAACCGCTGGGAGGATGGTGGTCCATTCGATTCCTGCGGCAAAGGGACCAGCGACCTCGACGTTACGCTTGTGGGCTCGAAAGTCATGGAGTTCTGGAACGAGGATGGCTTCTATATTCCCGGCCTGCATACTAAACCACTGTGCGATCCAGATCAGGAGATTGCCCCGGGCCTCAATCCCCTGCGGCTGTCCTTGCAGAAACTTGTCGGTCGACCGGTCAACTTTCAGGCGACCGCAAATCTCGTCCTGTACACGCGGGATGTTCTCTTTGACGAGGCCTACTTTACACTGGTCGAGGCCGGAGACGATTCGTGAGGCTTAACCTCCTCAGCTATAACATTCGTTTTGGAGGCAGAGGACGCGAGACGCTACTGGCAGAAGTAATCCAGACAGCTTCAACTGACATCGTTATTTTTCAGGAAGCGATCGAGCCTCAGATTATCGCCGACCTCGCCAAGGCCACCGGCTTTGAGCAGTGGGCAGCTCGCCGGGACCATTCGATCGGATTCATGAGCCGCGTCGAGATTGCTCACCATGAATGGCATTATCCGGCAGGCGCCAAACACTCGTTCCTCGAGCTCGTAACTGCTCATGACGAAACACGAATCTTTGGACTGCATCTGAGCGCCATGTTCTCGAAGTGGAGCGAACGCCGGCGTACGCGTGAGATTCGGGCGTTGCTAAAGGGGATCGAGCGGTACAGTGAAGGCTTTCACGTGCTTGCCGGTGACTTTAATGCGCTCGCCCCGGGTGAATTGCTTGATGTACGGCGGATGCCGGCCTGGATTCGTGGCCTGATCTGGTTGAGCGGCCGCAAAATTCAACGCGATACGATTCAAATCATGCTTGATGCCGGATATCTGGATTGCTTCCGGTTCCTGCATCCAGAAACGGAAGGCTACACATTTCCCACTTGGGACCCGCACGTGCGTTTGGATTACGCGTTCCTGCCTTCGCGGTATACCGATCGGCTGCTCGATTGCCGGGTTATAGATCTGCCGGCAGCTGCAAGAGCGTCAGACCACTTACCCCTTTCGTTAACTTTCATCAGCAGTAATTCTTAATAGTGCTTGAAACTCCAATTGATTCGCATGTAATCTCTACAGGTGTCTGATTTTTTCTAATGCGTTCAGGTTTTGCCCGCCAGAGTGCGCGAAGCTCCGTGAAACTTTTGAATAGATGAACCAGGATCTTTCCGGCAGGACCAGGTAAAAATGGGTATTCACGGCACTCTAACTACGATGAGTGTGTCCGATCTGCTCCAGTTCATGGCGGCAGGAAGAAAGACAGGCACGCTTAAGTTTAGCCGTGGAAAGGTGCTGAAGGAGATCTACTTCCAGGGCGGGATAATTGTCGGTTCGAATACTAATGATCCGAAGGAATATCTGGGTCAGGTTCTGATCCACTACGGCAAGGTGGATGAAGGTCAGCTTCAGGCGGCTATGGAAGTGCAACGGGTTTCAGGTGAGCGGCTGGGCAATATCCTGGTCAAGGTAGGCTTTCTCACCGAGAGCGAGGTGCTCGAGATTCTTCGTATTCGCACGCTGGATATTATCTACGATCTCTTTGTCTGGGAGCAGGCTCACTTTGAATTTCATGACAATGAGGAGCTTCCCGATGATCTGATCCGCATCGAGGTCGAGCCAACGACTGTCATCATGGAGGGTATCTATCGAATTGACGAACTGGCCCGCTATAAGACCGTGATTCCATCGGACCGTGCGATTCTGGAACCCGGGCCGCGTTGGAACTCGTCATTGAATCTCAGCAAGGAAGAAAGCCAACTGCTGAACTTTGTCGAGCGGCGCATGTCAGTTGCCGAAGTCTGCTACAACATGCATGCATCTTCTTTTCACGTCTATGGACTACTCTTTGAGCAGATAAATAACGGTGTGGTCCAAATCACCGGTGAGGCGCCGGAGATTAACGAAACGGTTACCGAAATCGAAGAGGCGCCCGAGACAGCCGAGGATCTGCTGCGGCTGGCGCACCAGGAGCTGGAACAAGATAACTCCGAAAAAGCACTCAAGCTGCTTCAAAGCGTTTTGGGACGGGAACCAAAGAACGCCGAGGCCCAACGGCTGGTTTCGCTGGCCGAAAGGAAGTTTATCCAGCACGTCTACTCATTCTTTTCACCATATGCGGTGCCAAAACCACTGGTTGGAATTGAGGAGCTTGATAAGTACCAGTTGGGACCGCAGGAAGGCTTTGTCTATTCGCGGATTAATGGCGAGTGGGATGTACAGTCAATTCTGTCCATCTGTCCTTTTCGGGAAGTGGACAGCCTTCGGATGATTAAAACGCTGCTCGAGCGAGAAGTCATCCGCTTAGACCGCAACTAAAGTTCTACTGCGTCTGTTCTTCGTGGGTCTCTTCGGTTTCAGCCGGCGAGATCTCTGTCTGCGGACGCTCACCCAAGACGACGCGAACCATGTGGTTCAATCCATCCTGCTTCAGGCGGATTTCATTACCCGTCTGCGACTCTCCGTCGATCTCAAATAAGGCGATACCGCGGTTCACCGCAAGTGGATTCTCAAACTTGATCTTATAAGTTGTCTCACCGAGTCGATAGACGATCTCGAATTCCCGCCACCACCGCGGTACGCAGGGATCGATGATCAATCGATCAGCGCGCAAGCCAAAACCGAGAATCGACTCGAGTCCCGCGCGATACATCCAGCTAGCTGAGCCGGTATACCATGTCCATCCGCCACGTCCAGTGTGTGGGGGTACCGCGTAAACATCCCCGGCAGCGGCGTAAGGCTCAACTTTGTACTTGTGGAGACCGGCCCGCGTCGAGGCATGGTTGATCGGGTTGAGCAACGAGAACAGTTCACCCGCGCGTTCCCCATCGCCAAGCATCGCGTAAGCAATAAGCGTCCAGAGCGCCGCGTGAGTATACTGTCCGCCGTTTTCCCGTACCCCGGGCACGTAGCCTTTGATGTATCCAGGATCTAACTTCCCTTTGTCGAAGGGCGGATTAAAAAGGATGACCAGGCCGTCACCTCGCCGGATCAGATACTCTTCAACGGCAGCCATTGCGCGCACGGCGCGATAATGTTCTGCGGCGCGCGACATGACTCCCCAGGATTGCACAATTGAGTCAATCCGGCATTCATCGTTCTGCACGGAACCAAGCGGCGTACCGTCGTCAAAGTAGGCTCGCCGGTACCAGTCACCGTCCCAGCCGTGCTCTTCGAGCGCGACTTTCAGATCATCCATGTGCTTGCGATAGCGATCCGCTCGGTCCTTCTGTTTGCGCGCTTCACATAACGGGGTAAACCGAGCGAGCGTCGAGTAAAGAAACCATCCCACCCATACGCTTTCGCCTTTGCCCTTGTGACCGATTCTATTCATCCCGTCATTCCAGTCGCCCGATCCCATCAGGGGTAGACCGTGGCTTCCGACCTTCATGCTGCGATCTATTGCGCGGACACAGTGTTCGAACACGGTTCCCGATTGGCTCGAAACGACAGGCTGCATGTAAACCTCGAGCTCTTCTGGTCCAAGGAGCGGACCTTCCAGAAAGGGAACCTGCTCGTCGAGCACTTCAGTGTCACCGGTGACCGTTATGTAGAAGCCGACGACGAAAGGAAGCCACAACAGGTCGTCAGAGAACCTGGTACGTACTCCCCGGCTGCTTGGTGGATGCCACCAGTGGAGGACATCGCCTTCCTTAAACTGGTGCTGGGCGGCGCGCGTAATCTGTTCGCGAGCAACTTCCGGCCTGCTGTAAACGAGGGCCATTACGTCTTGAAGCTGGTCGCGAAAACCGTAAGCACCGCCTGACTGATAAAAAGCCGACCGCGACCAGATCCGGCAGGAGAGCGTCTGGTAAAGCAACCAACGATTCAACATCATGTTCATGGCGGCGTCGGGAGTACGCACTTCAATTGTTTTTAGTAACCCGTCCCACGAAGAGAGTACCTCTTCGAAGGCTTCGTTGACCGTAGCGGAGTGTTTGAAGATATTGACAAGCTCATCAGCCTCCTCCCGCGAATTTCCCTGTCCGAACAGGAAGATCACTTCGCGCGCCTCACCCGGTTCAAGCTCAATGACCGTTTGCAGTGCCGCGCATGGGTCGAGGCCGGCGCCAGCGCGATTGCTCAACTTCGTGCGCAGCAATGCTTCAGGACGTGCAGGCGAACCGTTCCTCCCAAGGAACTCTTTCCGATCGCACGTAGCGCTCGTGATCTTTTCGCTGAGGGCGGCGAAGGCCACTCGATGAGCGAACTCATTGTTGAAAGGATTGTGGGCGAAGATCGTGCCGGCGTAAGTGTCGAGCTCGGTGATGATATATGGAGCAGACAGGCTGCGATGAACACCCAGAACGAGCTCATTATAGAAGGTGACCGAAATACGCCGCGAGCGCGAGGTGCGGTTGCGTAAACGCAGCAGCGATATCTTCACGGAATCTTCAAGGGGAACGAATTGAAGCAGTTCCTGGGAAATGCCATGGCTAGTGTGCTCAAAAACCGTGTAGCCCTGCCCGTGACGAATGGAATAGGGTTCGGGTTCGCGGATGGGCAACGGCGTGGGTGACCAGAGCGTGCCGGTGTCCTCGTCGCGCAAGTAAACGATCTCGCTCGGCGGATCGCAGACGGCATCATTGGACCATGGGGTAAGCCGGTTCTCTCTACTGTTAATCGACCAGGTGTAGCCGCCGCCGTTTTCAGTTACTAGAAAGCCAAAATCATTGCGGTTGCTGATAATGTTGGACCAGGGCGCGGGGGTCCATTGACCTTCGCCAAGTACGATTACGTATTCTCGCCCGCCTTCGTTAAAGCCTCCGACGCCATTGAAAAAACTCAACTCAGGCAGGGCGACGGTCGGCTCGGGATACACCTGGGAAGGCATGCGCGGCGCAAAAGGAGGGGGTAGCGGTTCTTCGATGGAGCGTCGTTCGAGCTGTTCTTCCAGCAACCCACGCTCTGTAACAATAACGACTCGCGCTACGGCATGCAGCAGAATGCGATCGGCTTCCGGCATCAAGTCGGATCTGCGGAGGAAAACTCCCGCCGGCTTTTCCTGAAGCATATGGAGCCCGCTCGTCCGAATTATCGCTTGCAATTCGTCATGCAGCGATTGCAGATAGCTGGGGGGATGATCGTTCAGGATGATCAGATCCATCCTGAGTCCCTTGTAGTGCAGGTATTCATGAGCCCGCAGGAGCTTTCGCACGATTGAGAGATCCTGGGCCTTGTTGATCCGCACCAGAAGAATTGGCAGATCCCCGCTGATTCCGTAAGGCCACAGGCTCGATTGAGTTCGGGTGTTCAACGCCAGAACGTGCGGGCGCGGACGCAACGAAGGATCGGAATAGATCACGCGGCCGGCGAGGAGCTGGAAGAGGTGCGCTTCCTCAGGCGAAACGCTGAGGTGGCTCATCTCGACCTGGGCTTTGGTCCAGGCAAGTCGCACTTCACGGTCAAAGATACTGGCGTCGTGATACTTGTCGGCCAGTTGCAGCGCTTTTTCGCGCGAATTCGCCACGGCTGTGGTGAAAGTGATATGGGCGGTTTGAGTCGGCTTGATTCTTACGCGGCGGCGTAAACTGAATACAGGATCGAGGACGGCGCCAGTGGTGTTGGACAGTGGCCGATCCTCCACAATCGCCAGGGGATCGGCCGGAGTGTGACCGCGACCAAGAAAACGACTGCGGTCGGTCTCGTACTGCACGGCGCCCACTTGTTCTCCGTCAGCGACGACCACGTGAACTCCCCAGACAGGTTCGTCTTCGCTGGAGCGCCTGCGGCGATGTGCCAGCAGAGCATTTTCGGCGCCAAAGAATTCAGTCTCAATAAAGAGATTGCTGAAAGTTGGGTGGGCCGCATCGGAAAGCAGCGGCGTGAGTACCACTTCAGCGTAACTGGTTAATTCAATTTCGCGCGTGCGTAACGAGTTATTAGTAACTGAGACGTGGCGCACTTCGGCATTGTCTTCAGCAGAAACCAGAATCTGGAGGTGGGTGATGATGCCGGCGTCAGTGCGCCAGAAATCGGCTTTGTCTTCCGCGAACGAGACTTCATACGATTGCGGACGTCGCTGAATGGGTTGATAACCCGCGCACCAGACCGCGCCGCTGCGTACGTCTCGAAGGTAGATAAACGTTCCCCAATGATCGCGAGTGACATCCTCGCGCCACCGGGTTACCGCGTTTGGCCCACAGGAAGAGTAGCCCGCTCCCGCAGTAGTAACCATGACGCTGTAGGTCCCGTTGGAAAGCAACTGCGTATGGGGGGTCTCGAGCTGCGCCGTTCTATAGACCCGTGTAATCAGACCTTCCTGTTCCTGGGTTACTCGGCTGCTGAGTACTTCTTCGGCCCGTGGATGGCGCGCTGGGACGCCTACCGGAATCCGTTCCTGAAGCAGGAGCTCTGTCGCCTGGACGATGGGGTCGGAGTGAAAACGCTGTTCCATCCGGCCGTTATTGAGCACATTGTCCAGGGCGACAAGCGACATTCCCTGGTGATGTGCCATGAAAGCGCGGATGATCACGCGTCGCTGGTTCTGAGGCAGGCGCTCGATCGTATAGTCGATGGCTTCATAGAAACCGAATGTCCCGAGCGCTCCCTCCTGCTCAAGGCGCCGCAGATTCTCCATCGCTGACGGGGGATCGATAATCGCCGCCAAAATCGTGGCATAGGGTGAGACGACTAGATCTTCGATCAGACCTCGCTTCAGGCCCAGACCGGGGACGCCAAAAGGCGCATACTGATAGTTCAGGTGCAGATCGCGAACGTTGTAGGCAGACTCGGAGATGCCCCAGGGAACGCCGCGCTCATAACCATAGTCGATCTGGCGTTTCACGATGGTGCTATAGGTAAGGTTCAGCAGAGTACCGCTATAGTTCTTCATTACGAGCAGCGGCATCAGATATTCGAACATAGTGCCTGCCCAGGAGATGAGGGCGCGACCATGGTCCACGACGGTGAGTTGGCGTCCCAGGCGAAACCAGTGTTCCTGCGGCACGTCGCCCTTGGCGAT
Organism: Pyrinomonadaceae bacterium; assembly: GCA_035512935.1. GTDB lineage: Bacteria > Acidobacteriota > Blastocatellia > Pyrinomonadales > Pyrinomonadaceae > PSRF01. The sequence continues at coordinate 40,544 of DATKDA010000050.1, read as the reverse complement.
TGCGATAAAGCTCGCGAGCCGGGCTTCGGATGCAAGCAGGTCGTAGTAAGAGTTATCGGGCCGGAGTTCAGTAACGTTATAGCCGATTGTGAATACTTTGCGCTCTGAATCGAGCAGGAAGCGAAAGTCCATCTCTTCGACCATGAGTTCGCACTGTTGGGCTATATGTGCCAGTCTCGACTGCAAATCGTTCGCGCCCGTAGCGGCTTCAATTATGGCAGTGATAGTACTCAACGTGTTCAGAGCGAGGTCACGTCCGCGTGTATCAGCGGAGAGATCGGCAGTGATCTGTTGCAGCGCGCTCAACTGAACCAGGGCCTGATCGCAAATGTCTGGGATCTCGGCCAGCGATGGAATCTTCGTTAAGAGAGTGTTGAGCTCTTGCCAACGGACCTGCGTGTGGATATCTGAATTTTCCGGAGGAGTTAGAACCCTGGCTTTCAACCGCAAGGCCCAGGGCGTCAACTGCTCGATCTCCCGGAGCAGCGATTCTACCTGGTGGTGCATGGCCCCGACCCACCAAGCCAGATCGGCAAAGTTCTCAGGACCGTGCTCCTGGGCCAGCGCGTTGACAATATCCTGGACAACAGAAAGGTGGCTTCGCAGGGCTTCAAGCAGTTCGAGCCATGCGGGAAGACTGTTGCTGTGCTCAGCAGAGGAAATGAGTTCAATGCATGAGTCAATCTCGTCACGGAGTTCACGGACCGTCACTATTTCGGTTCGTTGTCGGATCGCCCCGAGCTTGCTTGCCTCTTCGCTGACCTCGCGAAGTGTGTCCGATAGTCCCTGAACTATTCGGGCCTCAAAGAGCCGAGCGTCGGGCAACTCGATGCAGGACTGTTTCAGCGCGATCAGGTGACCGGCAAAGTTGCCACTATCGACAGTTGAAATGTATTGCGGCAGAAGTGGTTCAAGTGTGCGAGTGTCGTACCAGTTGAACAGGTGACCGCGAAACTTTCGCATCCTCTCAAGGGTTGCAAAGGTCAATTCCTGGCGTTCTACAAACTCCATGGTTCCCAGGTAACCAAGGTCATGGGCGGCGACGGTTGAGACCAACAGCAAGCCAATGTTAGTCGGCGATGTCCGATGGGCCAGCGTCGCAGGATCTTCCTGATAATTGTCGGGCGGCAGCCAGTTGGTTTCAGTGCCTACGAATGTTTCAAAGAAGCGCCATGTGCGGCGCCCAACGAGTCGTGCCAAACCTAAATGTTCCGGCGGCAGTTCGGGACGGGCACGAGCCAGTGGCTGGCTGATCCAGTAAGCGACGAACGGCGAGACGAGCCAGATGACAACAAAAGGCGCGGCAACCAACGGAAACTGCTGTCTCCAGAGAATGAGCAGCAACGCAGCAACGCCGACAGTTATCTGGGCCGGCGCCATAAATCGCAGAAATATTGCCAGCCTGTAGTTACTCGAGGATTCGGCCTGCGCCGCGGTGACCCACTCCAGAAGCTGGCGCCGTGAGATGACCACCCGGTAGAGCGTGCGAATTATGGCATCGCTCATGAGATATGCCTGGTGGGCTAAAAAGATAATTGAAAGCGATACCTGGGCGGTGTTTGTCCTGATATCTCCCCAGACACTCCAGAAGTGGCTAGTCCACGGAATGCCCTTTGGATGAATCAGCAGGCTTGTTGTCACGTGCAGGTAGACGGGGAAAGCGATCGCAACCACGATAAAGAGAGTCCACCACAGAACGTTTCCGGGGAAGATAAGCCATGCGGCAATCAACCACAGGAACATTGCCGGAGCCACGAGACTGCGGCGGAGATTGTCAAATATCTTCCAACGCGAGATCAGTGGTAAGGGGTTGCGAACCTTGCGCCAGTGAGCGTCGGGTACTTTCGGAAAAAGCCAGCGGATCAACTGCCAATCACCACGCGTCCACCGATGTTGGCGTTTGGCATATGTGTCATAGCGGGCCGGATAATCGTCTATAAGTTCAATGTCGGTGACGAGCGCAGCCCGTGCAAACAATGATTCGAAGAGATCATGGCTCAGCAGCGTATTTTCAGGGGCGCGTTCTGCAAGCACAGCTTCGAATGTATCGAGCTCATAAAGGCCCTTGCCCGTGTAGTTGCCTTCGCCAAAAAGGTCCTGGTAGACGTCCGATACCGCTGTGGTATAGGGATCGATGCCGGTGTTTCCCGAGAAGATCCGGGCAAAGCGTGAACTTGAAGCACTCACAAGCGACACACTGACGCGCGGTTGCAGTATTCCGTAGCCATAGGTCACACGATTCACCGAGCGATCGATTCGCGGGCGGTTAAGCGGGTGAATGGCGGTGCCGATCAACTTGCGAGCTGAATCGCGCGGCAGTTGAGTGTCAGAGTCCAGCGTGATCAGATAACGAGTCTGCTGTAGCAAGTCAGGGCGAGCAGTCTGGACAACGAAGTCGGTGTCCCGGGCGCCGCGCGCAAGGCGATTAAACTGCTGCAGCTTGCCTCGTTTGCGCTCCCAACCCATCCACTTACCCTCGCTGGGATTCCAACGCCGGCGCCGGTGGAACAGATGAAAACGCGCGAATGGCCCAGTGCTATAACGCCGGTTGAGTTCATCTACGCCCACCAGGGCGGCATCGATGAGTGCGGAATCACCGGGGAGTTCTTCAGCATTCGCGTCTGGGAAGTCACTCAGCAGCGCAAAGTGGATGCAATCATCCTGATTGGCGAGGAAATGAACCTCCAGTTTCTCGACCAACTCCCGGACGCCCGTCACACTAAAAAAGATCGTGGGTATGACGACCATTGTGCGGGCCTCTTTTGGGATTCCTTCGGTCGCATCCATTTTCGGCAGTTGGCGCGGTTCCAGGGTTCGAGTTACATCCCAGTTGACCAGGCTGAGCGCGAGGTCGCTCGCCGGAATCAGGGCCAGAAATGCGGCGACTATCAGGAGCCAGGGGCTCGCGCCCGCCAGCCATAGCAGAACGAGGATGACTGTTGTCACGAGGAGGGTGAAGAGTGTCAGCATCCCGAGATAGGTCAATGTGGGATGGGCCAGGAACCACCGCTTGAGTCCCTCGACAACTGCAGGTTTGTATCTAAAAACGTCTTCGAGCGTGGGCCTGCCTTCGTCAATAAGGTAGTAACCAACGTGGGCTTCTGCTTGCTGACGATCATTGCCGGCGGCCATCGCCTGGCTTGCCATCTCGATCGCTGCTGCTGCAACCTCGAGTTCAGTCTTGTTCGTACGTTTGCTGATTCTCTCGATAACGTGCCGATACCGGTCGCGAGTCGGAAAATCCATCTTCAGATAGGCGCCGGCGGGATCGTTCCCCAGTAGCGGATCTACCAGACTTACGCTCTCAAAGAAGTCTCGCCAGTCAAGCGTTGAGAGCAGACGCATGCTGGTAATGATGTTGCCGACCGTCACCTGGGCCGACGCCTGACGCTGATGTTCAATATGGATGACTTGTTCAATGCTGGAACCTTGCCGCTCGAGCTGCTTTTCGAGCCAATCAATGACCAGCGTGACAGCCGGATCCTGATCGCGCAGTCGTTGGGTAAGTTGGACCACGAAGGCGGCCGGCAGCTTCTCGCGCTTTCCTACTCGCTCGGTGAGCAGCGGAAGCAGTTCAGAGGGTTGTCTCGAGGCTATTTCGAGGAGCCTATCCGCGAGCTTGTCAGCCTGTTCGCGATCTTCACGGGACTTAACGATGCGGATTGCCAACCTCCTTAGATTCTCGACGAGTGCGAGTCTCAGGCTGATGGCGAGCGCCCATAATTCACCAATTGTCAAAGGCGCCAGAGATTGGTAGGAGGCGATAAACCTTCGTAGCGCGTTTGGTTCCAGGCGACTGTCGGTATGGGCTATGAAAGCAATGGCGAGAGCGTAGATTCGCGGATAGTCCTTAAATTCACCTTCGGCCAGTTTTGGCAGTTCGTGGTAGTAGCTCTTGGGCAGATCCTCTCGAATCTCGCGAAGTTGTTCTTCGACTATATGGAAATTATCGATGAGCCATTCTGCGGCAGGTGAAAGTGAGCGTCCGCTGCTTACCGCTTCTACCAGGCTTTTGTAAGCCCCAACGAGTTTGCGACCGCTGTCCTCGAGACGAGGCAGGAGCCGAGCCCGGCCCTTCTTCTTTACAACTTTGTGCTGGGCGGCGAGAGTTTGAGCATACTGTTCGAGTCGTTCAACACTAAACAGCTCTTCGCTGATCGGATGTTCGTCAGTAGGATCTGACGAACGCTTGAACCTTCCAAACAAAGTCGCAAGCACGTTTTTCATCGGCGAAAGGCAGTGTGTTCTTTAACATCCACCCTAAAAACTCTGGATGCAATACTCGTTAACTCGCAAAAAGAAATTAGCGGTCAGAATATCACAAAGCACTGCAAAGATCGGGCTGGTTCAGCTAACATACCAATTGCCCGAGCCAAAACCATACTGCGAGAGAACGCTCTGGACAGTGTTCTTACAAAACAAGGATTAGCCGCCGGTGGGCGATGGCGCACGCTTGGCCTACTGGCGCTTGCTGAACTGCTGGGAATGTCGCTCTGGTTTAGCGCTTCGGCCGTCGTTCCCGCGCTGCGCTTAGAGTGGGGCCTAAATGACTCAACCTCGAGTTGGCTCACGATCGCGGTTCAGCTTGGTTTTGTGTGCGGCACTTTGCTGAGTGCTTTCCTCAATCTTCCCGATATCATCAGCTCCCGATATCTGTTTGCGATCTGCGCCTTTTTCAGCGCCCTTGCAAACGCATCACTCGCCTTGCAAGCCCAGGGGCCTGGCGCTGGGATTACGCTTCGGTTCATCACAGGTCTTTTTCTGGCTGGAGTTTATCCACCCGGCATGAAGATTATGGCAACCTGGTTCCGGGAGTCGCGGGGAATGGCTCTCGGGGTGCTGGTGGGAGCGCTCACCCTCGGAAAGGCCTCACCTTATTTGATCAATGGGTTGGGCAGTAGCTCCTGGCGCGTCAACATGCTCTTCGTTTCGCTGCTTGCCGTCATCGGTGGTCTGATAGTCCTGCTGTTTGTAAAAGATGGTCCATACGCTCTTCCTTCTGCCCGCTTTGATTGGCGCCAGATCTACAGAATTTTTGGCAATCGAGGGGTGCGACTGGCGAATTTCGGTTATCTGGGCCACATGTGGGAGTTGTACGCCATGTGGACGTGGATTCCGGTGATGATTCGCGCAAGTCTTGCGGTGCGAGAGAGTGAACCCGTTCTCGCCGAGGTCGGTTCGTTTCTGGTGATTGGGTTTGGCGCGGTGGGTTGTGTAGCGGCAGGCTTGCTCGGCGATAGGATCGGGCGCACGCTGGTGACTTCATGGGCCATGGCGATCAGCGGCAGTTGCTGTCTGGTCATAGGTCTGTTCTTTGGCGGGAGTCCCTTCTTGTTGTTGCTGGTGGCTGCGATCTGGGGAGCCAGCGTTGTTGCGGACTCGGCTCAGTTTTCGACGTGCGTTACCGAGTTGGGAGATCAAAAATACATTGGTACTGCGTTAACTATACAGACCTGTCTGGGTTTCCTGCTCACTACGATCTCGATCGAACTGGTCCCTCGGGTAGTCGAGCTGGTGGGTTGGCGTTACGCGTTCATCATTCTGGCGCCGGGCCCGTTTCTGGGTGTGATGGCTATGCTGCGCTTGCGGGGCTTGCCCGAAGCCGTAAAGATCGCGCAGGGTAGAAGATGAAGAACCAGAATCTGTTCCGTTTCATTTCTGTTCTTGGACCATCCTGAGGCGCGAAACACCATAAACTTGTGAGACTTATGATGAAACTGGCGATAACAAAAGCGAGAACCGGCGATAAAGAACTGGCTGAGCGCCTGAAACAGATTATCCGGGAACTAAAGCGCGCTTACCCGGACGCAAAGTGCAGTCTGAATCACACGAACGCGTTTGAGCTTCTCATCGCGACCATACTTTCAGCCCAATGCACCGACGCTCGAGTCAACATCGTCACTGCCGATCTGTTTCGCAAGTACCGCAAGCCTGAAGACTATCTCGCCATGGATCAGAAAGAACTGGAAAACGACATTCGCACCACAGGATTCTTCAGGAACAAAGCAAAAGCCATCCAGGGAAGCGCCAGGGTTCTGGTTGAGAAGTACAACGGAAAAGTGCCGGAGACCATTGAGGAGCTCCTGGAGCTGCCTGGGGTGGCCCGCAAGACTGCCAACGTGGTTTTGGGAAACGCGTTTGGTGTGAGGTCTGGAATCGTCGTCGATACTCACGTAACGCGGTTGGCGCGGCGGCTGGGTCTGACCCGCGAAAAGCAACCCGAGAAGATCGAAAAAGATTTGATAAAGATCGTGCCCAAGAAGGATTGGGTGATCCTTTCGCACCTGTTAATTGCCCATGGCCGTAAAGTCTGTCGCGCTCGGAATCCCCTCTGCGACCAGTGCGTCATTGAGAAATATTGCCCCTCCTCATTCTTAAAGACTGGTGTAATGCCCTCCAGTTAAAATGAAGTGGTGTCCTAATTTGTAGGGACGGCCCGCCGTGGCCGCCCCTTCTGGGCCACACGAGCACAAGAACAGCCCAGGGGCGGCCCGCCGTGGCCGCCCCTTTTGGTCCACACGAGCACAAGAACAACCCAGGGGCGGCGACGGCGGGCCGCCCCTACAAATTAGGACACTACTTTAAATGATGAGATCTTTGGTTAAGATCACAGGATCGTTATACTTTAATGGTAAGAAACTCTTAGCGTCTTCTTAAAGAAGCGGTAGTTTTCGCTCGATGGAATCGATTTGAACCTTCGAGTGCCTTCATTGGTTGAACTTACCGCGACCCGAGAAGGTCACCACAAAGACACGGGGTCACGGAGAAGAAGATACGGAGACCGATGAGAAGTTAGAAAGAGTTGTTGCTGGCAGTTTTCGCCCTGCTTTTCGTGCTTCCAGGTGGAATTGAGGTTCAATGTCGAAAGCCGCGATTGAGACTCGGAAGGTAGATTATCTTTGGAACTCTGAAATGCGCGTTCTGGCCAATCAGGCCTTCTCGCGGGCAGCCGGAGCTCCGCTTGTCACTGGCAACAGCATCTCGATCCTTAAAGATGCGCAGGAAAACTACCCCGCATGGCTCGATGCGATCGCGTCAGCAGAACGAACAATCCATTTTGAAACCTACATAATTCACGCAGACAGCGCTGGAGAACAGTTTGCCGAAGCGCTTGCGAATAAAGCTCGTGAAGGGGTCAAGGTTAGACTGATTTATGACTGGTTGGGGGCGCTTGGTTATGCGTGGAGTTCGTTCTGGAGATCACTGGAACGCGCGGGTGTTGAAGTTAGGTGCTTTAATCCGCCTCGCTTTGATAGTCCGTTCGGTTGGCTGAGCCGTGACCACCGTAAAGTGATCGTCGTTGACGGACGGCGCGGCTTTGTCACCGGTCTTTGTGTGGGTACACGTTGGGTTGGCTATCCGGAGCGCGGGATCGAACCATGGCGCGACACGGGCATCGAGCTTCGTGGTCCAGCCGTCGCGGATCTGGAAAAGGCCTTTGCCCAAAATTGGGCTGCTTGCGGGCCCCCCCTCCCCGATGATTCTGAGCTGGATCGGGAAACACTTCAGCCGGCGGGCGATGTTGCCTTGCGAGTTATTGCTAGCGTACCGAATACGGCGGGGCTTTACCGGCTCGATCACCTGGTTACAGCTTTGGCGCGTGAGACCCTTTGGTTAACTGATGCCTATTTTGTCGGTACTACGCCTTACATCCAGGCTCTGCGGGCCGCGGCCAAAGACGGAGTCGATGTCCGCTTGCTGGTACCAGGCGGCAGCGACACACCATTAATGCCCTCGATCTCGCGAGCCGGCTATCGGCCGCTGCTCGAGGCCGGAGTGCGCGTCTTTGAGTGGAATGGTTCGATGCTGCACGCGAAGACAGCGGTCGCGGACGGCCAATGGTCCAGGGTGGGTTCCACAAATCTCAACATTGCGAGTTGGATCGGAAACTGGGAGTTAGATGTGGCGATTGAAGATTTTCGTGTCGGAGAGGCGATGGAGGACATGTACCTCGAGGACCTTTCGCATTCCACCGAGATCGTCCTGACGGCAAGAAACAGGCTGCGCACTTCGAGCACTCCAGAGCAGCCACGACGCCGGCGGAAGGGAGGACGGGGCAGCACCGGACGGGTGGCGGCGGGTGCAGTTACTATAAGTAATGCTGTGGGCGCTGCAATAACCAATCATCGGTTACTTGGACCGGCAGAGGCAAAGATCATGGTAGGCGCAGGCTTATTGTTGCTAGGTTTATCCGTCGTAGCGGTGCTCTGGCCATTCTGGATCACAGTCCCGTTGGCAATCATTGGTCTTTGGGCAGCGCTGGCGTTGCTGATCAGAGCCTACAAACTGCATTCTGGTCGAGGTGAGTTTGAAAGACCGCCGGCTCACGAAGGGTTATTGCCAACGCCGACACGACCACGTAAGAGCAGAGAGGCCGCACCCTGATAAAGGGGCCATTAGGATGGCGACCGGGACTGGAAGGCAGAGCGATGAAAAAATTCTTCAACAACAAGAGATGTTTAATCGGCTGCTTCGCAGTTTTGTTGGGGCTTGTCATCGTGCCACTCGGATGCAGGCGAAACTCGTCCGATTTCAGTCTCACCTCCTCTAACTCAGAGTCAACGACGACCGGCAACGGAGAAATTGCAACCGCTCCGGCTGCCCCTGGTTCGTATGCCGAAGTGGTGAGTCGCGTCGCTCCGGCTGTGGTTACGATTCACGCTCGTGTGCGCGCCCGCGCCCCCCGGCAGTTTCCCTTCATGAATGACCCTTTCTTTCAGGAATTCTTTGGTGAGCGTCGAGCGCCAGTACCCCAGCCTGAACTGCGGCGAACTGCTCTGGGTTCGGGGGTGATTGTCAGTGCGGAGGGGCACGTTGTAACTAACCATCACGTGATTGATGGCGCCGAGGAAATAAGTGTCGATCTCAGCGATAATCGCACAATCGCCGCGAGGATCATCGGGTCTGATCCGCCCAGCGACCTGGCAGTGCTTAAGATCGATGCCGGAAGCCTCCCAATGTTGGTGTTAGGTGACTCGGATCGCGTCCGAGTTGGTGATGTCGTGCTCGCCATCGGCAACCCGCTGGGTATCGGGCAGACGGTGACGCTGGGAATCATCAGTGCGAAGGGGCGCCGGACGGGTCTTAGCGATGGCAGCTTCGAAGACTTTTTGCAAACGGATGCCTCGATCAATCAGGGCAATTCCGGAGGGGCGCTCGTCAATACCAGCAGTGAGCTCATAGGTATCAATTCACAGATCCTCTCGCCCTCGGGTGGCAGTATCGGTATCGGCTTTGCCATTCCTTCGAATATGACGCGCATGGTTGTCGAGAGTTTGGTGCGTCACGGCAAGGTCACACGGGGTCAACTCGGTATAGTTGTGCAAAAGGTGACTCCTGAGATAGCTGAAAGTGTCAATTTGGCGGAAGCTCGAGGAGTGATCATCGCTCAGGTGCAACCCGGAAGCCCGGCAGACCGTGCTGGCTTGCGACGAGGCGATGTCATTTTGTCACTCAACGGCACGGAAGTTAACGAGCCGAACGCTCTACGCAATCAAGTGGCTAGTACTGCACCAGGCAGTGAAGTGACCTTGGCCATCCGGCGCGACGGCAGTGAGATGCAGATCCGCGCCACGCTCGGCGAATTCACGCCGCAGACGACCGGAAGAAGATAAAAGCCACAACATTCGAGTTTTCATGTTAGCATCGGCTCGCATCTGAAAAGTTGGCGTGCGCTGAACGCGCCGATTTGTACGTTCGCAAGTCCGGCTCTGGAGGTCTTCACTCGCTTTTGCGCGTTGCTTCCTGCTCAAGCGGTCTCCCCGCCGTTATTCTGTTCGCCCTCGCGAGCATGTTTCTTCATTTCGTCGCAAAACCGTTACTGGCGCAACAACCCAATCCTGTCGATCGGAAGGTCGTAAACCCGATGACCGACACTCCCAATGTAAATCCTCTGACTCAAGATCAGCCCGTGCAACCACGACTCCCTGTGAGGGATGTCGAGGCGACTGAACCTGATGAACTCCGTATCGACGCCACGACGCAGACGGTTTCCGGCCCTCCCGAAGCTCGGGTCTTCGTGTATGAGGGGAACGTGGATGCCCGCATCGGCACTTACCGGCTTCAGGCTGACAAACTGACCGTCTATGAAGCAAAGAACCTTGTGATCGCTGAAGGCAATGTCGTCTTTGATCACGGCGACCAGCAGCGCATCACAGGAACTCGCTCTGAATGGAACTACCGCACAAAGACGGGATTTTTCGTAGACTCGACCGGCTTTACCAATCAAACAGAGGACGGAACGCGCCTTTATTTCACAGCCGATCGAGTGGAGCGAATCACCCTGGACACCATTGTCGCCACCAATGTGCAGGTGACCTCGTGCGATGAAGATGTCCCGAAATGGAGTTTTCACGCGAAGCGCGCCGTTATAAAGATCGGAGATCGGGTGCGACTCAGCTCGCCAAATGTTCGCATCAAGCAGATTCCCGTCTTCTATCTTCCTTACGCTTCAGTGCCCATCAAGCGGCGCGATCGAGCCTCCGGATTTTTGACACCTACTTTTGGCGGTTCAGGGGCGAAGGGCTTCCGCATTTCGAGCGCCTACTACCAGACGCTGGGCCGCTCCGCCGACCTGACGGTGCGGGGTGACATCTATACACAAAGGGGAATTGGCATTGGCGCGGATTTGCGAACGCGAGCCAACTCCCGTTCGTTCTTCAATGCCGGATTCTTTGCCGTCAAGGATCGAATCCTGGGTCCCTCTGAAAGTCCCGAGAATCCCGATCAGGGGGGCTCGAGTTTTTATGTTGATGGCGTGCACTACTTCCCAAATGGTTTCATTGCCGCTGCCGATGTAAATATAACGTCGAATCTCGCTTTCAGGCAGATCTTCTCTGATTCGATTCAGCAGGCAATCTCTCCTGAAGAGCGGTCCCAGGTTTTCGTCAACCGGGAATACGCCGACTTCAGTTTTGACTTCCTGGCACGCACGCAGGTCACGACTCTGCCAAACTCGAGAATCCGGATTCGCGATCTGCCCAGCGTGACTATCCAGAAGCGATCTTCGCCGCTGAACTTCTTTAAAAAGCTTCCCGTCTATTTCTCTTTCGAAGGCGGCGCTCAGGGGATGAGTCGGAAAGAGACTGTTGAGGATTTGGTGGCTTTTCGCCTCGAGGCTGGGGGCGACCCGATTTTGGCCCCCTCGATGGTTCAGCGACTCGACTTCTTTCCTCGAATGACGCTGCCACTGCACTTTGCCGGCTGGTCATTGACGGCAACCGCTGGAGGAAGAGGCACGTTCTATTCAAACTCAATCGATCCGGAGAACCGCTCGGTCTTAAGTCGCAACCTCACTCGGGGTTATGGAGAGTTCGAGTTTGACATCAGGCCTCCCGCGCTGGCGCGTGACTTTCGCACCCGGGCAGGCGCGCTTTTCTTTCGTCACGTGATTGAGCCTTACATCGTCTATCGGAAGATTTCGGGCATAAACAATTTCCACAACGTCATCCGCTTCGACTATACGGATGCCATTGCCGACACGAATGAGATCGAATACGGGATCGCAAATCGTTTCTTTACGCGGCGCTCGAGCGAGAATGTGAGCAGTGCAGCAGTGCGAGCAGCGAAGACTGATGAGACCCCCGGTTTGTCGAGCCAGCCTTATGAGGCGCTGACCATCACGGTTCGCGGTAAGTATTTTTTCGATCCAACCTTTGGCGGCGCCTTGCAGCCTGGACGTCGCAATCAGTTTTACCCTATCAATACATTCTCGGGATTTAGTTATGGTGGCGTGCCGCGACGGTTCTCACCGTTGAACGTCGAAACGCGCTATCGCCCCCGCCGCGATATATTTGTCGACTTTCGGACGGATCTTGATACGCGCGGCGGCGGTTTACGGGCCATGTCGACGACGTTTGGTATTAATCGCGCTTTGGTCCAGGCATTTCAGACATTTTACTACACGCGGGCAATCGAGTTGGTGCCGAGTCTGGCGCGTTTCGCCGATCCACGAGGCATGGAACCTGGTACCCTGCGTGGTTCACAGTGGAGTCCTTCAATCTTTTTGGGTGATCGAGAGCAGGGATTGTACGGCGGCGCCTCATTCTTTTTTGACTACCAGACGCGGCCCGGCCGGGGCAACAGCTCGCTGATCAGTTCCACGGTAACGCTTGGATATAGTTGGGACTGCTGCGCCGTTACCGTGCAGAACTACACTTTCAATGTCGGTTTACGAAAAGAGAATCGCGTGGTGTTCAGTTTTCGGCTCAATGGCATTGGAACATTTGGGACTGAACAGATCGGCCAACGCTTCCAGTAGTCCCTGAACTACGTTTTGCGCCTCCTCCGTATCAATCCGATGGCGCCCGCTATCCCGGTTCCAAACAGCAACAAGGTGCCAGGCTCGGGTACCAGGTGAAGCTGCCCTCGGATCTCGCCTCCGGGGAACATCATAGTGTGGATGTTGAAATAAGCTGTCCCGTTCAAGAGACCGGCAAGGAGTGCCGCTTCCGCTCCAAACACCGTACCTCCCGGGCAGTTATGAAGGCAGGGTTAAAGCTTGAGATATTCGTCAGATCAAATGTATTCGTATACGAACCGTCCTGTACACCTGCAGGAAAACCTGGGAAAGTTGGTACAGGGGTAGCCACGCCCGCATTTGTACCTGGCGGAGCACAGCAGTGAATATGGGATACCGTAGTCGGACTTACCAAGCCGCTGAATGTGACATTGACCGTCAACGTATGCGCAACCGTGTCAAACGTTACTACGGCGAAACCAATGCCTGGTGATGCCGCTGGCGGCACCTCTTGTGCGCCGGTCAAGGTTCCGATGAACACCAACGTATCGGCTTTCCCCACTGCCGGGAAGGCGCCCAGGGCCACCACCAGAGCGATGAGACAAACTATCCTTTTCATCTGCTTACCTCCGTCTACCTGGAAAGACGCACGGCGCCGCACGACGAGCAGTCGTTGAAGATTCCAAGGGTTTGGCTAAGCGAGGGGCAGGGGGCGCTCAGGGAAACTATGAGAAGTGTGCGGCACCATACTCTCCTATATTAACTAAGATCAACCAGGTGGGAAAGTTTTGGGTAATGCTCCGTTAGCGGAACACTACCAAGTTTTGACTATTCTGTGATTGTTTTATTTACTTGGCGAAACAAAAGAGGGTGAGTAATTCCAGAGGTTGAGGAGCGCAAGTAAGTACCGCTGCTATCTGAATTTTATCTTTCTGTATCTTCTAGTTAAACGACTTCATGACAATTTGACGGTCTGGTGCATGATAGGATATGACAAAGGTTACTTATCAAAGTTTCATGAAGGGACGAAATTATGGCAAAGGAAGACATCCGTCTGCTTGAACTGGCTATTGAGTCGCTGGAGAACAAGCGGAGTAGCATCGAGGAAGAGATCGCGGACCTTCGCAGCCGATTGCGCAAAGGTTCTTCGAAAGGCCGCGCAGCCGCTCTAAGAAGCACAGCAAAAGGAGGAAAGAAGCGCCGCCGGCGACGGATGAGTGCGGCGACGCGGAGAGCCTTGTCGGAGAGTATGAAGAAGCGCTGGGCCGAGAAGAAGAGGGGTAGAAAGTGAAGGCTCAGAAGTAACTAAGATTGAGAGTTGAGAAAAGCAGGGTACTGCCCTTTCAGATCTGACCTGTCAGGCTTTGAATCTAAGTCATGAAGCTGGACAAGCTCTTCAGGTTTGAGAGGGCAGTAACGTAAGGCGCCGGAAGGCGCTCGCCAGGTCCTTACCTTGCAAGGTCAGCGAGCACAAACTCTGTCATCGCCTTGAGGGTGCGCTCTGGCTGGTCCACGTGAGGACTGTGTCCGCAATTCTGAAATAAGACTCCTTTCACCGGCCCGGAACAACCAGCCTCAATTGCCCTAACCTGATCGATTGTGCCGTACTGATCGTCCTCTCCTTGAATCACCAGCACTGGAACATCGATCAATGGCAGATACTCCTCGATGTTCCAACCTTTGAACTGTGGATGGCGCCAGATGTCGTTCCAACCCCAGAACGTCTCGTCGACATGCTCACCATGATAGCGTTCCAGGCGATGCTTTAGATCTCCGTTTTGGTAATCTCTGGCGATCCTCCTAATACTTTGCAGCCCAAATTCTTCGACAAAGACGTGCGGCGCTTCTAACGCCAGGCTCCGCAATCGTTCACGTGTGGCGCCGCCCGCATGGATTATTGCGATTGACCCGCCATCGCTGTGGCCGACGAGAATGGCCTCGTTTATCTGGAATTCATCGAGCACCTGAGGCAGGGTGTTCAGCGCTTCGTCGTGCATGAAGCGCACGGAACGAGGCAACTTTGCCGCGTCCGACTTCCCGTATCCGGCCCGGCTATAAACTAGAGCTCCGCACCCGGTCCTTTCTGCCAGCATTTCAGGAAAATCGCGCCACATGGCGACGCAACCTAAGCCTTCATGAAGGAAAACCAGCGTTGGCGCCTTCTTGGGGGGTGGTCCATACCAGACGTACTCGAGCTGTTTTGTTCCAACCCTTAACCGTTTCGTATGCATCAGGAATGCTCAATCCACCATTGTCATTTGCACTTCGAGGTGTGAGTCATAGCGCACCGCAACGATTTTCGCACGTGAGGCATCTGGTCCAGAAGTGTCAAAACCTCGTGCTGGGGCTGTAACGCGGATTGAATTGTTCGATCTAACGGTGCTACAACATTGGTAATTCGGGTAAAACCGTTTCAGGGTTGGGAACGTACATTCTTCAGCAGGAGGGTTAAGCCATGAATCGCATTCTTAAGCAGGGATCGTCTGGCCCGCAGGTCAAGGCTGTTCAAGATGTGCTGAATTTTCATATACGCAGGCTCGGGCCTTTGAAAGTTGACGGCATCTTTGGCCCAAAGACGCGAGCCCGAGTCATCGAATTCCAGCGAGTCAATAAGCTTAAACCTGATGGCATTGTTGGGCCCCTTACTAACGCGCAGTTGTTCGAAGTAACAGAGTTACCGCTTCCGATCGTTTTTATCCCCCAACTGACTCTAAGCCAGCCTCAACTTGGTGCGCGCAATCGCGATTTTGGTATTCAGACTCCACGGCTGATCCCGCCGTTACAATGGCCCGGGCCACCATTTACTCCGCCGGTTCCGTTCCTGAACCTGCAATCGTTTACGCTCTTAGAGAACAGTTCCACGTTCCTCCCAAGTATCTCCGACCCTGCGAGCGCCCTTGGACTTACAGTCACTATGCCCACGCGCAAGGATCCGGCTGACCCGTTTGTTGCGAGCAGACTAGCAATCATCGATCTGATCGACGATCTTCCAGTGAACTCCAAATTCAAGGTCTTCTTGATTTCGAAAGTACCCAATCCGATCACTAAAATTTCACCGCCGCCAACTGGTTTTGACTGGGGCGCTTCACCGATCTTCGACCCTTTCAATCCCACTGGCTTTGGGGTAAAGGGGAATGCTCAATTCATGATTCGGGTAACTGACGGTGGCAACGGTCTGCCGAACATGGTTTTTGGCGCCTGGGGTGATGGCAAATTCTTCCTAAATTTTGAAACAAAGCAAGGGGAAGCGCGTCCCGCAGTTCAGGCTAATGGGCAAATGTTTCTGGGAGTCCAGGGGGTTTTCTGACTTCGGTCTCAGCCAACTGAGCAGAATCCTTCGACTAAGGCTACGGGCTGAAGTGTCTACTATCGTAAAGGCGATTGTGGCTGATGGACCTGTACTCCTTCTCGAATCGTTCCAACAGCTCCACTATATCCATGTGCCCTCGTCGCTGCGCCCATGCCAACGGCGTGGCCCAGGGCGGATCATCGGGAAGCTTCGGCTTTGCGCCTTGACTCAGAAGCAGTTCGACCATACGAATCTGTCCAAACTTGGCCGCATATCCAAGCGGTGTCGATGATAGCTCCTCATCACGGGCATTGATATCGGCGCCATGGTCGATAAATGTGGCAGCCTTCTCAACATCACCTTTCATGGCAAACCGATGCAGCGGAGTGATGCGCAACCAGTCCGGGTGGCTGGGATCCATCCCATGAGCGAAAAGAAGCTCATTCAATTCCCGCGTTTTTGCTCCCACGGAGATCTGCTTCGGCAGCTCCGGCTGGTAACGAAGCATCAGCCGCACGAATGCTTCCTGGCCCTCCATGGCGGCGTTCGCAAGCGCTTCGGAATCGTCAGCCAGCGCGGGATTGGCCGCGAACACAGCCGCTGCCGTCCTAACGTCCCCATAGTAGGCCATGATCTCCACCGACCGTGCAGCGCCATACGAAACTAGCAACTCGATCATCTTTTCATCCTTGTTCTTAATCGCCCTACTCAAGCAGTCGGCTGAACTCTCCACGGCAGCACTCGGATAGGCGCCGTGCTCGAGCAGTAACCTGGCGATCTCAAAATGACCGGCTGCCACGGCTGAATAGAGCGCGTGACCATGCGGTGCGATCCCCTCTTCCGGCAAATTGGGATCGGCGCCACGCTCCAATAGCAGCTTTACAATTTCGATGTGACCCCCGGCGGCAGCATTCCTTAAAGGAGCGCCCGATCCAAGGTAGTACGTCACGTAGTCAGAGACTCGATTGGCAAGCGAAGGATCCTGATCAAGCAGCAACCTAACCCGCTCCAGATCCCCCGTATACGCTGCCGTGTTGATGTCGACGTAAGCGCCTCGGTCACGCAAATGCGCGAGCACTTCAGCAGGCGTAGTCACTGTATCTTCAGGTACGTCCCGCCACCCGCGATAGTGGTAATCGCCGATTACCAGTTGAATTGGACAGGCGCCATCGGCGCGTTTGGCATCAATGTCCGCGCCACGTGCCAGCAGGTCGTCGATTATTTCGATTTGTCTCGTCATCACGGCCCAATGAATGGGCTGATTAGTGTGAGCGTCGGAGGCGTGCAGGAGTTCAGGGGTTGAGTCGAGCAGACTTTTAACCAGCGCGAAATCCTTTTTCCGAATTGCTTCCGCGATGGCCTCTCCTTCTGATGAGACGCTATGCGTGCTTGCAAACCGAGCTTCCAGGAACTGTTCCATCTGGGTATACCCACGATCGCGAGCAATCTCAAGCAGGCTGTCTGATGTCCCGGAATTCAATGGATCCGCTCCATGCTCTAACAGGTAAGACGCGACTTCGAGCTGATTCTCCCGCACGGCAAAATAGAGAGGAGTACGATAAGCATGTGAGCTGCGCGCGAGCGACGGGTCCTTCTTTAGCAGGCGTTTGATAGTCTTCAGGTCTCCGGCTATGGCAGCGCAAAACATTTTCCAGACCTCGGCGCCGATTCCAGGCGACCACACGAGACGTTCGTTCCTCTTAAGTACTTCCGGCCGGATCATGCGCTGGATCTTCTCTGCGAACTTCGAGTCACTCGATGGGCGGGCAGCATTCAGATTCTGCTTAATATTTCCCATGTGATCCCTCAATCTTCGTCGTGCTGAATAGAGTCGAGTCTTTACCGTATTAGTTGAGACATTTAGAAACTCGGCGATTGCCGCGTGAGAGTGATCGCCCATGTAATAGAGCAGCACCACTGCGCGTTCCGTGTCGGAGAGCGCGGCCACGGCTCTGCGAACAGAGTCTCGGTCACTTTTCGACTCGAGCGTTTGATGTGGCGAGAGAACTGGCGAAGCGATGTTAAGGGCAGCTTCGAGACCTGTGAGAGCGTGCTGCTTGCGTCGGGTCAGGCGGTCACAGCGTTTGAAGACTATGGTTCGGAACCAACCCTGAAAGGCCGCCGGCTCACGCAATGCCTGCAACTCGCGATACGCTTCGGCAAACGCTTCCTGCGCAGCGTCCTCCGCCAAGTGATAGTCACCAAGGACAGACATCGCGTAGGCTACAGCGATGTCCTGGTACGAGCGGACCAATTCGCTAAACGCCAAATCATTGCCCGACTGCGCTGACCTGACCAAGACAGTTATTCGCTTCCTGTCCGTCACACACCCTCCACCTATAAGACCCAGTTTTGATGAGAATGGTGTGGAAGCGAAATGCTCTTTGATTGGTTCGACGACCCGAATGTGATGTTATTCGCCCGCATCCGACGTCCATCCGCCGTCCGGTTTTGGCATCCAACGACGTCCGTGCATGTCCAACCAGGGACCAAATGGAACGCCATCTTTTGGCTCGGAACCCATGCGCAGCACGTTACCGTCCGGGTCTTGGATCTGCATCTCGCACGCCCATGAAAAGTTGGTGGGCGGCTGCCGGATCAGTGCTCCCTTGCTTTGATAGACTTCGTGAAGAGCATCAACATCACTGACACCAATCCAGATCCAGCTCCCCGGGTTACCTTGATCTCCTTCGATGAGAAAGATGCAGCAGCGATCGCGCGAGCCTGAAGCGATAATGCCGGGTTCGTGAAAATCGATCTTAAATCCGAGCACGTTAACATAGTAATCAACAGCAGCAGCAAGGCTTTGCACACGCAGGATTGGGGTAACGCCTCCGAAGGTTAAGTTCGTAGGATCCGTTAGCCTGACGTCCTTCGTTTGTCGCGATTGACCACTCATTCAATGCCCTCCCAGCGATCCCTACCGGCCCAGTACGGACAATAGGGGCAATCGTCACCTTCAGGATAATCGTTCTATTCTGTTCCAACGATCCCCATTTTCTTAGATACTTTCTTCTCCCCTTCCCAATCAAATACTGATTGCCCGTTCAATGAGCGCGAAATCCGCCTTTCATGCGCAACCACCGCATCAAAGTCGGCTTGTGGTTTAAGACGCGCTTCAAGCGTCCTAGCGAAACCTTCCAATCGCCGAAACCCGTCTATTTTCTCTTTGTCACCCACTTTTGCAGCATCCAGCGACGTACGCAGAAAATTCAGAGACTCGTCATAAGTCTTAAGCGGCACAGGAAAGGGATGCCGATCCTTTCCACCGTGTGCAAAGGAAAATCGTGCGGGATCCTCGAAGCGATTGGGAGCTCCATGAACAACTTCGGCGACCAGCGCGAGCGATTGCAACGTGCGCGGTCCAAGCCTCTCTAGAAGTAGCAGTTCAGCAAAATCATGAAGATCGCGTTCGTAAGCAACCGCAAGCACGGCCCCGAGCCTTTTCAGATCAACGTTGCCCTTGCGAACCTCATGATGATGCGGCATGGAGAGGTGACGGGCCGCTTTCAGAATCCTTTCTGGATGTTCGCGAGCGATCTCTAGCATTGCGAATTGGGCGGGTTGAGCCTGAATATCAATTAGATTCATTATGGTGCCCTGATTCTCGCCGACGATTCCTGTGTGTGGCTCGGCAACAAAATCGCTCACGGACGCCGAGTGCCAGTGATAGCGACGGGCCATGCCGCTTTGATTATTCAGCCCCTGCTGGACCACCGCCCATTCTCCTTGCGATGTGACAATGAAACTGTGCAGGTAGATCTGAAATCCATCCGCGATGGCATTGTTATCGATACGCGCCGTAAGCCGGCTCGTTCGGACAAGGGCCTCACCATCAATGCCGCGTCGCTCGCCAAGGAGACGTAATTCATGCGGTGTGTTTCGCGAGAATCGCCCGCGTCCACCACAGACGTACACGCCCAACTCATCTGCTCTTGGTCCAAGGCCGCGCTTGAGGGCGCCCATCACTGAGGTGGTGATTCCCGATGAGTGCCAGTCCATCCCCATGACCGCGCCGAGAGCCTGAAACCAGAAGGGATCGCTCAGACGCGAGAGGAACGATGAAGTGCCGTAATCGTGGATGATGGTTTCCGTGATGGCCGTGCCAAGCTTAGTCATACGCTCGGCAAGCCATTGCGGCACACGACCACCGTGAAGAGGCAGATCGGCAACGCCTGACCGTTTCATGCCGGAATTGTAGCTGAGGTTGTATGGCGAGCGTAAGTTGCGAGGAAAGGACAGTCTTCTAACTTCAGGATATCTATCTGTGCGGCTGGGTTGAATCTGTCCATGGTCGTGAGGAGGTGAAACGACTGGTAAAAATATTCTTTGTAGCCCTCGCTTTTGCCGAAAATGAGACCCCTAAACTGACTAAATCGGTTGGTTAACTGCCCAAAAAGACAGAAAACGTCACCCCTGCGGTGACAATTTTCGTCGCTGTGACAATGTACGAGTTTCCCTGGCCCCCTGGGTACCGTCGGGATTGCAAGCGAAAAGTTTTGGGAAAGCAGGTTGTTATAAAAGAAGGAGAACCCAGTCATCTCTGACTGGGTTCACATTTCGGAGGGAGCACTGAAGGGTCGCTCGGCGGGTGGCTGGCGCAGCGGCAGGCGGCGCTCAGAGGGGTGATGGCGGCGGGGCACGGTCAACGCTTTTCGTTATTCCGTGCGTGCCGGCTTCCCTTAGAGCACTTGCCGTGCCACAAAAGCAAAAATTTTTGGAAATCAGATTTGATTGGAACTAAACGGGTGGATCCGGCTCGACGAGCAACAGATGGTCCTGCGTCCCTACGATGCGGACCACCGAATCGGTGATGAGGATTTCACCGCTTACTGAGCGGGCCCGCCATAGCTCACCTTGAACCAGGATGGTCCCTTCCGGATCAAGCTGCTTTTCTACGCGAGCCCGGGAGCCGGTAAGGTGCAGGTCTCCAGTTGCGGATTTACGATGACGGCTGAGAGCTGCGAGGTAGAGCGCCACCAAAACTACAATGAGGACGAACGTGGCGACTACCCAGACCATCGGAGTTAGTTCCTGCCCATGGTCACCTGGCGTTGCAAAGCGATGGCTTCCTGATTGTTGGGATCGATGTTCATCGCGCTGGTCGCATACTTGGTGGCTTCGCCGAGGTCGCCGCGATCAAGGAAAATTCTGCCAAGTAAAATATGCGCATCGATCAACTTGGGATCCCAGAAGATTGCCGTCTTTAACGCCGCAATTGCTGCCTCTTGATCACCCCGTCTCAGGTTAATCCTGCCGCTTAAAAGATAGGCCTCAGCATTGGTTGGCTCGGCCATGACGACGCGATGCAGTTCCGGTAACGCCTCTTCGTCACGGCCTGATTGGTAAAGTTCGCGCGCCTTGGCCAACAGGTCTTGCGCGCCGGATGGCCCAGCGTCAGAGTTCGAGGCGACGGCCCTTCTTCGCATCAGGTCCGAGACATCGTCGCGGTTCAGCACATCTCGCATGCGCAGAGAGACGCGGCTTGTTGTTTGACTCTTTTGCCACTCGGTCTGCCAATTAGCATAGGTTTGCAGAAAGCGCCGGGCCTGGTCATCGGCGGCCTTGGCAGCCTCGGTCTTGCCGATTCTCTCGAGCGATTTGGCGAAGAGAAAATAGGCCTGACCGTCTCTTGGATCGAGCGTGATTACTGGGCGCAATTGCTCGGCGGCCTCAGCGTATTTGCCGGCAAGAAAAAGCGCATAAGCATAATTAAACCGCACCATCTGGTCGTCGGGAGAAGACTCGGCGGCGCGTGCCAGAAACGAGGTGCCTTGAGCGAGCAGTCGGGCGCGCTCAGACTCTTTTTTCTCTTCTCGGGCTGCCTGGATCGCGACTGCGCCCGCGTTGTTGTAGATTCCGATCAACGGCATCTCGGACGAGAGAGGAACAAGGGCCGCGAGGGCATGTCCGAGTTCACCGAGCTTCGCATATCCAAGTCCGGCATAGAAGGCGGCTTCGGCGTAATATGGATCCTTCTTCTGGAGTTTGGTGAAGTACTCGGTAGCTTCCTTCCACTTCCCTTCAATCATAAAGAATCGGCCAAGCTCGAAAGCCGCCTGCGGATAGACTGCACCGCCGTTGGCCTCGGCATAAAAGTAGATCGCGTTCTTCAGGTAGTTGGCACGTTTTTGGTCCCGATCGCCTAACTGGACGCCTTTGACGTAAGCCTCGAAAGCGCGCTGGGGAACTTTGGTAGCTTCCTGGACCAATTGATTCTGTGAGAACGGCAACGCTTTATCGCGCTGATACAAAATGTAATAAGCAATCCGTCCCTGTATCGTCTGTAGCGTCGTTAGTGGACCACCGAAGTCAAACTGGCGTGTGGCCCAACCCCCGTCGATAACTTCGCCAAGGGTCCTACCCTCGTTGACCTTGATTACGCGCGCCGATACCTGGACGTAAGCTTCGACCGCATCTTCCTGACCCGCCTTTGCCTGTTGCGAGGTTGGTACAACCGAGTAAGTGCCCAATACGACCATGGTGGCTTTGGCTTCGCGCGCTAATTTGATTGCCGTTGCTCGCGACGGTATTACAGTTTCGGGCAATCGCAGCCGCCGGTAAGCCATCTCCCTCTCAGGGCCGGTAACGACTATCAATCCGGGTTTATTGAGCAGTTCCGCTACCGAGTTGGCAAAGCTTTCGCCGACCCAGTTGTATTCAGGCCTTGCGGATGTATTTTCAAACGGAAGGACCATCACAACGTCGGCGCCCGTCGGCGCCTGAGCGAGGACATTCGGTGCTGGAGCAGTGATTAGCAATAGGGCAAAGAGAGCTGCAAAAACCTGATGACGAACGGCATTCATTGATCTAAATTCCTTCGAAAATCGTAACATTTGCCTGAGAGAAACCCAGCCTATGATGTCGCAGTAAAAGCAACGGTTGCGCTCTTCCAGCATGCTCACCCTGAAATCGCGCTACTTAACTGAATCTCGTTGCGGGCAAACAACTTAATCGTATAGTCTGAAGCCGCTCCTACAACGAAAACAGGAAACTCTAACAGAAAACGGGAAAAGACTAAAATGACCTGGATTCGCACAGTTCCGCTGGACGAGGCCGATGAAAAATTGCGCGCGGCAATAGAGGCCCAACGTGGGTTCTATCCCTCTGAATATGCAGTTCCTATACATCCGACACCCGACGGTGGGGCTTCACAGATTGTTGCTTCTCACAGTCTGATCCCGGAGGCGCTCTATCATGCCTTCGCCGCGTTTGGTGTACTGATGTCACCTGACTTGCCGCTTTCCCGCCGGCAGCACGAGATGATTACGACGGTCGTGTCGGTGCTGAACCGGTGCCATTATTGAATCGAATCGCACGCAGAGTTTCTGCGTCGGGTAACTTTGGATGAGGAACTGGTTCGCGCGCTCGAGGCGGACTACAGGACGGCGCCCATCACGGATCAAGAGCGCACGATGCTCGCCTACGTTGAGAAGATCACGCGCGACGCGACCCGGATTACCCCGAACGATCACGAAGGGCTTCGCGCTGTAGGATTTGACGATCGCGGCATTCTGCAAATCACTCTGATCGCTTCCTGGTTCAATTACATCAACCGGGTCGCCGACGCTTTGGGTGTAGGCAAGGATTAAATCAGAGAGAATGCGGAAAGCGCGAGAAGATACCACCGGCTCTCACGGGGAGTGGGTGGACTTTGAAGTATTTGTCGTGTGTAGACCGTTTCGAATAACCCGCTGCGAGCTTCCGATTCAGTTCTCTGGGTATTGCTCAATCCAATCGCTTAAACTGAATCTCCCCAAGCTGAAGAGGTGGTGTCAAAAATCAACCTCTCATTCTCCCCTATCCTTAGGTTGGGGTTCAGCGGCAAGCATGAAGGTATCGTGCCTAAGCCTGAATGCCTCATCGAACGCAAGACACCACACGCTTCAGCGTCGTGGAGTCTTCAGCTTTAGCCTAATGGAGCGCGCTCAGAAACCGGGAGACAACAAACAAAAGCCTTCATTTGGACCACTCCAGATACCACAGGCTTTAGCCTACTATTTGTGAGTTTCAGCAGAACTATTTTTACTCCATCTGCGTAATCGATGTAATCTGGCAGCTTTCCCCTGGCTAAAAATCTGAAAAGAGAGTCGACACTGCCGCCATGTTAAACGATTTTTTCTATGCGTTTCGCACGCTGCGCAAGAGTCCCGTATTCACGATCACAGTCGTAGTCACCATCGCCCTCGCTATCGGCGCCAGCTCGGCTATCTTTAGCGTCACTAACGGGGTGCTGCTACGCCAACTTCCTTACAAGGATCCAGAGCGCCTGGTCCTGGCCCGCAGCGATCTCCAGGCACGTAATGTCAAAGACTTCCCACTTTCGAACGTCGATTTTCTCGACCTGCGCAACGGCGCAAAAACCAACTTCGAGGATTTTGCTGCCGTAAGTACTTTTCGCGCCACCCTCCCGGGTTTGGACGGCACGCCTGAGCGGGTGCGCATGGCCGCGGTATCAACCAATTTCTTTCAAATGATGGGCGGTTCGATCATCGCGGGGCGAAACTTTGAGGATTCTGATGGAACACCGCAGCAAGCTCAGCCACCGGCGCCCGGCGGCAATGACGCTGCGGTCCCACCCCCACTGCCAAACATGGTGATTCTAAGCAACGAATACTTTCACGCGCGCTTTGGTGGCGATCCGTCTGTAATTGGCAAACCTCTTCAGGTGCCCGCTGCCTTTGGACAAGTCATCATCGTCGGCGTGCTGGCCCCTGGTTTTGAACTGCTGTTTCCACCGCAAGCGAATATGGAGCAGTTCCCGAGTATCTGGCTTGCCGCGCGCATTCCTTATGACGTTGCCAACCGCAACAATGTGCAGTGGCGAGTGATTGGTCGGCTCAAACCTGGCGTCCCGATCCAGCAAGCCCAGGCCGAGGCTGAGACCATTGCTCAAAAAATTCGCGACGAAAACACGATCTCTCGGACAGCCGGTCAACACTTCCAACTTGTGCCAATGAAGCAGCATCTTGTCGATGAAGTTCGACCAGCGATTCTCGCACTGATGGGTGCAGTGATCTTCCTGTTAATGATTGCCTGTGCGAATGTGGCGAACCTGATGTTAGTGAGAGCTGCAACTCGCGAACGAGAATTGGCCGTTCGGGCCGCGCTGGGCGCTCGTTGGTGGGCGTTGGTTCGCCAGACACTTGCCGAGTCGCTCGTATTAGCCGGTCTGGGAACCGTCTTAGGTGTTGGGCTTGCTTATTTAGCTATTCGCCAACTGCTTGTGATCGCGCCGGAGAATCTGCCTCGCCTGAATGCAATCCAAATTGATCTGCAAGTATTGGGGTTTTCCGTGTTAGCTGGACTTTTGTCTGCCGTGTTCTTTGGAGTGATTCCAGCGCTGCGCACCGCAAAACCAAACCTTATGGATATACTGCGCGCCGGTGGGCGAAGCGGCGCACTCGGCGCGGCGGGACTGCGCAACACTGTGGTAGTAGTCGAAGTTGCGCTGGCATTCGTACTCCTGATTGGCTCGGGGTTGATGTTCCGCACGTTCCTTGCGGTTCAGCGTGTAGATCTCGGCTTTGAACCGCGCGGGCTGCTGACCTTTCAACTGCTAGGCAACATCGGCAACGCACCTCAGGAAGCCGAGAACTTTAAGCGCCAGCTTCGCGAGCAACTCGACGCGATTCCAGGCGTGCAGAATGTCACTGCGTCGTTTCCTTTGCCACTCGCTGGCGGATTCAGTCCTGTGCGTTGGGGCGGCGCCGAAGCCCTCGAAGATCCGAGCAAGTTTCAGGCTGCGGATCTTCAGGTTGTTCTACCCGGCTACTTCGAGGCAATGGGCGCCAGACTTCTGGCCGGGCGCACCTTTACAGCGGATGACAACAGGCCTGACCGCAACCTGGTCATAGTCGATCAGGCACTGGCCGCGAAGGCATTTCCAAATGAATCCGCTGTGGGCAAGCGTATCCTCTATCGTGTTTTCACACCTGAAGCTCAATGGGGAGAGATCATCGGGGTGGTAGCGCACCAGCGCAACACATCTTTGACTGAACCGGGCCGCGAACAACTTTACGTCACCGACGGACACGTGAACCACCAAGCTGCTTCCTGGTGGGCGCTCCGGACCGAGGGAGATCCGGCAAGCCTTTCGAGCGCCGTTCGCGAGGTAGTCCGCCGGGCCGGCCCGGAGACGTTCATCAATCAAATGCAGCCGATGGACTCGCTGGTGACCGCAGCTCAGGCACAGACACGCTTTTCGCTTTTGCTGATCGGAGTTTTCTCCACGATCGCAGCGCTGCTTGCCGGCGTGGGTTTGTATGGTGTACTTGCGACGTCGGTTCGCCAGCGAACTGCCGAGATTGGTGTGCGGATGGCTCTGGGGGCGGCGCCCTCGCGCATCTTCCGTTCGATGGTAGGTAAGGGACTCTATCTCAGCGCGATCGGTATTGCGATCGGTCTGGTCGCTGCTTTTGCACTAACGCGCGTTATGTCGAGCATGTTAGTCGAGGTGGAGCCCACCGATCCGCTTACGTTTGTGTCGGTCGCGGTGCTGTTTCTGTTCATTGCAGTGATGGCGTCCTCGATTCCTGCTGTTCGTGCGGCAGGATTGGATCCAACCACGGCGCTTAGAAATGAGTGAAACCGCCATTCAGTAAATCGGTGTAATCTGCGTAATCCGTGAAGCGTATCCTAACGCAAGACACCACACGCTTTATCTGCCGCGGGAGCTATCTGGCGCATGCCGCTGAAGGTAATCCACCAAGACGTTTGACATCACCTTTACTCCCACAACGAGACTCTCCTCGTCAACATCAAACTCCGGCGTGTGCCAGCCCGCTGTTATCCCGCGCTGGCGATTGGCAACTCCAAGGAAGTAATAGAAGCCCGGCACAACTTTCTGAAAATAGGAGAAGTCCTCGGCCGGCATCAGTGGCCTAATTGACAAAACATTCCTCTCGCCCACGACGCGTTTAATCGTCGGCAATGTAGCTTCGACCAGCGCCGGTTCGTTGTAGGTAACCGCGGCTCCCTCTTCGAACTCGAGCTCAAAAGTCGCACCATAAGCTGCGGTAACATTCTGAAGCGTCTCTCGCATCAACGATTGAGTGTGCGTCCGCACCTCCTCATTTAGAGTACGCATCGTTCCTTCCATCTTTACTTCAGCAGCAATGATGTTGTTCCGCGTCCCACCCTGGATCATACCGATCGAAATGACCAGTGGCTCCTGCGGGTCAATACGGCGACTACGTATGTTTTGCAAAGCCGAAATGCACTCGGCAGCTACAACTATCGCGTCGATGCCGGCATGCGGTTGGGCGTGTGAGCTTTTGCCGCGAATCGTAATGTGGATTCTATTGTATGGAACGTCGATGGTTTCCTCAATCGGCAAGGCGTCCATGTCTGCGCGAACCGCGACGACTGGACCAGGTTTACCTCCGACCAGGAGTGCGGTTACTCCGTGGTGTGCAATGCCTGTCTTGATATCCGTGAGTCCAAGCGCCTTTAGCTTTTCTGCGACAACACGAGCTGTTCTCTCTTCGCGATTTGAGAGTTCCGGATGCATATGGAAGTCGCGTCTTTGAGCAATCAGTTTGTCGCGCAAAGCCTCGGCAGCTTGTGCGATCTTCTCTGAGCGAGGTGAGTTGGGAGTGTTGTTCTTGAGAAAAGGTGCAGTCGAAGCCAGAAGCGCCGCAGTAGCTTGACCGATCTTCTCAGGGTCAGGTGAGTTGGGAGAGTTGCTCTTAAGAAAAGTTGCGGTCGAAGCCAGAAGCGCCTCAGCAGCTTGTGCAATATTCTCAGCGTTAGATAAGTTGTGAGTGTTGTTCATGAGAAAAGGTGCGGTCGAAGCCAGAAGGAGGACGGCAATAAGACAGCGAGAGATCATGTTTGCGCTCCAGGTGAATTGGGTTTCGGATCGAGCGCAGCAATAGTATCTCAGAAATGTGGATGTTCAATACATTAACTTGTTGTGTCTGCGCTCAGCATCAGTGGTCGTTCAACTTTCACCTAACACCCGCATGCCTTAACGGACGCCCGACACCACATGCTTTAGCTTCGTGGTCCTTCAACTTCTGCCTAACACGTCCAGGCCTGATCGAAAGCGAGACACCACATGCTTTAGCTTCGTGGTCCTTCAACTTCTACCTAACACGTCCAGGCCTGATCGAAAGCGACACACCACATGCTTTAGCTTCGTGGTCCTTCAACTTCTACCTAACACCCATAGCTCACTGCTCGCGCGACACCACACGCTTTAGCGTCGTGGTGCTTCAACTTCTGCCTAACACCCATAGCTCACTGCTCGCGCGACACCACACGCTTTAGCGTCGTGGTGCTTCAACTTCTGCCTAACAACCATAGCTTATTGCTCGCGCGACACCACACGCTTTAGCGTCGTGGTCCTTCAACTTCCGCCTAACACCCATAGCTCACTGCTCGCTCGACACCACTAGCTTTAGCTTCGTGGTCCTTCAACTTCTGCCTAACCAGAAGTTATCACGACGACTTGGAACGACCTCCCTGCCGCTTCAATTAGGCTCCACGACGCTAAAGCGTGTGGTGTCTGGCGTGGTCCATATGAAGGCTTTGTTTAGGCTGAAGTTGAAAACTCCACGACGCTAAAGCCTGTGGTGTCTGGCGTGGTCCATGTGAAGGCTTCTTTTAGGCTGAAATTGATGACTCCACGACGCTAAAGCGTGTGGTGTCTGCCCTGGTCCATATGAAGCGCTTTTTAGGCTGAAGTTGAAGGCTCCACTAGGCTAAAGCGTATGGTGTCTCTGGCGTGGCCCAAATGAAGGCTTTGGTTAGGCAGAAATTGAAGTACCACGACGCTAAAGCGTGTGGTGTCTGGTGTGGTCCAGATGAAGGCTGTGTTAGGCCGAAGTTGAAACTCCACGACGCTAAAGCGTGTGGTGTCTGCCCTGGTCCAATGAAGGCTTTGTTTAGGTTGAAAGTGAAACTCCACGACGCTAAAGCGTGTGGTGTCTGGCGTGGTCCATATGAAGGCTTTGTTTAGGCTGAAGTTGAAAACTCCACGCAGCCTAAAGCGTGTGAGGTCTCCGGGTCTGCCACGCCGCATCGAGTGGGTACATCAGGAATCTGCCAAACTGCAGAGCTCCGGACGGATCGTCAAGCGAAAATAATCCAAACAATATCCTCTAAGTCTTTTCGGGAAAAACCTGATAGGACTACTTGATAATTCAGGAGGGAAGTTCTCGAAACCTCATGGGCGCGCCCCGTATTCCGGTTGCCAGATCAATAATCGATGATTTGGATCGGGCCGGATCTGCTTGATTTGCCCTGTAAGGGGGAGCTGCACCCGCGTTTCCTTGCCACGCACGTCAATTGTATTCAAGCGCGTTCGGCCGTCAGTGGTGTCGATGGCCAATTCTAGTTTCAAGACATACGGCTCGCCTTTTTGGACTTGCGTAATGATGATTTCAGCTTTTCCATTCTTCGGAGGCGCCCACTTCACTTCCAGTATCGGCGCACCCGACCTGTCCAGCCATTGCGCAAAGAAGGTCGTCAGATCAGCCCTTGGAGCGGCCATAAGAAACGCTTCGCGCAGATCGGCAAGCGTTATTGCCTTTCCCGCAAATCGCTTGAGCAACTCTCGCAGGGTCGCAAAGAAAGTCTCGTCACCAACTTGTTGCCGCAGCATGTGATAAAACCACATACCTTTTGAATCTGCGAGATGGTGATCGAAACCCCCGCCTTTCGAGATCTGGCTGAGCGCTCGGTCGTGGCCTTCGCGGCTGATGCCAAAATAGCCCTTGGCGCATTGCCACGGACTGTAAGCAGTTTGCGAGAAGCGCATGAATTCCGTAGCCGAAACCTTGCCGTTGATGGCCTCGATGGCGAGCACGGCACTGTATTGGGAAAGCGCTTCGGTAAGCAGAATTCCCCCATCGCCGCGGGCGGTGATCAAATTGCCCCACCAGCCGTGAGCCACCTCGTGAGCAAAGAGTGCAATGTTTCCTCCGGCAATAAAGGCGTCGGGTTTAGTGATGATAAATCCCTGTTCGGAAGACCCATAAAAGCCGGGTACATGGGCTGGCACTTCGACTATGTAATAGCTCGGAAAGGGGTACGGACCGAAATGCGACTCCATGGCTTCAAGCGCTTTCACCAGAACGTGTGCCTGATCCTCTGCCCGTCGCTTGTTGCTAACGATGGCATAGACGCCAACTGTGCGAGCTCCGATCTTAAAGCTGGCCGTCGCCTTGAAAGCCGCGGCGACGAAAGAACGTGCTACCGGCGTCGAGACCTGCCAGGTTTCGATCACCCCCTCATCGGTCTCACGAGTTTCGCTGAGCGTGCCATTCGAGACCACCCGCCAGCCTTTCGGCAAATGAAAACGCGTCGTCCCCACCGACTGCATCAGTTGATTTAACGATTCACTGGATGACACCGGCAAAGGTACTGGGTGCCAGCCAACCACCCAAGACGCCAACACGACGTCCTCGGCAATAGTGAACTGGCTAGTCTCGCCGGTGCTGCGATAAGTGGCGTTAATTGTGACCTCATCACCGCGTTTGAAGGGTTTCGCAAAGCGGATGCGAGCCAAACGAACCGCCTCGAGTTTCGGGTAGGGCAAATTGAGTTCGATTTGTTCCGCGCCCTCACAAAGCACCTCCTCAAACTTCAACACAGTTGCCCGAGAATTCATTCCGATAGTTGGCCCCAACGAAGTCTCAAGCTTTTCAAGACGAAGTCGCAACTCCGCTTTTACCTGCAATTGTTTGTGTTTCGGTTCAAGGCTGACATCAAGATCGGCCTTCTTGAGAACCCAACCTGAACCTTCGGGTGGCGTTTCGTTTTGAGTGGCTGCTGCTGGTGCAAAAGAGAACAACAATAGGGAGAGCAGACAAAGGTAAGACCTGGTAGCAATCATCCAACGAACATAGCACCAACCACTATTCTGATCTTGCATTGGCTTTGCAGATTTGTACCTAAACGAACTGCCAGGTTTCACGGTTTTAGTAATGCTTTAAACCGTGGCTCGTCACGCAAACTATTGAGATTGGCATCCCGCCGCAGCAACTCATGATCGGAGAAGCCTAGATTGATCGCCTCCTCGAGTGCATCAAGCGCTTGCTCCTTGTTACCCTTGCGCGCGAGAGCGACTGCTGTGTAGTACGCGGTGAACTGCGGCCACTGCTTCAACTCGCGCGCGCGTGCAAATGCGGCCAAAGCGCGTGCCGCTTCGCCTGCGTTTAGCCAGCAAAAGCCGAGGTAGTAGTTTGCGCGTCCATCGTTTGGTCTCTGGTCAATTATGGCAGCGTAGGCCGCTGCTGCTTTTTTCCATTGCTCAGTGTCGCGATAGACGCGGGCTGTCAGGGGTGCCATCGGACGCTTTTGCCAGCCCACACCCAGCACTTCGGTAAGCAAGCGTTCGCCGAGCTTTTCATGCACTGTGTTCCCGACGATCAAATGGGTAATCTCGCCAGACTTATCAGCACGGAAAGCAATGCGGCGCGAGCCGTTCTCTTCCTGAAAGACAAGCGGTTCAACCGCCAGCCAGCGACGGCTGCCGATCAGCAAGCCTGGTCCACCGCTTCTCAAACTTGTCAGTCCCCAACCCCAACCCTGGCCGTCGAAGCATGTGTGGCAGTAAAGGTTATTCGCGTATTTACCTGCGAAAACCGTCGTGTCGATCGAAAGCGGGGCAACCGCTAAATGCTTTTTCGGAGAGTCATGGTTCGGAAACCACTGGTTCATTAGTTTTTCGGTCAACAACTCGCGCAGGTTGGTGGGCCCTCCGCCGGCTTCTTGATTGCGGTTGTAGGCTACAAAGAAACCGAGGTTATGTTCCGGCAGCAAATACATTTCCGTGGTAAAGCCAAGCATGTCGCCGCCGTGATGAATTGCCCGCTGGCCATTGCGTAAGTCTTCCCAAAAACCGTAGGCAAAGCCGGGGAAGCCCGGATAATTGGTGAATTGCGGTTCTTTGATCTGCCGAGCAGCAGCCGCGCTCAGAAAGCGTCCAGACTTCGTGCGGCCATTGCCGAGCAGTGCGATCATCCATTGGGCCATATCGTGTGCAGTTGCATCAATCGACGAGGCTGGGAGGGTGACGTAGTACTCGTATGGTTGCGGAACAAACCTTCCATCCTGGTAACCATAGCCGACAGCGCGATCACCTAGCAGGGTCTGAGGCGTCTCAACGTTTGCGCGCGTCATGCCGAGCGGTGCAAAAACGTTCTGCTTCAGATAAGCGGCATACGAGAACCCCGAAATTCGCTCGATGAGATAACCGGCCAGGGTGATCCCGTAGGTATCGTAACAACTGACTTGACCCGGTGGTCTCACGCGGATCAATTGTGCTTCCAGAAACTCAGCCAGTGATTTCCGTTCTTCCGGTTTCGGCACTTGCCTGCCAAGCCCAGTCTGGTCGAAACCCGCGGTGTGGGTTAGTAAATGCCAGAAGCGCACCGGCTCGTTGTATCTCTGATCGACTTTGGGGCTATCAAGATACTTATTAACCTCATCTTGGAGAGTGATCTTTTTGCGATCGGCTAACTGCATCAGGGCCATTGCCGTGAATACTTTTGTTATTGAGCCGATGCGGAAGACTGTGCGTTCAGGTGTAACTGGAATCTGTTGCTCGACATTGGCCCAACCGTACCCTTTGCTCAAAACCACTCTCCCATCTTTGACGAGCACGAAGGCAATCCCTGGCAAGTGTTGCTTTTTCATCTCCTCAGCGAAGAAGGGGTTGAGCCATGACTCCAGCGCTTTTGAGTCAATTGCCAGTGCTTCTTTTCGGGGTTCTCTAACGCGCACGTTTGCCTCAACAACCCGGGGGCAGAATGGGCCAATGAAAGAAACAACAATCACCAAGCAAGTTGCGGCTATTAAACTGAGGGGCTTGTTCATCTCTGTTCTCGTTTACGCGTCAGTATCTTAAAAGGTCGTACAAAAACGCCGAGTCAGGACCTAACTCGTAGGTCAGATTCGCGCTGCAAATCGTTTCTGTTTTGGTGTCGAGGTTCTCGGCAAACCTACCATTTACTTTGGTGGGCGTCTTGCATCAGGTTTGCAGCTTTGCACCAGAAGAACTCAGGCGGAAAGCGGTGCGATATTCGGCGGGAGTCATACCTGTGTGCTGTTTGAAAGCCCGGCTGAAATGGCACTGGTCGTAAAAACCCGCTGCCAGCGCGATCGCGGAGATCGGATCTGCCGAAGCGGAAAGGCGCGTGCGGGCGAACTTGATCCGCAAATGGCGCACATAATCGCCGACAGTTTGCCTTTGAAAACGGCGAAACGTACGTGCCAGGTGAGCTGGATGAACTTCGACAGCGGCGGCAATTTCACCGAGTGAGAGTGGCTCGGCAAATCGTTGATGCAGGAGTTCCTTGGCGTTTCGAAGCCACTTGGGCTCCTTAGCTACTGGCCGGGCTCGGCGCGCCGCTTCGATCAGCAATTCCAAAGTCAGTGCCTCAAGAGCCAGGGAAGTAATATCATCGGTTTGTTGTAACTCGCGGTAAATCCGCATCACCAGTTCAGACAACCGTCGATCCAGATAATCGGCAGCCTGGCCGAAGGCAGTGGCCTGCGCGCCCAGTCGTTGCAACTGATTGCCTGCTATCTCGATATTCAAGCAACGACCGCCAGTAGGCAGAAAGCGATTTGCGTGCACTTCTCCAGGCGGGCGAAAGATAATGTCCGACGGTTGATAAAGGCGTTCATTGCGGTCACGATATTCGAGAAAACCACCGTGCAGCACTACACAAAAACTCGCGCGCGCGTGTGAATGCCGCGTTAATTCGACCCCTGGTGCGCAGGCGGTTTCGGACAAAACGAAACCGTGCACCTGGCGGCTTCGCAGCCAGGTGCCGTGAAAGACTTCGTGCCGGCTAGGTGCTCGTTCAAGCATAATCTTGAAGGTTAGTTTCCTGACTGATGTATTCTGTGTGTCCCTGTTCCATCCTGCTGTTTCGACGATAGCCGGAGTGATGTACTTAGTGCAGATATCGCGCTCGGTAAGACTCTTCTTGTCGAATATATTTAGCAAGGATTCTCTATATTGCCGATTGGCTACTGATTCAACTACCCGGGCGGCAGACCAGCGGCGAGATTTGAGCCTTGCTGTAGAAGTCAACTTCGTGGGAGCGCACGAAAGTTAGTGGACGCCGTCTGCGGAACTTGTATTCTGCCCTAAACACCACCGTTTCTCCAAGTCTCAAGGGCTTGAAAGGTAAGACATTATGGTGCGGGAAGATGACCGGTAACTGATTGTGCCATTACGGCTTTTCCTTTTCCTCGCCGCAGTTGCGCGGGAAACGGACACCTAGCTTCCACACTCCGATGATTTCTCTGGTCGGCGTAATGTCTACGCTCGGGTCGCGATTGATCAGCACCAGGTCAGCGCGTGTTCTTCCGCCTATTCGCCCACGATCATGGAAGCCGAAAAGATGACGGCAACCTCTACGAGGGCACCGCTGCAACCCTCGAAAGGTAACATTCCGTCGCCGCGTGGTTTCTTTGGTGTCCAACGTTCAATATCAGGATCCGGTTAATGCTTTCGCGGTTGGGACGTATTAAAGTTAGAATCTTTAATGTGATAATGACGACTTTGATGAGCCCTTTCATGCAAGATTTAATCATTGACAGGGCCACAGGCATGACAGCGACCGGAATTAGGGCATCCAAACTCAAACTCTTGCCTGTTCCTGTCGCGCCTCTCGCCGAACAAAAACGCATCGTCGCCAAAGTCAATCAACTCATGACGCTCTGCGATGAACTCGAAACCAAACTCCGCCAAGCTGAGACCGACAGCGAAAAACTGATTAACGCCGCAGTTTCTCACGTCTTGCAGTCAATTCAGCCGACGGCTCAAGAAGAAGTTTTAACGTCGCTCTCCTCGTTCTAAGACTCATGCCCATACGTCACGCAATCTGGAAGGTCGCCGATCAACCTGTCCCACTCGTTGAATCCACTTTGATCACTGAGCGGTTGTTAGAAGACATGATTCTGGCCGCGCCAAAGATTCTTTCCGAGGAATGGATGCTGATCGGTAGACAGGAAAGTACAGGATTTGGCGGTCGCATCGACATTATGGCAGTCGCGCCTGATGGTGGCCTGGTCCTGATCGAGCTAAAGCGAGACCGCACCCCCAGAGAAGTTGTGGCGCAAGCGCTCGACTACGCCAGTTGGGTTGAAAACCTCGAGCCGGAAGACATAGCCGCGATCTACGGACGGTTCGCTCCTGGCCGGAGCTTAGCGCAGGATTTTCGCGCTTATTTTCATCACGAGCTTGACGAAGATTCCTTGAATGCTAATCACCAAGTTATCATCGTGGCTGCATCGCTGGATGACAGCACGGAAAGAATCGTCAAGTACCTAAATGAGAAAGATATCGCAATCAACATTCTCTTCTTTCAAGTCTTTACCCATGGCTCGGAACAGTTGCTCAGCCGAGCTTGGCTTCTTGATCCAGTTCAGACTCAAGTCACGGCCGCGGCGACGACCAATGAACCTGCTGAGCCCTGGAATGGTGAATTCTACGCCTCGTTTGGCGAAGGCCCCACGCGCTCCTGGGCAGATGCCGTGGAGTTTGGATTCATTAGTGCCGGAGGTGGGCCTTGGTATACCAAGACACTACAATTGCTCGCCCCGGGTGACAGAGTTTGGGTGAAAGTTCCAGGCCAAGGTTTTGTTGGTGTCGGACGTGTAACGGGGCCCGGCGGAACGAGCTTCAACTTTCAAAGTCAACACATCGTCAGGTGAGCGACCTGTCCTCGAAACCGCAACTCGTGGAACGTATCACCGTGAATTTGTCGACGACCCGGAAAAAACCGAATACTTTGTTCCCATTAGGTGGGCACAGACCGTTCCCCTTGAAAAAGCGGTCCAGGAGATAGGAATGTTTGGCAATCAGAACTCAGTTTGCAAGCCAACGACTCCCAAGTGGCGCTGGACGGTCGATCGACTAAAACTGCGCTTTCCGAATTTTGACGGTGACAAGAACTGAAAAGACTGGACTAAGCCGCGCGTAGTCTGAAGGGGTTGGTGATCGTGTACTCTCCAAAGCGCTTCAGTAGAGTTGCGGCGTCGTCCTCGCGAATGTGCTCGCGCTTGATTATTTCTTCGACTTCGGGTTGCTCAGGGCTTGGGATACGCATGACAAAGAACTGCCAAAGTTCTTTGCTTTCGTAGACTTTCTCAATATCAGGAAACTCAACAAGTGGCCTCAACTCGTCCTGTTTTCGAAACTCGTCGGAATACTCAAACCTCCACAGACCATCTGCGACAGACAAAGTTCCAACCAACCGTCCATCGTAGGTGAGTAGAAATCTGGTGTGGCTTTCATCGGCCGCGGCTTTCATATACCAGGTACAGCGCGTCTTTCTCAGAGGTTCAGTACTGACGAAGCATCGCCGTCCGACCTTGTAGAAGCTTTCATCTCCAGTTACTCTAAACTCACTGAGCCTTGGGGACGACGATATCGCGATGAAGTATAAACTAAAACTGAAAGGACTAAACACTCCAGACGGCACGATTTCAATACGTGCTTTGAAGCTGCTGATCGACACATTGACTGAAACGTCTGAACGGGGCCTTCGTCTCGCGGTCCAAGGGGAAAGCATTAAACGTGGACCGGTCCCCGGTTGGTTGTCTCGCTCACTGGATTTTACAATCACCGGCCTTACCACTGGCTCAACAACTATCATTGTAGAAGCACCGCGACTGGGCGAAACGGCGCCAGAACAAATTAAGCAACAGGATCTCTGGTATTCGAAGCCTACCCCGGATGACACGGCCATTAGCCTAGTTAGCCGCTCGGTGAGAGATGTAATTGAAGGTAATGTCGAAAGTAACGCATATGATAAGGGTGTATTGGATGGACTTCTCTGTTTCGATACATTCTTCAAGTGCTATGGCAGCAAACTTGTAGTGCAGGCCACCCGCCCATCTGAAACTTTTTCGTTGAGCCATAAGGAACTACAGCGTATACGTGAGCTTAAAGCCGAGATCCCGGAACCTATAGCGCTCCTAATCTCTGGAAAACTCGATGTTATCCAGTACAGCAGTCCGAAATTTCATCTTGCCTTAAGTAATGGTCAAGTGATCCTCGGAACGATAGACCGCGACATTCTTAGTGTAGAAGATATGCGTCAGTTCTGGGGCAAAAAGGTAACCATTAAGGGGATACTGCATTTTCATCCTGGCAGAAAAGTTAGGCTCCTTGAAGCTCAATCGATCAAGGTTGCGGAAGAAGGAGAAGAAGTTTTTGAACGGTTACCCTCACCGGCAAAACCACTAGTTTTGTTTGATTCGGAGGTGCAGAAGCTTAATGCTAGCGCTGCTCTCCATGATATCTGGGGAAAATGGCCGGGAGATGAGTCCATAGATGAATTACTAGCTGCGCTATCTCCTTGATCCCTCACG
Source organism: Pyrinomonadaceae bacterium (assembly GCA_035512935.1). Classification (GTDB taxonomy): domain Bacteria; phylum Acidobacteriota; class Blastocatellia; order Pyrinomonadales; family Pyrinomonadaceae; genus PSRF01. The sequence continues at coordinate 3,675 of DATKDA010000050.1, read as the reverse complement.
TCAGTATGCAGAAATTTCTACTCGATACCGGAATTGTTCTTGGCTACGCAAGGGGAGTGAGTTATGCCGAATATGTCGACCAGAAGTTTAAACTATTCAATCATGTGAACACCCCGCTGGTATCTGTCGTTAGCAAGGGAGAGTTATATTCTTTGGCAATCCAATTCAGCTGGGGACCGAATAAACTCAAACTCCTCAATGAGCTGTTACGGAAACTTCCAATAGTTGATATTAATGATGAGCAAATCATCGGGCGTTACGCTGAGATCGACGCCTATAGCTTGAGCAAGGATTCGTCGAAGCCTCTACCAAAAGGTCAAACTGCTCGACAGATGGGAAAAAATGATTTGTGGATTGCAGCAACCGCTTCAGCGTTAAGAGCAACTTTACTTACAACAGACCACGACTTTGATCATTTAAATACCGTTTTCATAGACGTGGTTTATATAGATCCGAAACTCACAGCGTCAGACGTCTAATACAACTTAGCCTTTTCTGATCCTCACATGCCTAAAACAATCAAAGAACTTCCAGAACATAGTCGACCCCGCGAGAAGTTGCGTGAACGAGGCGCAGCTGCGCTCACGGATGAGGAATTAGTCGCTGCAATAATAGGCATTGGCACTGCCGGCATTGACGTTCGCACGATGTCTCGTCAGATTGCTGCATTAATCCGGGAACATCGTGAAACGCTGACCCTTGAACAGCTAATGTCCGTTCCTGGAATGGGTCTAGCTAAAAGCGGACAGATACTTTCGTCGTTCGAGCTAGCCCGCCGATATCTTCTCGCGGAGTCAACGAAGATCGTGGGCGCAGAAGACGTACTTCCACTGCTTTCCGACATCAGAGACAAATCACAAGAACACTTCGTCTGCATCACGTTGAACGGTGCTAATGAGGTTATTCAAAAACGTATTGTTACAGTTGGACTACTCGACAGAAGCTTGGTTCATCCGCGCGACGTGTTCGCAGACGTAATAACCGATCGCGCCGCCGCCGTTATCTTTGCCCACAACCACCCTTCTGGTGATGTGCAGCCAAGTGAAGAGGATCTGGAAACTCAGACCCGACTCGTCGAAGCTGCGAAGATCTTAGGTATTCGTGTGCTGGATCATGTCGTCGTTAGTCGCAAAGGATACTTAAGTTTTCAAGAGTCGGGTTTGATCTGAGGGTTGAGAAGATCCATTATCCACAACCTTTGGATCCGAGCGCTACTACGCGGCCATGCCAACCGTTCCTTTGCAGAAAGTAGAGGCGACGCCATGGTCAGCTACAATCAACCAGATATTTCTGGCCGTTTGGTCCAATGCAGCTTACGAAGTGTGCATTCTAGAACCTCTGCTCCAAGGGACAACCGCAATATTAAGTTGAGGTAACGTCTAGGAAGCTGGGAAGCCATTTGGCGTATTTCGATACAACTACCACTCGGAACACCGCGGGCGCCTGTCAATAACCTCAAGTAAAAAATTTGAGGTCTTTTTGTCGATCCTGGGAGTCGCCGTTCGACGTATAACGAGAGGTACATTCTGGTTGCACATTTTCGAGGTAAGTGCGTTCAGCGGCGAGGATAAGCTGAAGGGATATGGGACATTAAGATCCTAAATTTCTGAAACGATGTGAGTTCGTTGGACGTCAACGACAAGCTAAAGCATATCGGACATTAAAAGGAGCAAACGATGAGCAGTGTACGAGTACTTGTAGGCACCCGGAAGGGGGCATTTATTCTTACTTCAGACGGAAAGCGTGAAAAATGGGACGTGAGTGGGCCTCATTTTGCCGGCTGGGAGATCTATCACCTCAAAGGCTCCCCTGCCGATCCAAATCGACTTTACGCCTCGCAAACCAGCGGATGGTTTGGCCAGATTATTCAACGCTCAGATGATGGAGGCAAGAACTGGTTCCAGCCCGGCACTCCGGCTGGCGAACCGACCACAACGCCCGACGGCATGCCCATGGGCGAAAGTAATAAGTTTGTCTACGATACTTCGTCTGAAACCGGCAAACCGCTAACAACCCATCAGTGGTACGACGGCACGCCGCATCCATGGGAGTTCAAACGAGTCTGGCATCTTGAGCCTGTCCTCGACGATCCAGACACTGTCTATGCCGGCGTTGAAGATGCCGCATTGTTCCGCTCAACCAACGGTGGTCAAACGTGGGCTGAACTTCCCGGACTTCGCGGCCACGGCACAGGGGCTCAGTGGCAACCGGGCGCCGGGGGCATGTGCCTGCATAGCATTATTTTGGATCCCAACAATCAGCGGATCTTTGTGGCCATCTCGGCGGCGGGCGCATTTCGCAGTGACGACGGCGGTGCAACGTGGAAACCGATCAATCGCGGCCTGCATTCACAATACATTCCCGATCCGACCGCAGAGATAGGCCACTGCGTTCATCACATTGCCAAGCATCCTGCAAATTCAAACGTGCTCTTCATGCAGAAGCACTGGGACGTTATGCGCAGCGACGATGCGGGTGACTCCTGGCAAGAGGTCAGCGGTAACTTGCCGACGGATTTCGGATTTGTGATTGATGTGCACGCGCATGAACCCAAAACGATCTACGTTGTGCCGATCAAGAGCGATAGCGAACACTATCCGCCCGATGGGAAGCTCCGCGTCTATCGTAGCCGTACAGGTGGCAACGAATGGGAGCCGCTCACTAAGGGGCTGCCGCAAGAAAATTGTTACGTCAACGTGCTGCGCGATGCGATGGCTGTGGACTCGCTTGATTCGTGTGGCGTGTACTTTGGCACAACGGGAGGGCAGGTCTATGGCTCGGCGGACGCGGGCGACACCTGGGCGCCGATTGTTCGAGATCTTCCGCCGGTGCTTTCAGTGGAGGTCCAGACGTGGCCATGATTACGGTAGTACTCCCGGCACATTTGCGTTCTCTTGCGGGCGTTAAGGGAGATGTCTCGCTTGAGATTGATGGCGAGGTGACGCGACGCGCGATTCTCGATGCGCTCGAGACACGGTATCCAATGTTGCGTGGGACGATTCGCGAGCACGTTTCGGGGGAGCGCCGGCCGTTCTTGAGGTTTTTTGCGTGTGGTGAGGATGTAACGCACGAGTCTCCGGACGCTCCGTTGCCTCCTCAGATCGCTTCTGGAGCAGAGCCGTTTTATGTGATTGGCGCCATCGCTGGCGGATAGTAGGGGTGGCCCTCCGTGGCCACCCCTGCGTTGTGATGCAGATGTGGAGGTCAGCCGTGTTTCAGAATTGGTCAGCAGTCTCGGTCCACCCCGTTGGTGTTTGAAAAAGGTATGAAGTTGAACGCGGGGCGGCCCCCACAGTTACCCTTGCACAAATGGATGACCGAATCCCATAATAGCGGCATGACTGAGAAAGAGATTGTTCTTGAGACGATTCGGGCATTACCAGACGATTGTTCGTTAGAAGAGATTGCCGCGCGAATTGAGTTCATGGCCGCGGTGCGAAAAGGTCTCGATCAACTCGACCGAGGTAAAGGTATTCCTCACGAAGAAGTCAAAAGACAGCTAGCCTCATGGCTTACAAGCTAATTTGGTCTCCCGCTGCTCGCGACGACCTCCACGACATCGTCGTCTTCATTGCGCGTGATAATCCCGAGCATGCAATGTCCTTCGGCTATGAACTGCTGTCAGCTACAGACCAAATTCAAGTGTTTCCTGAGCACGGCCGCGTAGTGCCAGAA
>DATKDA010000049.1:0-49828 GCA_035512935.1 Pyrinomonadaceae bacterium | reverse complement strand
CTTCTTAACCGCGTCGGACGTCTTCTTTATTAGCTCTAAACATCCCTCGCCGAGGGTTACGGCGAGGGCCACGCTTAACACGTCGAGAACGCAGAGCTGTGCGATCCTTGATGTCAAAACCTCACCGCCAAGCGGCGATTCGGGTGATGCCGTGAGGAGAACCAGATCAGAAGCTCTCGTAATCGGCGAAGGACTAAAGTTAGTAATCGCTATTGTGGTAGCGCCGGATTTTCGCGCGGTTGTCAGCGCATCGACAACATCTTTCGTGCTACCGGAATTTGAGATGCCGATAGCCACGTCATGTGACGATAAAGATGCAGCGGCCATCACCTGCAAATGAGCATCTCCATACGCATCGGCGCTGAGGCCAAGTCTGACAAACTTCAATTTTGCGTCCAGAGCTGTAAACGAAGAGTAGCCGACTCCGTAGATATCGATTCTGCGGGCAGTAGCAAGCGCTTTGGCAGCAACCTCAACCATGTCAGTGTCAAGGGCCTTCATCGTATCTTCTACTGCCTTGATATTTGTTTGAAAGACCTTTTGAGCCAGGTCGGCACAGGAGTCGCCAAATGTAATATTCTCGTGAATGAATTCGACTGGCTCGACCAGGTCTTGAGCAAGTCGCAGCTTAAACTCCTGATACCCTTTGTAACCCAGGGCGCGGCAGAATCTGATGACTGTTGACTCACCCACGCCGATGTCGCGAGCCGCTTCGGATACTGACATCTGCATGACCATCTCAGGGTTGGTCAGTACGAAGTCGGCGACGGACTTCTCGGCAGGTTTAAACATCTCTGCGGCACTCTTGATACGCAGGAGACACCCAGCTTTGGCGGGCGCAATATGTTTGGTCTTAGACATCGCTTTTATTGAGTTTTTAACGCTGGCGTAAACCTTCACATCCGTTTAATGCGGTGGTGTTTTACTTCGTACCCACAGAAATGTCAAGCTTTTTTTGATTTGCTGAGGTCGAGCCCAGCCTGAGGAGATGGGATTGTGGAAGTTCTCGAACGGTGGCAGAATGCGTCCCCGTTGGAGCCGTGAAATTAAGGGCGGGGGGTGCTCTTTGGATCTCTTAGTCTGTGAACTCCAGCTTCAAAATTAGCTTGTTTCAATTCCAATAGAGACCGGATGGCTACGTTCGCCAACCGGCGCGGAGGCTATCACATGGAGTGGGTAACTGATCCTCAGGGATGGATCGCGTTCCTAACGCTGACAGTACTCGAAGTTGTTCTCGGCATTGATAACATCGTTTTCATCTCCATTCTGGCAAGCAAGCTGCCCGAGGAACAGCAGAACAAAGCCCGTTTGATAGGCTTATCGCTTGCGATGTTAATGCGAGTCGCCCTACTTTTCGCCATTTTCTGGGTTATCCGGCTCACCGCTCCCCTCTTCGAAGTCTATGGAAACGAGATCTCGGGCCGCGACCTGATTCTCCTGGGTGGCGGACTTTTCCTGCTCGGCAAAGCTACGCACGAGATTCACGGAAAGTTAGAAGGTGACGAAAAGCACGCGGTCATAGCCGTCAAATCTTCCTTCACCAGTGTCATTGTCCAGATCCTTCTGCTGGACGTCGTATTTTCACTCGACTCGGTGATCACGGCCGTCGGCATGGTTAACCAGATCGGGATCATGATCGCCGCCGTGGTGGTCGCGATTGTATTTATGATGATCTCGGCCGGAACGATCAGTAGCTTTGTCGAGCGCCATCCAACCGTGAAGATGCTGGCGCTTAGTTTCCTGCTTTTAATCGGCATGGCGCTGGTGGCCGAAGGCCTGGACCAGCATATCCCCAAAGGCTACATCTATTTCGCAATGGGTTTTTCGGTGTTTGTGGAGATACTGAATCTGAAACTGAGGACGCCTAAAGGCCAGCCGGTCCAACTGCATCGGTCTTATGCCCCGGACTGAGTGTCACGTTCCTCACGGGCATTTTTCCGGCTTGCATTATCCGAGCCCGAGAGGTGTGGATCGTACTGGTCGCGGAGATCGTCCATGATGGTATCTTCCCAGAGGGGCACGCCAACCCAGTAGGCGGCCCTCGCAATCATGTGCGCAGCAACCGGCGCGGTGAGAATGATGAACGCCACGCCGGCCAGCGCCAGACTCGCGACAGCCAGTTCCCGATAATTGATTGCCACTGAGAACAACACCAGACTGGTACCCAGCGCGCCCGCCTTGGTGACAGCATGCATCCGCATCATCAGGTCCGGCATTCTCAGAACGCCTATGGCAGCGATCAACATGAAGCTTGCCCCGCTGATCAGGAGCACTTTACCGATCACATCGCTCATACCTTCTCTCCTTTACCAACAAAGATTGCAAAGGCGACAGTTCCCAGAAATGCAATCAGAGCCAGCATCACTGCAATGTGCAACAGATCAACGTGGTTCGTAACAACGGCGTAGGTTGCGGTAAGGCCCACTGTCACCGAAGCGATCAGATCGAGCGCCACCACCCTGTCAGGAAGACTTGGCCCACGAACCAGCCTGACAAAGGCTAACAGCAACGCGCCGGTCATCATCAGCATCGCTATGTTAATCGGATCGAAGATCCGCATCATATAGTTAAAAATCATCGCGATATCTCCAGAATGCGTCGTTCATACACTTTAATCTTTCTGCGAACGCTCTCAACGTCATCGATGTACATTGCATGGATATAAAGGACCCGCCGGTCTTCTGATATATCCACGCTCAGCGAACCCGGAGTGAGGGAGACCATGTTAGCGAGAATCGTGATCTCGCCATCGGTCGTCGCGTCGAGAGGAATGGCCACGACTCCTGGTCGCATAAAATGCCGCGGCGTCACAATGTCATAAGCCACGCGCAGGCTCGAGATAACCAACTCCCAGATAAAAAACAGGCCCAGGCTCACAACTTTCAAGACTTTGCCGAAATAGCTTGAAGTAGCTTCCCCGCGATGGGCGAACCCCAGAATCGCATACCCCAATATGAAACCGATCAGCAGATTGCCCGGCGTAGCGTGTGCTGTTAATGCGATCCAGGCCAATGCAAGAAAAATATTCCAGAGTAGGAGATTCATTGAGTATTCAACACCGCCCTAATGTAGTGTTCGGGATTAAGAAGTTGCTCTGAAGCCCGCATCGCCAACTCGAAAAAGGGCCCCGGCAGGATCCCGATGATCAGTGTGACCAGTGCGAGCGCCACTATTGGTACAACCAGAAAATGGATTGAACCTCCCTTCCGGGTTACAGGCTCTGAGTCTTCACTATCCTGGTTTTCGGGCGCCGGCTTCCAGAATACTTCGGCCCAGATCTTCGTCATTGAGAACAACGTCAGAAGCCCCGCGGTCAAGGCTGCGGCCACAATGACATAACTCTCGACTGCCAGGCCGGCCTGCACGAGCGTAAGCTTGGCCCAGAATCCTGAGAGCGGGGGCATTCCCGCCAACGAAAGCGCCGGAACCAGAAACAATATTCCCAAACCGGGAGCAGTCTGGTACAGACCGCCAAGTTTCTTCAGCTCATACGTTCCCCGTAAACGGTGGGCCACCCCACTGACCAGGAATAGATTTGCCTTCACGATGATGTGGTGCATGATGTAGAAGATGGACCCGGCTAAAGCTAAAGGAGTGAACAATCCCAACCCCATAATCATGTAGCCTATCTGACTAATGATGTGGAATGACAGGATGCGGCGAAACTCGTTCTGGATCACGGCGCCAAGCACTCCGGTAATCATTGTCAGGCCTGCCACAGCCAGGATCAATCCGTGCGTGTAGCCGACGTCCTGCGTAAAGATCAACGTAAAAACCCGAAGCAACGCGTAAACGCCAACCTTGGTCAGCAACCCGGCGAATACCGCCGAAACAGCAACTGGCGGTGTGTGATACGAGGCAGGCAGCCAAAAGAACAATGGGAAGACAGCCGCCTTAATGCCGAAGGAGACAAGGAACAGCATCGCCACAGTCGTGATCAGACCGGGATGCGGAACATCTCTCAACTTCACCGCCAGGTCAGCCATGTTGAGCGTTCCGGCCAAGCCATAAAGAAGACCTACCGCTGAGAGAAACAGGGCTGAAGACACGAGGTTGATTGTGACGTACTTAATTGCCCCTTCTATCTGAGCACGCTCACCACCTAGCGCGAGCAGGACAAACGAAGCAATTAACATCACCTCAAACCAGACAAAGAGGTTGAAGATATCGCCCGTCAGGAAAGCACCACAGACGCCCATCAGAAGGATCTGCAAAAGCGGATAGTAGCCAAACCTCTCACGCTCCCGATCGATGCTCGAAAGTGAATAGACTGCTGTGGCAAGGCCGGTTAGTCCAGTCAGCACCACCATGATCGAACTGAAGAGGTCGGCAACGAGGGTGATGCCGAAAGGTGCGGGCCAACTGCCAATCTGAACGGCCCTGATGCCATCCTGCCAAACCGAGGCAAGAAGCATAAGTCCAGCCAGCAGCAGCGCCGCCGTTCCAATGACGCTTATCCAGCGCTGAAGCCCAAGCCAACGCCAAGCCAACAACGATGCTATCGCTGTAGCGAGCGGGATCAGGATAGGCAACTCGACAGCATGTCTCATGTGTCAGTAGCCTTCATCTGATCGAGATCGTCCGTCCCGACCGTCTGATAAGCACGATGAAAGAGCACGACCGAGAAGGCCAAGACGCCGAAACTGATTACGATGGCCGTCAGAATCAGCGCCTGAGGAAGTGGATCTGCGAAGGGCGCAACCGGGCTAGTAGCACCATCGGGTACAAGAGGCGGTCGCCCGCGAGTTAGCCGGCCAACCGTAAAAATCAAAAGATTGGCGCCATTCGAAAGCAGACCAAGTCCAATGATGAGCTTCACCAGACTGCGCCGAAGCATCATGTAAATGCCGGACGCGTACAAGACGCCGATCACAACTGCCAGCACAATCTCCATCTTCATTCCTCCGCAAGCGACAAAATGATCATAAGCGTCACCCCAACTACGACCAGGTAGACGCCAGCGTCAAACATCAACACTGTGCTCAGGTCCACAGGACCAGCAGCCGGCAGGGTGAGGTATCGCCATTGAGCCGTCATAAAAGGTTGCTGACGAAAAACCGAAAACAGACCACTGCCAAAAGCCAGCAGCAGTCCCGCGGCAATCAATTGGCGTGGTTCGATCCAGAGAAGCCTGCGGGCGCTCTCGGCATCGAAGGCGAGCGCGTAAAGAGCAAAGGCGGCTGCGGACATCAGTCCCCCTACAAATCCTCCACCGGGACTGTTATGACCCCGCAACAACAGGAAGATCGAAAAGAGAAGCAGCAACGGCATCAGGAATCTCGCAGCCGTCTGCAGGATTAATGAAGTCATCGATTATTTCCGCCCTTTTCAAGTCGTAACTTCAAGAGTGCATAGGCGCCGATTCCCGCAAGGGCCAGCACTGTGATCTCCCCAAGAGTGTCTAGGCCGCGAAAGTCAACCAAAATGACGTTCACAATATTGCGGCCGTGGGCTTTGACTACACTGTTTTCTGCGTAGTATTCAGAAATGGGAGGATGAAACTTAACACTTGTTGCCACCAGGACCAGGCCAGTCATCAGAGCGCCTGTCGCGCCGGCCACTAGCACGTCACGGGCGCGTGATCGAGCCGGGGAAAGAGTGGCGAAACGTGGCAAGTGGTAGAGCACCAATACCAGCAGGATGACAGTGAGCGACTCGATCAGGAACTGGGTCATCGCGAGATCCGGAGCACCAAACATCACATAGAGCAGTGCTATTCCGTACCCCACCACACCCAAAGCCGCGACGGCAGTTAGCCTCGCCCGAGCCTGAACCGCAGCGAGTGCAGCCATCAGGACAAGGGCCGCTATGATGACTTCATAGGCGAGCACGTTCGATATCCCCATCGGTCTTGGTAACCAACCCCGGGTCAGAAATGTGTAACCGGTGAGGCCAATGACTGTTGCCAGAATCATCAACAGGTAGAAGCGCAGGTAGCCACTCTGAAGCAGTCGCGTCTGCATGCGAGCCACACGATCCAATCCAATCAATGCCAGTTCATACCAACGTGCCGGCCCCACATCGGGAAGTCGTTCATAGCGCGAGGCAAGATTGCGCAATAGACCGGGCGCAAGATATAAACCCACGCCAACAGCCAAAGTCATCACGCTAAGCAGCAGGACCAGGTTCAAGCCGTGCCAGAGCGCCAGAGAAACGGACGTCAACTCGGCTCTCACGGCGCTGACGGCCGGGGCAATCAGCGTCGAATCAACGATGTGAGGCAACAGTCCGAATACGAGGCCCAACCCGGCAAGGATGAGTGGTCCGAACCATAAACTCAGCGGCGCTTCATGTGGTTTGCGTGGTGTGGTTCGAGCCTTGCCAAAGAACGGTCGAATACCAACAATGCCTGCCAATGCTACAAGGAAGATGTTAGCGATTATTCCCACGCCGGCGATCAGTATGGCCGTTCGCGGCGCATGGATTTCAGCTTCGTAAAGCAACTCCTTGCTGATAAATCCAAACAACGGCGGCAGTCCCGCCATTGAAAGCGCCGCCAACCCTGCTGCTATCGCAGTAATAGGCATCGCCCTTCGCAATCCGCTGAGCTTAGTTATATCGCGCGTTCCCGTTTCATGGTCCACAGCCCCCGCAATCAGGAACAGCGCTCCCTTGTATAGCGAGTGCGCCACCAGAAACACGATCGCTGCTTTGATCGACGCCGAAGTATCTATGCCGATTAGCAGGGTAAGGGCGCCAAGGACGCTCACTGTGGAGTACGCGAGGATTCGCTTCAGGTCCGTTTGGAATAGGGCCAGTGCAGCGCCAGCCAGCATCGTAACTGCTCCTGTAATACTTAGTGCATACTGCCAGGACTCGGTCCCCCCCAGCACCGGGCTCAGTCGGGCCATTAAGTAGATACCGGCCTTCACCATCGTCGCGGAGTGAAGGTAAGCGCTCACAGGAGTGGGTGCTTCCATCGCGCTTGGAAGCCAGAAATAGAATGGGAATTGCGCGGACTTTGTAAAGGCGCCGGCAAGGACCAAAAGAAGAATTGGTAAATAGAGCGAGTGCGAGCGTACGGCATCACCCTCGCTCAACAGGACGGACAATTCAAGGCTTCCTCCTACCTGGGCCAGCAACAGCAATCCTGCCATCAAAGCCAGCCCGCCCCCACCGGTAACCAGAAGAGCTTGCAGTGCCGCTGCTCGCGCTTCCGGACGTTCGTGATCAAATCCGATTAGCAGGTATGAACTGATGCTGGTGAGCTCCCAAAACACAAACAAAGTGATCACGTTGTCAGCCAGTACCAGGCCAAGCATTGATCCCATAAACATGAGAAGGTACGCATAGAAGCGACCGAGATGATGATGTTCCGCGAGGTAGCCACCGGCATAAATGATAATCAGGGCGCCGATGCCGCTGATCATCATGGCAAATAGCAACCCAAGGCCATCAACGTGAAATGAGAGATTAATGCCGAGGCTTGGCGCCCAGCTCAAACTGAAAATAAAGTTCTGTCCCGCCGCGATCGGCCTGATAAAACTGGTGAGATAGAGAAACTGCGCCAGGGGCAATAGCGCGATGAGCCATCCGGACGCCTTGCGTCCATACCGTGGAAACAAGGGTGCTAAAGCGGCCAGAAAAAACCCCGATAAAACGAGTGCAATGATTTTCATGCTGTAGAGAAAAAACGGGCCGCCCTACGGATATAAGGGACACAACCACGAGCACGAGTTCACCCGGGACATTTTGCTCGCGTCTCCGGTCTGGCGGAAATTTTCGATAGAATCCGGGTTGAAAATAACACGAGATCTGACTTAGTGGCTCGTACTTTTTAAATTTCCGGTTCTTTTTTGTTCGCAAACAATACAAGAACGATGCTGAGTCTATTTTCGACGCGCTCGAATTAATACCTTCATTAAATCCGACGGGCCCATCCTTGCTGAAGGCCTTTTTGTAATCTTCTTCGGCCATTTCATCACAAACTAATTGTCCATCCGTTCCCGTTGTTCTAAAGGAGAGGTTGCTGTCCCACTTTCGAAAAAAGAGGCGGGCGGGTTGGACTTTCGCGCTTGGGAGAGCTGACAATTGCCCACGGGCACGAAGGAAAGGAAAACGTTCGCTATTCGACACACCTCCGATGTCGAACTCACATCAGAGACTTCATTTGACCTTGCTAAAAACGCAGTCAGGAACTGATCATTAGAATGCATATCTTATAAGGATCTAATTTATTGACCAGATGTTCGAAGAAATGAATAGAAATGTCGGTAACGATGACGTAGATAAGCCCTGGTGGCAGCGAACCTGGGGTCGTTGGGCGCTGATTTTGGGAATCTGGACATTTGTAGGACTGGTCTTCACGCTTCAGTACTACTTCACAACTTATCGTTCAGAAAAACCAACGCCGTTTGTCGAAGCGCTATACGTCCAGATGACCTGGAGCTATCTCTTCGCGCTGGCTACTCCCCTGGTACTCTGGGCGGCGACAAAACTTCCGATGGATCGCAGTTCCTGGGTACGCAGCTCACTGCTTCACTTGCCCCTCGGTATTGTGCTCAGCGTTTCGCTTACGGCCCTGGGATTCGTTCTGATGTGGTTCAACTTCGTCCGGAGCTCCGGACGACCTTTCTCGTTCGAACGGATGGGTCGTTTCATCGTTGGAAACTTCAGCGAGGCAATCGGCGTGTATCTGCTGATAGCCCTAACTGCCTATGCATTCAGTTATTATCGGCGTTTTCAACAGGGCGAATTGAATCGGCTGCACCTCGAAGCCCAGTTATCGCAGTCTCAGCTTCAGGCTTTGAAAATGCAACTTCATCCTCACTTCCTCTTTAACACCCTCCATTCCATCTCTGCACTTCTTCACAAAGACCCCGAACTCGCTCGGAAGATGATCGCTCGACTTGGAGACTTTCTCCGCTTAACGCTTGAGAACTCGGGCACCCAGGAGGTCACACTCCTGGAAGAAATGGAGTTCCTCAAGTGCTATTTGGAGATCGAACGGATTCGCTTTGAGGATCGCCTCTCGACCCACATTGAGGTCGCAGCTCCGGCCCTTAACGCGAGAGTACCGAACCTGATTCTCCAACCCATCGTCGAGAATGCCATTCGGCACGGTATTGCGCCACGTTCCACTCCGGGACGCATCGAAATTCTCGCGAAACAAGAGAACGGCATACTTCGTATCCGAGTACGAGACAACGGACCCGGACTGCCGGATCATCGGACACCCGAGAATTTGTTTCAGAGGGGTCTGGGGCTCGCAAATACTGAAACCCGACTCGACCGGCTGTATGGATCGGCACACCGCCTGGATCTAACCAACGATCCCAACGGCGGCGTAGTTGTTACCCTGGAGATTCCATTTAGATCGAACGGTAACGACCATAAATCCGACTCCGCACTTCTCCGGTCAGAGTTTATACGTCCAAAATTTCGGTGATGTTTTTCGTTAGAAAGAGCCCGACGGTGGTGTAACTGCCATTAGGAGCCCCCTGCACAGCTCAAGGTCGATCGGTTTTCCAGGTAGAACTGAGAGATGACTGACGCTCCCCCTATCCGTGTGCTTTTGGTGGATGACGAGACACTGGCACGCGAGATGGTTCGCGAAATGCTCCACGCCGATCCCGACGTCGAGATCGTGGGGGAGTGTGTGAACGGGCGCGAGGCAGTCGACGCAATACGCAGAACCCAACCAGATCTTATCTTTCTAGATGTGCAGATGCCTGAGGTTGGGGGCTTTGAAGTCCTCGAAGCGCTCGAGCGGTCGCTCATCCCTAACGTAATCTTCATAACCGCTTATGATCAGTACGCGGTTCGAGCCTTCGAAGTACATGCCCTTGACTACCTTTTAAAGCCATTTGATCGCGAACGGTTTACAACATCGTGGGAGCGAGCTAAGGCCCACATTTTGCGCGAACGCAACGGCGGCGTAGACCAACGGATTCTCGCGTTATTGGAAGAACTGAAAGCCGGTACAAGCTATCTTGAGCGACTGGTAATCAAATCGGGTGGACGCATCTACTTCCTTGAAACAAGCGAGATCGATTGGATTGAAGCCGAGGGGAACTACGTCTCAGTTCACACCGGGAAGAAAGCCCACCTGCTCCGCGAGACGATCAGCAGCCTGGAATCCCAACTCGATCCAAAGAAATTTGTTCGCATCCACCGCTCGTCTATCGTTCGAATCGATCGCATACAGGAGCTTCAACCCTGGTTTCACGGCGAGTACCGCGTCATCCTCAACTCCGGAACACAATTGACACTGTCACGCAAATATCGCGAAAAACTTCAAGAAGCGCTGGGTAAACTCCCCTAGAGACCGGCAGTTATCCCGGCGCGAAGCCTTTTTGTCACACCGTCTAGCCCTTCCGTCACAAAACCCGCCTCTCTCAAAAGTATTCCTCGTATAACTTTCTGTACCAAATCCGGGTAACCGGCGTGGAATAAACGGTCGAGCCAATCTAGACCGCCCTACGCCGACTTTTTTGAAGTTATCGCGTTGCTCACCTGTCCAGTGCTCGATCCCTAGCGAGCCAGTAAGACCCGGATTGTTACTCCTTCAAGAACTTTTCGGGAGGTAGTGTGATGAAGCTGCGCGATCTACTGGTCCGGGGGGCAATGCTCTCTCTAATGATGGTCCCTATGAGTGCGTATTCAACAGTTGACGACGATAAGACCAAACAAGCAGCCTGGATTTACAGTGTGCTTGCGCCTGTACCTTCTCCTTTGATCACAGGCGACAAAGTTATTCGTTCGTCCTACTACGACACGCTGAGCATCTTGATTGAAGACAATCGGTGTTCCAACTTCTACGGGGGCTCTTCAACAGCCGTCGACGTGTTCAATCGGTTATTCGAGCGAGCAAAGAAGGATTACCTGGATCCGGGGATCGGAATGCGCATGTCCGGTGGACCAATCAGTATGTTAAATGCCCGAACCAATTTGTCGTATCGAATGTTTGACAAGATATCCATAAACAGAAATGGGCCGTTCTATAAACGAAAACTCTCCAGTTCGCAGTTGAACATAACGGGCGTTGGCAGTTTTGCACCGGACACGAGGGAAGTTCGTGTGCTGATGCTCTTGCATGAGTTGGGCCACTTGATCAAAGGCGCTGATGGCAACTGGTTGCTGCCCGACGATGGCAAGAATCAGGACCTGAGCATACAAAACTCACGAAAGATTGAAGCCGTGTGCGGAGATGAGATTCGAAGTTTGAACAAAACGAATGCCGGCGAACATCTTGCGAAACTTGCGGCAGCTCAAAATAAGCTGGCTCGCGCGCAAAAAGAAGCTAATTCAAAACAACTTGACGGAAGCGTAATTAACACCTCTGGTAGTACGGGTAAGGAGGATAAGTAATGAAAGAGCATGCAGCATGGAAACCTCAGGATCAGGGGCTGGCCGATGAAGTGTCGGCGGCCGTGAACTCTGAAGAACTTGAGTCACCCAACAGAATCGACAATTTAAAACAGTTGACACTGAAACTGTTTCGCGAAGTCCAATCTCTGAGCGAGATCAAAACCGTGAACGTCAACGATGGGCTCGACTTTTATGACGAGGTCAGCCGGTTTGAGGTGGAACTCATTAATCGCGCCTTACTCTACACCGGCGGTCATCAAGGCAGGGCGGCGCGTCTTTTGAACTTGAAAGTGACAACTTTGAATTCGAAGATCAAACACTACAACATCAAACTCGACGCGTTCGCCAACGGGTATCCGTTTTTTGACCTGAAGGACGTGGGTGCTCTACAGCACACCTAACCTTGAGAGACAGTGGTGTGGTGCGTCTAACAGATTGCAACTTATGAATCTGCCCTCAGATGCGCAAGACCACCAACTGCCGAAACTACTCACGTTTGATGGAGCCACAAATACGGAACCGGGAGCGGAGGAGCTGTGAAAAGGCAAAAGCGACAATTTGGGTGGTCCATGCTTCGCAGCGACCGGATGCTTGCGACTACTCACGTTGTCCGCGGTGGTTGATGCAGGGATCCGGTCGCTACGAAGCCGTGGAAAAATTGGGCTCGCTTCGTGCAGCCATCCGTGACCACGAAGAGGGTTGAAGCGCAATTTTTCCACAGCTTCTACGCTCCGGGTTCAGTATTTGTGGTTCCACTAGACCCTCTTGGCGGCTCACCGCTTGGAACTGCGGGCTCAATTTTTTCCCGGCTTTCTGCCTTTAGCATGGTTCTCTTTGCCCGACAACACGCCACAATCTCTCGTTAGCCTGTTCGGGCAATTCATGTTACATTTAGTCTTCCCCTAAACAATTTGCTGCGCCCTGATCTGGCAGTAGTGTTTCCTCCATTACTGATTCGTGGGGCATCACGTTTGAGCTGAAGTCCATGGAGACTGACGAAACAACGTTTCATCTAAATGTTCACCAGGGGGACTCCTGAGTAGTGTCAATAACTGCAATTCTTGATCGTCTGGCCGCATTCGAACCAACGGAATTACCCGTGTTGAGCCTGTACCTCAACGCCCAGTCCGATCAACACGGAAGAGACAATTTCATGCCGTTCGTTCGCAAAGAGTTTCGCTCGCGCCAAAAGACCTATCCTTTGAGGTCACCCGAACGGGTAAGCTTTGACCGAGACACCGAGCGAATCGAAAAATATCTTAAGGATGAGTTACAGCCCTCAGCGAACGGTCTCGCGATCTTCGCCTGTGCCGGCAAGGACGATTTCTTTGAAGCAGTGCAATTGAATGCTCCAATCGAAGAGCACAATCTGTACGTCTACCATCAGCCGCACCTGTACCCGCTCGCCCGGCTCTATGACCAGTACCGGCGCTACGCTGTCTTGCTCGCCGACACAAACGCCGCGCGCTTATTCGTTTTTGGATTTGGGGAGCGGCTCGAAGGACACGAGGTAAAAAATACGAAGGTTAGCCGTACTTCCGTAGGCGGCTGGTCCCAGTCACGATACCAGCGCCACATTGAAAACTATCATCTCCACCACGCTAAGGAGGTCGTCGACGCTCTTGACCGCACAGTGCGCGAAGATAAGGTGCAGCAGATCATTCTCGCCGGCGATGAGGTTATCACTCCCGTGCTGTTGGATCAGTTGCCTGAGCACCTTGCCAATCGGGTCGTTGACATCATGCGAATGGACATGATTACCCCGGAGCATGAAGTTCTGACTGAAACGCTCGAAACGCTCCGCGAGAAAGATGCTGAGGATGATACCGAACGCGTTCAGCGGCTGCTGGACCAGTATCGAGCGGGCGGACTCGGAGTCCTTGGGGTCCACGACACGCTTGCGGCGCTCAGCCAGGGCCAGGTGGACGAACTCTACTTGAGCGCCCAGCTCGAGGAGATCCATGCGAAAGAAGAAGATATAGGCGCTCCGCTGGTCCCTGGGGCCTTAGAGGAGGAATCTGGTGAGGAGACTCGTCGGGTGTTGCTGGCAGATGAACTTGTGACCCGAGCCCGCCAAACCGGCGCGCGCACGATCTTCATCGAAGATCCAGCACTGCTGGGTGAGTTTGGGGGAGTGGGAGCGACGTTAAGATTTCGGCTTTGAGACTTCGATTTTGAGACAAGGAGAGAGTACAAGTGAGCAAAAAGGTCAACGTTAATCCCGATCATTACAAGACCGCCGGCCGTGAGCGCCAGGGTGATGACATCGTTCAGGAGATCCACCGGCAAAAGTTCGCCCAGGCAAAAGCCGCCGACAAACGCGCTTCAAAGAAGGTGGCCCGCAAACAAAAGGCGAAGAAGTCAGGGCAAAGAAGAACGAAGTCTTAGTAAATATCACCTAAGTTTTTCTTCCGGCTGGGCCGCTGTTGAAGTATATTGCTTCCCGTAATCCACAGTTCGGATCTCGACGCTCGTTCAATTCCAACAGAGACGGGTAAGAGTTTGAATGGCTGCAAAGAACCCTCCTTCCGCTGATCCCAAACAACCACGCTGGCTCGATCAGGCTCTCAATACAATAGAGCGTGTCGGAAACAGACTTCCCGATCCCGCAGTCTTGTTTCTGATCCTCTTGATCGTTACCTGGATCCTATCGGCCTTGCTGGCGCCAATTTCATTTTCTGAGATTGATCCCCGCAACGGAAAGCCTATTCTGATTAACAACCAGTTAACCGGAACGTCAATCGCTACCTTCATGGCGAATATGGTGACGACGTTCACGGGCTTTCATCCCCTGGGCGTCGTACTTGTCGCACTGCTGGGGGTAGGCGTTGCAGAGCATACCGGCTTCATTAATGCGGCCTTGAAGGGACTGCTAAGTTTCACTTCAGTCAAGCTGCTGACACCGATGCTGATTCTGGTGGCGATCATCAGCCACACCGCTGTCGACGCGGGCTATGTCCTTGTTATTCCCCTCGGAGGCGTGATCTTTTACGCCGCGGGTCGCCATCCTCTGGCCGGCATAGCAGCCGCGTTCGCCGGTGTCTCAGGAGGATTCAGCGCCAACTTTGTCCCTTCCAGTCTTGATCCGTTGCTCTCCGGCCTGACTCAATCCGCGGCGCAGATCCTGGATGCCACGCGCGTAGTCAATCCACTCTGCAACTGGTTTTTTACAGGCATCTCGTGTGTGCTTATCGTGGGCCTCGGTTGGTTCTTGACTGATCGAGTGATTGAGCCTCGCCTGAAGAATGTAGAAGTGGATGGTGACGCCGCTGACATGCCAACGATGGAAACTCTTGGCCCGCGGGAGCAACGCGGATTGATCGCGGGCCTGATATCCATTGCCATCGGCATCGTGATCCTGATCGCAGTCTCTGTTCCCGACAACTCACCCTTCCGTTCACCCGCGACCTATCGGATAAACGACTCCGTCCTGAACAACCTGCGGGCGGAAGGGGTCCCTGAAGATGTGCTTGGTTCATTAAAAGGAATTAGTAAGGACATTTCGGGCGAAACAAACCTTATGACGGCGTTAAGAACAGCGATCGGAGATGAGCGGGCCCAACAGTACGCTCCCCAGATCACGCGGCACGCAGTCGCCTCGCCACGCCAGTTGACTCTATCGAACGCGCCGTTGATGCAGTCGATAGTGCCTCTTATATTCCTGCTGTTTCTAATTCCGGGAATTGTCTACGGCTACGTCGCAAAAACAGTTGAGAGTCATCGTGACATCATCAAGGGCATGAGCAAGTCGATGAGCACAATGGGTTATTACATTGTCCTCGCCTTCTTCGCCGCTCAGTTCATAGCAGCATTTGGTCAATCGAATATAGGTGCTTTGCTTGCTTTGAAGGGCGCCGGCGCCCTCAAGGCGCTGGCGATGCCACCGCAAATCACAATCGTTGGGATCATTCTGCTCACGGGCTTTGTAAACCTGATGATTGGTTCCGCGTCGGCAAAATGGGCGCTCCTGGCGCCGATATTTGTTCCGATGTTGATGCAGTTGGGATTGTCGCCGGAACTGACTCAGGCGGCTTACAGGGTGGGCGACTCAACGACAAACATTATCACGCCGTTGATGCCATATTTCCCGCTGGTGGTAGTCTTTGGTCAGCGCTACGTCAAGAACACCGGAATCGGGACTCTGGTGTCGCTGATGCTGCCCTATTCGGTGGTATTTCTAATCGCCTGGACGCTGTTTCTGATCATCTACTGGCTGCTGGGAATTCCCCTGGGCTTGCAGGCGCCTTATCACTATCCGTCGTAAGGTCGGGAGTCGGAGACGGGCGGACGCGGGAACGAGCAATCAGGCAGACGATCCAGAAACCAATGGCTCGAGAGAGGTTGAGTTGCTATAGCTCTTTTCGCGCGATCAGAAGCTCGGCATTGAGGATTGCAGCGCCCGCTGCCCCACGAATCGTATTGTGGCTAAGGACCACGAAACGATAGTCGAGCACTGCGTCCGGAAACAATCGACCAAGAGTAAGACTCATCCCTTTACCTGCATCGCGATCCAGACGCGGCTGGGGCCGATCCGGCTCTTCACGAATGAGGATGGGCCATTCCGGCGCAGAATGCAGTCCTAATTCCTGCGGCAATGATCGAAACGACGCAAACGCTTCCCTTACCTGCGCGATCGCTGATTCACGACGCAGTTTCACGCGGACGGCAGCCAGGTGACCATCAGCCACGTTGACTCGGTGGGTTTGCGCGCTTACTCGCATCGGAGCGGCTTCAATTGCGTCGCCCTTCAACCGCCCCAGAATCTTAACGGTCTCCTGCTCGATCTTCTCCTCTTCCTTGTCGATGAATGGCAGCACATTGTCAATTATGTCCAACGAAGCCACGCCGGGATATCCTGCACCCGAGAGGGCCTGGAGCGTGGTGGCAATCACACTCTCGACACCGAAGCGGGCTTCGAGAGGAGCGAGCGCCAGGGCGAGCATGATCGTTGAGCAATTTGGATTGGTAACAATAAAACCTTTCCCGTACGGCTGAGCTTCGAGCAGGCCCAGATGTTCGTGGTTGACTTCGGGAATCAGGAGCGGGACGTCGGGATCCATGCGATAGGCGGACGAGTTGCTAATGACTGGATAACCCGCACGGGCAAAGCTGCCTTCGGATTCTCGGGCAATGTCACCCGGTAAACTTGAGAAAACAAGATCGCATGCCAGCGGTGGCTCGGGGGGTTGAACGATGAGTTCGCGCACCTGCCAGGGCATCTCGCCATCAAGGCGCCAGGTGCAGGCTTCTTTATAAGGTCTGGTTTGCGATCGGCCTGAGGCGGCGAGTGCCGTGATCTCAAACTGCGGATGGTGTTCCAGTAGTTGAACAAACCGTTGGCCCACCATTCCGGTCGCGCCAAGAATTCCTACTCGATATTTTTTCATTACGCCTTCTGGGGTTAAAATAAAATAAATTTCCGTGTGCTCCGTGGTGGACCTTTCGGGTTCACAATAAGTTCACCACGGAGACACGGAGCACACTGAGAAAAACTGCAAACACAAACTCTACTAACTTCCTCGTCGACTCCGTGTGCTCCGTGTCTCCGTGGTGGACCTCTTGAGTTCACATCAAGTTCATCACGAAGACAGGGAGGGCACGAGAAAAATTGCTAATGCACCAAACGTTTAATCCCGTCTTTGAGTACGACCACATTGAAGTTCATTAGCAATCCAATCTTCACTCCGGTGAGTTTTAAGTAAGTCAGCAACTGAGCTTCGTGAATAGGTGCCAAAGCAGCTACAGACTTAATCTCGAGAATAACTGCCCTCTCCACCAGTAGGTCAATGCGATACCCGCAATCGAGCCTTATCCCCTTATATAAGTGGTAGTGGTTTTTCGAACTCGAATGAAATTCCACGAAGTTGTAGTTCTCGAGCTAAACAGCATTCGTATGAAGACTCTAATAGCCCCGGTCCTAAATGCCGATGAACTTCAATCGCGGCTCCAATGATATTCCCCGTTAATTTCTCTTCGAACAGTTTACCTGTCGGCTTCATGGTGAGGTTTCCGCCTTTCGTTTCTATTCTGGTTTCCTAATCTCGCTGTGCTCCGTGTCTCTGTGGTGGTGGACCCCTCTTGGGCTCCAATAAGTTCACCACGGAGGCACGGAGAGCACTGAGAAGAATTAAAAGCACCAACGCCACATCACTCCGTATACTCCGTGTCTCTGTGGTGGACCTCTCCTGGGTTCGCAATAAGTTCACCACGGAGCCGCGGAGAGCACTGAGAAGAATCAAAAGCATTAACGCCTCCAACTCCACATCATCTCCGTGTACTCCGTGTCTCCGTGGTGGACCTTCCGGTTTCACAAAAAGTTCACCACGGAGGAACGCAGAGCACTGAGAAGAATCAAAGCACCAACGCCTATAACTCCACTTCATCTCCGTTTACTCCGTCTCTCCGTGGTGGAACCTTTCGGGTTCACAATAACCTTACTACCACCGGAATAAACTAATGAGCAAATAAATTCTTTTCTCAAGCTCTCAACTTCGTCAGAGCCTTACCCATGCGATTCACTCCTTCAGTCAGCCTCGACTCGTCAGCGCAAAAGGAGACTCGCAGAAAACCCTCCCCTTCATTTCCGAAAGCCACACCAGGCACGGTGATAACTCGTTCCTCAAGCATCGCCTCAGAAACTGTCATCGAGGCGCCAAACTTGCCCACGTCAACCATCGTGTAAAAAGCTCCGTCCGGGGTCACCGGCTGAACCCCCAACTCCTGTGTCAGAAGCCGGAGTAGGTGATCGCGCCTTTTCCTAAAGGTGGATCGCATCTCTTCCCGCGCTCGCTTGGCTTCATCGGTCCACGCTGTCAACGCTGCTTTCTGTGAAACCGTTGACGCGCAGGTCGTGACGTAGCCGTGCAACACGAGCGCACGCTGAACGACCGCCGCATCGCCACACATCCACCCGAGCCGCCAACCAGTCATGCTCATCGATTTGGAAAGACCACTTAGAACAATCGTGCGCGGATAAAATGAGGAGATGGATTCAGGACGCTCCACAGTAAAATAGAGGTCACGATAGATCTCATCGCTGATGACATAAGGAGAAAAAAACCCCACTGCCTCAGCCATGCTCTCGAGGTCAGTTTTTGAAAGACAACGACCGGTGGGGTTAGACGGACTGATGCAAACAACTACTTTAGTGCGCGGCGATAACTTACGCCTGAACTCCTTACCATCAAAACCAAATCCTTCTGAGGCGGGTAAGCGATAGTAAACCGGGACGCCACCTGCCATCCGGACGATAGTCGGGTAAGCTACAAAGCCCGGGTCAGGCAGCAAGACTTCATCGCCCTCATCTACCAATGTCAACAATGCGAGATAGAGCGCCTCTTGAGATCCCGCCGTGATGATTACCTGATCCTGATTAACCGCAAGCTGCGGATAGTCGGCGGCAACAAGTTCGCGCAGTTCGCGCAATCCGGCATGGCTCGTATAGCCGTTCTGTTCGCCGGTAATGACTCGTACGGCGGCCTGCTTAATGACTTCGGGAGTTGGGAGGTCCGGCTCTCCAAGACCGAGATTTATACTGTCGGGAAGCGCGCGATCAAACACCTGACGAATCACACTTTTCTCGATACCGCGGAGTCGCTTCGGGGGCACAAACTCTGAGGGCTTAATCATCAAATACCTACCGCAGATAATCCTCCAATTGGACCGCGCGATCCGTCTTCTCATCACGATACTTCACGATGACAGGTGCATACAGTGACAATCCCCGACTGCGCCCCCAATCATTGTTGACTGCGCGAGAGCCCGGCACGACAACTGCCCCCGCCGGAATCTCCAATTGCCCTTGCGGGCCACGCTGATATATCTCCTCACGAACAAGGTCGTACATGGCCGTTGATCCAGTAATAATCGTTCCGGACGCGAGCACCGCGCGCTCGCGGACAATGGCGCCCTCATAGATGCCGCACCCTCCACCCACAAGCACATCGTCTTCGATGATTACGGGCACGGCGCCCACCGGTTCGAGGACTCCGCCAATCTGAACCGCGGCTGAGAGGTGAACGCGCTTTCCAATCTGGGCACACGACCCAACCAGTGCATGACTGTCAATCATTGTCCCTTCATCCACGTATGCGCCTACATTGACATACATCGGTGGCATGCAAACCACACCTGGGGCTACATAAACGCCATCACGAATGCTCGAACCGCCGGGAACGATTCGCACGTTATCCTTGATCTCGGTTGCGCGAACCGGATAAGTGTCTTTATCAAAGAAACGGAGAGCCGGCGAGGCTGACATGTCCACCAAAGCGCCCATCCGGAATCCCACCAGGATTCCTCGCTTAACCCAGGAGTTAACCTGCCATTTGCCGCTCGCTGTTCTGTGCGCCGCTCTAATCTCACCGCGATTCAAAGCGGCCTTAAAATCCTCAAAGACCTTGCGATCGGCATCAGTAAATTCGCTGCCACCGCGTTCGACCAGTTCTTCAATCTGTTCACGCAGTGGCATGCGAAGATTCCTTTATCAGATCGAGATCGATAAGCACCTCACGCAAACGTTCTCGGCTCTTCTCTTGAATCGGCAACAGCGGCAACCGGTAGTTCTCCTCGATGAGTCCCATCATGGCCAGCGCGGCCTTAACCGGCCCTGGGCTGGATTCAATAAAGTTGACCTCCATCAACGGCAGCAACCTATAGTGAAGCGCGCGTGCTTCCTCCCACTCGCCGGCGAGCGCGAGGTTCACCATGCGTGACATCAACTCAGGAGCTTCATTCGAAGCAACTGAAATTAGACCATCAGCGGCCAGCGCAATCAGAGCAAGCGTTATCGAATCGTCTCCTGACAGAACGCGGAAACCTGCCGGACGATCACGCAGAATCTTCATGATCTGAGTAAGATTTCCCGAAGCCTCTTTGGTCGCCACAATATTCTCGCAATCCCGAGCCAGGCGAAGCGTCATCTCCGCCGAGATGTTGCAGCTAGTCCGTCCGGGCACGTTATAAATAACAACTGGAAGATCGCTGACGGACTCGGCGACAGTGCGAAAATGGACGTACAGGCCTTCCTGCGTAGGCTTGTTGTAGTAAGGAGCCACAACCAGAACTGCATCAGCTCCCAGCCCGCGGGCTTTTCGCGAGTACTCTATCGTAGCCGTCGTCGAGTTACTACCAGTTCCGGCAATTACTCGCGCCCTTCCCTGCGCCGCGTCAACTGTCAGCTTGATCACCCGCTGGTCCTCTTCTTCAGTCATTGTGGCGCTTTCTCCGGTTGTTCCACAGGGAACCAGTAGCCTTACGCCACCATTAATCTGATATTCGATCAGATTACGGAGGCGGTCCTCATCTACAGCACCGCTTGCAGTGAAAGGGGTAACCAAAGCCGTGGCACAGCCGCGCAGCCAGTCGATATTTGTAGTCATGTTTCCTCCAATTACCCGAGCACTATTTCATCGATCACTTCTGAAAATTCGAATACGCCTTTACGCCCTATTATCCAGCGCGCCGCAGCCAGAGCTCCGCTCGCAAAGCCCTCTCGATTTCGTGCAGTGTGAATAAGCGTAATCTGATCCGCCGCCGAGTCAAATCCCACCCGGTGTGTCCCGGGGATATGGCCTGCCCGTGTCGAAGCAATTGAAATGTCGCGTTTAATGCTCTGGACCAGCAGCTCCTTGATTCTTAATGCAGTGCCTGATGGCGCATCTCGTTTACGCGCATGATGAGCCTCCTCGATAAATGGTCCATAATCGTCGAGTGGTTGAAACAGGTCGGCTGCATGGCTGACTATGCGGTAAAAGAGATTCACGCCGATCGAAAAGTTCGCTCCAAAAACAAGCGCGCCATCGTGTTCCTGTACCAGGCGTCTGGCTTCCGCCCCATGCTGATTCCAACCCGTCGTTCCCTCAACCAGCGGAACCCCTGCACGAGCACAGGCTTCGATATGCATAAGCACTGAATCGCCAACCGAGAAATCGACTGCTACATCATGACCAGTAAGTAGTCCGGCCAGCTCCCCCGGATTCCGAGAACCGTTTCGTGAAGTCAGAGTTACACCAATGTCTACTCCAGCCTGGCGCGCCTGCTTCTCCACAAGCTGGCCCATCGTTCCATAACCGATCAAAGCAAGTTTCACGTTATATCCTGTCGGTCAATGTACGGGCCATTCGCACATAAAGATCGACGGCCTCTTCAAGCTCGCGTTTCTCAACACACTCGTGGTCGGTATGCGCGTTCAAAATCGAGCCCGGGCCGAGGAGCAATGGTTTTCCCCAACGCGACAGGTAAGGAATATCCGTCGTGAACCTCACCACGCACTCATCAAACCCATCGAGAACCATAAGGCGCACCGGATCGTGCGCAGAAGAGTATTCCAACTGAGCCCGGCTGTCGATAGCCGTTTCGAGCATTCGTTTTATGGTTTCCGCGCCAGTAACCAGACGAATTTGGAGTTCCGCATGCGCCTCTGAGGGAACTACATTCGGACGAGTACCGCCGGCGATAACACCAATGTTGCAAGTCGTATCGCCCAATAGATCATCACTGGGCCAATCCAAACCAGTAACTCGGCGCAAGACGGAGAGAAGCGTTTCGATTGCCGAACTTCCCTGTTCGGGATAGGCTGAATGCGCAGCGCGGCCCTCCGTTCTAATAGTAAGTCGAAGCGATCCCTTCGTGCCGCTTGCCAGTCGATTGTCGGTGGGCTCGCCGTTGATTAGGTAACGGCATTCGGCGGCGAGTGGATGGCGATTGGCTACCTGGGCTCCCAGGCTACCAAGCTCCTCATCAACGGTGAAGAGAAGCCCGATCTGATTGATGCCCTGCTTGCGGAGATTTTCAGCCGCAACGATCTGAGCAGCGATTATTCCTTTTGCGTCGCACGCACCGCGACCATGTATTCGTTCCGCATCCACACGAGCCGAGATGTGAGGTGGCACCGTATCGAGGTGAGTTGAAAAGACTATCCGCGGAGACGCTGACGTAGTCGCCAGGACATTGAAGCGATTTGGGGTGACCTCCTGTTTCTCAACGCGATAATCAAGGACTTCAAGATAAGCGGCCAGAAAGTGCCCCACTTCCGCCTCCGCTCCACTGACGGAAGGAATGTCGATCAGTTTTGCGGTTAGTTCGAACAACTCCATTTGTAGATTCCGCTCAATCCGGCCTGCCAAAAAACGCTTCATGAAGCCGGGTCACTGCTTCGCCAACCCGTTCTTCTTCGATTACAAATGTCAGGTTGATTCGGGAAGCGCCCTGCGAGATCAAAGAAACGTTGATGTCGTTAATCGTGCTGAAAACCCGACCAGCAATACCGGGAGTGCCACGCAACCCTTCGCCGACAACACAGATGATGGCGCGGTCCAACTCTACGTCCACGGTGCCAAGCGCTTCCAGCTCAGAGACGATCGCTTCCAGACCCGACACGTCGTCCAGCGTCATCGATACACTGACTTCGGACGTCGTGACAACATCGACCGCCTTGCGATGACGGTTGAACACATCGAACAACTCTCGCAAAAAACCATAGGCGCCCAGCATCCCGGCGGAGGTGATCTGGAGCGTTGTTACGCCGCTCTTGTGAGCGATGGATTTGACCGTTTGCGGTGACGTGTCAGTTTCCGCCCCTATTAGAGTGCCTGCGAGGCTGGGAGCCTTTGAATTACAGATGCGCACAGGAATCTGAGCTTCAACCGCAGGCTGAATGGTCTTCGGATGAAGGACCTTGGCCCCAAAATAGGCGAGCTCGGCAGCCTCATCGTAGGAAAGTCGCGGAATTGAGTGAGCGTTACGCGCGACACGAGGGTCGGCGGTCAGTACCCCTGTCACGTCGGTCCAAATCTGGATCTCGGAAGCTCCGATGGCTGCGCCGATGATTGCAGCCGTGTAGTCCGAGCCCCCGCGTCCCAATGTGGTTGTCTCGCCGCTCGTTGTCGAGCCGATAAAACCACCCAGAACGGGAACGACTGGTTGCTCGAGCAGCGGATCCAATCGGGCCCGCGTACGTTCATAGGTTTCCTTGATTAGTGGCGCGGCGCAACCAAAGTTGTCGTCTGTAATCAGGCACTGACGAGCGTCCACCGCCTCGGCCGCAACGCCATTTGCGCGCAGGCTGGCAGCAAGTAGAGCTGCCGAGAGACGCTCGCCGAAAGACACTATTGAGTCCTGGAGTGATAGCCGCAAGGATGGACGCAGGGAGACGGACTTCAACAACTCTCCGATCTCTCGCCGCGCATGTTCGATTAGCGGATTAATTGAGCCGGCTTCACGTGCTAGTAGATTGTTGACCACCTCAAAGTGGCGTTGGAAGTGGCGATCAAGCGCCGCCAGTCCAGCTTCGAACTGGCCGTTCCATGCTTGCTGTACACTGGCAAGCAAGGCATCTGTCACTCCCGCCATCGCCGAGACGATGACAACGGGACGTTGCGGGTGTCGCTCGGCTACGATGCGGCTGACGTTAGTAATGGCGGCTGGATCTTCGACTGACGTACCGCCAAACTTCATCACAGTGGGCTTAGACATAAGTTGTGAGTATAAGGCAGGGATAGCAAAGTGTCAGGTGTTTGGACTTTGGTCTTTGTCCTCGCCACCACTTACTGATGGACTGGAGTTTGGACATCACAGCGTTAAGTATCAGCATAGCTAAAAAGGTTTTGGGTGAAATGAGGATGGGGAAAGTCCGAAACAGACGCTACGTTGCAGTCACTGTCGCAGTCTGAGCGGCGTCGCGAGAAGCCTGGCCATGACTTTTCTCGAGCGGTTGCAATGAATGTCCCCTTCCGGGAAAAGTTCTTTCGTCCTTGTCTTGAGATTTTTGACCTTCTCTTGGGTCTTCGACGCGATTTCTGTAAGATTTGTTTTCAGCCAGATCGCGGACGATTGACTTTACCAGAGACGCAAGATCAGGGTATCCCATGGATAAATTTGCCATTGCAGCGGCCTTACAGGAGATCGGGACATTCCTGGAACTAAAGGGAGGCGACTCGCGCTTCAAAGCCCGCGCCTACAAACGCGGTGCACGCGCGGTCGCCTCCGTGTCGAAAGACCTCCAAGACCTTGTCGCCCATCGGAGCCTTACATCTATTCCTGGAATCGGAAATGCTCTGGCGTCTCAGATTGAGCAGCTTTATCTCACCGGAACTTCTCCGGTGCTTGAACGCCTCCGCGAGGAATTCCCCCCGGGCGTCATCGAACTCTCGACCGTGCCCGGACTTAGTCTGAGCAAGATCGAGCAACTGCATCGAACTCTTGGGATCACATCGATCGAAGAGCTCAAAGCCGCTGCTCAGGAAGGTAGACTGAGGCAGCTTCCAGGTTTCGGAGCGAAGACTGAAGAAAAACTACTTGCCGCGATCGCCACTCATGAGACCCGGGAACAACTGCTTCACATCCATCATGCTTTTTATGTGTCAGAGCAACTCGTCGACTACATGCGCACCGCTCCTCGCATTCTTGACGTCCAGAGCGCCGGCGCCCTTAGACGCGCTAAAGAGACCGTCGCAAACCTTCAGCTCGTGGCCAGTGGAAAACAGCCGGCTGGATTAATCAAACATTTTCTGCGCTATCCATTGATCAGTGAGGTCATGGACCAGCGCCAAGAAAGTGCCACGGTACGTCTGGCTGACGGAGTGACCTGCACACTCGTGGCGGTCCGGCCTGAGAACCAGGCTCTTTCACTCTTACTGGCTACCGGTTCCGAGGCGCATCTCGAAAAACTTAACAAGATAGCTCGAAAGATACGGCTCAAACTCAAACCCATTGCTCGCGCCTCCGTCTCCCGGACCACGAGCGGCATTGCCTTCCGCACCGAGAGCGACATCTACCGCCGTCTTGAGATGCAGTACGTCCCGCCGGAGCTTCGTGAAGACCAGGGCGAAATCGAGGCGGCCCTTGCGGGAGAACTCCCCGAAGACCTGGTGACCATGGCTGACATCAAGGGAATGGTCCATTGTCATACCACCTACTCAGATGGCAGAGCCTCAATCGCTGATATGGCCCACGCTGCGGAAGCTATGAGCATGAAATATTTGACGATCACAGATCACTCGCCAACTGCTTCTTATGCCGGCGGGGTCACGCTGGATCGACTGAAAAGGCAGTGGGACGAGATAGCTGAAGTTCAGGAGAAGGTTCGCGTGAAGCTTCTTAAAGGCACCGAGTCTGATATTCTCGCCGACGGAAGGCTGGACTACCCCGACAAGATTCTCGAACAGTTAGACATCGTAATCGCCAGCATTCATGCTCGTTACAAAATGGATGCCGACCAAATGACGAAGCGCATCGTAACGGCCATGCGCCAGCCTGTTTTCAAGATCTGGGGACACGGACTGGGACGTCTGATTCAGCGCCGGCCACCTTTTGAATGTCACATCGATGAGATTCTGGACGCGATTAGCGAGTCTCGAGCAGCAGTTGAGATCAATGGAGATCCTTATCGTCTCGATCTAGAGCCGCGATTGGTTCGTGAGGCGCGCAAACGCAACATACCGTTTGTGATCTCGGTGGATGCTCACTCGACGGAAGCAATGAAGAATCTCAAGTTCGGAGTTGGGATTGCTCGTCGAGGCTGGGTGCGACGCGGCGAAGTCTTGAATGCGCTAAGCGCCAAAGCGTTCGCGCAGGCGGTTCACCCTTAAGGTTCAGTCTTCCTTAGTTAATTCGCTGAAGACTAGCACCTATCCATTCGGGTCCTTCACTTCGAACTCTGTATCCCCATATGGCGGATTTCATTCTCCTTCGCTTACCGCTTCCCCACCTTCTGGACCATAGAATAGGACCCAGACTGCGAGATCCTCTGAAAACTTCTCAAAACGATGCTCGACTCCGGCAGCAGCAAAGAGCAGGTCACCTTGCCCGAACTGCCGGCGCAAGTTCCCGCAAACAAATTCTCCCTCTCCCTGCAGGACCACATAAACCTCGTCGCGCGTGTGAGGTTGCTGCGGATCGACATCGCGGGGCGCATAGATCTCGACTAGTAGCGAGCCGTGTTCAAAGACAGTGGCAAATCGCTTTCCGTTGGGGCCGGGGAGATTTGCGAGAGCTTCGTTCAAGGTCAGGCGAACGCAGGATTTTTCGTAATTCATGTTGAGCTTTCTAAGTTAAAAGTTCCGGCCGGTCAATAGAGGCTAGTGTTCCGTAGGTTACTCCCTGGCTTTACCGCTTGAGCTCACTTGAAAGGTTCAACTTTCATCTCTCTTTAATCCACGGCAGTTTGCCAACTGCATCATACTGTTCGTTAAGTTTGTTTAGACGAATCTCAATAATCTTCTTCGCTGGGGTAGATGCAACATGAGTGGGTTTGAAATTTAGCTCACGCGCCCACGTTGCCCACGTTTCCAGCAACTTCGCGTGCGCACCAGTTTTGGTATGAACTTGTGCGGAGGCGATCAGAAGACGCCTTTCCAGTTCGCGGGCCGCATTGCCAATTTTGCCTCTCCCCACTTTCGGCCATTCAACCTCGTCAGTACGAAGCGAACCCAACTCATCCACAAGATCCAGCAACGTGAGCGCCGGCTCTAAAAGTCCTTTCATCTGCCAGGTCTCGCGAGCGCTGCCAATCGCGTAGATCTCCGACCACAGATTTCGGTGTACAAAGGTTACTTTACCCGAGATCAACTTCGTGATGATGATATCGGGATGGTCTTCAAGCTGGCTATTCAAAGCGAATATTGCAGGCGCAAGCGGATGCGACCACCACGAACTACGGAGCGGTTCACCGGTGACAAGCGTGCAAACGCTCGGCAGGCGGGGATCCGATTCAAGCAAGAAACCGGCCTCTTGTAGTTTTTCCCATATCGCTGCGAACGAGGTTTCCACGCGTGCGAATAGTACATTACAATGACAGCGCTCCAACAATCCTCAGAACAGGAAACAACGATGCGAACCAAAGACCTCATCGATTTGGCGGGCGACCCGAATTTCATTTCGGGCATTTACAACTACTGCGATCGCTGGTGTGAACGCTGTCCCTTAACCTCACGTTGTTTTCTATACGCTACCGAGAACAGAGACGCAGAGGATTCTGCGACGCACGACATTACTAACGCGGAATTCTGGTACAGGCTGGACGAAGTCTTTCGTCAGACACAAGAGATGCTCACGCTCCTGGCCCAGGAACGAGGCATCGATCTCAGCGCAATCTCGGATGAATCAATTAACGACAGCCGCAACGATGTTGATGAAGCCCGAAAGAACGAGCTCTCGCTGGCTGCCGAAAATTACGCTATCACAATCGACAAGTGGTTTGCTGAGCGGATGCCCGAAGTCGAAGGAACTGCTGCCTTGTGCCCTTCCGAATCCGGCCAGACGGAAGCAGTTGAAGTTATTCGCTGGTATCAGCTTCAGATTGCGACAAAGATCGTTAGGGGGCTGATCGCCCTTGATGACGAGCCTGAAGATGATGTGGATGAGTTTAGTTGTGACTCAAACGGCTCGATCAAAGTAGCGTTGCTTGGGATTCAGCGCTCGATCGGCGCCTGGCGAGTATTGCAGATGGCACGCCTCGATCTGGTTGAGGCAATTAATCCGATTCTACTGACCCTGGAGACCTTGCGTTGCGACCTGGAACAGGCATACCCCAGGGCAATGGATTTCATCCGGCCGGGCTTTGACGAGATCGAAGGGATAAACTGACTTTACCCCGGCTGGGAACGAGTTCGATGTGCATCTTTTGCAGAATCACCACGGGCGAGCTTACAGCGAAGATCGTTTTTGAAGACGATGTTTCCATTGCTTTTCTGGATCATCGACCGCTCTTTCCGGGTCACTGCCTGCTTGTGCCAAAACAACATTTCGAAGTTCTGAGCGACCTCCCCGACGATCTGATCGGCCCTTTCTTTTTTAATGTGAAAACTCTCGCTCGTGCCGTTGAAGCCGCGTTGTCCGCCGAAGGGTCCTTTGTCGCCCTGAATAACCGTGTCAGTCAAAGTGTTCCGCATCTTCATGTGCACATCGTGCCGCGCCGCAAGAAAGATGGATTGCGAGGTTTCTTCTGGCCAAGACAGAAGTATGAAAGCGCAGTGCACATGGAGGAGATTCAGGCAGCTATTCGCCTTGCAATCGCAGATTTATTAAAAAACATGAAAGAAGATCTGTCCTAAACTGACTGACGTTGAAAATTATTTTCTCGTTTGTTTTTGTAAATCAGGATTTAATTCTTGCGACTGCAACACTTCTAAGACACTTTCAGCAGCCTGTAAATTTAGAACCATCTTCACCAAAAATAAAACACAGAAAAGTTTGACTGTTAAATTGTGGAGGAGTATAAAGCGCCTGTCACGAAGGTTACGGCCTTCGAGACCGACAAGGGGATCGGCAATCGGTGCGGTGACGCCCGAGCGAGCGAAACAGCAGGCGGCTGTTGTTTCGAAGACGCCCTGAGTCGAGGCCGAAAGGTCTGCTAGAGAAAGTCGCAAGGCTTTCTTGAGTTACTCGGATAAAAACGAGTAGCGCCCTTTGGAGAGGACCCGCCAGAGGGAGCAAAGCGGTTCAACGAAAGTTGAGCCTCGTTGCCGGAACGTAACCGGCGGTGGAGGAAAAGCCACCACAACAAAAACCTAACGGCACCACATTCGCAAGAGTGTGAGATTAGCGAAAGCGAAATCGCGTGCTGACCGGAGATTGGCTGACCGCCAGTCGGTCCTCGGGATACAAAATCGGCAGCTTCAGTGTGTACATGCGAAGCTGCCATCCTATAAAAAGCTTCGGCAATTTATAGGAAAACGGATTGCGCTACTGTCAGCTTGCTGGTGGTAGCGCATTTCGTTTTTTTGATCTTGTTATGCCCGGGACCAGACCCTCCCCCCTAGAAAAATTTCTCGATTCCGGCCTGCCTTTGTCCATTTTTGCTCTGCCCATTCGTCGTTACGTAAGAAAAGTCAGTTCCGCCGAAACACGCGGCAGCATCTTTTCGTAAGGACCAGGTATAACCGCACGGAAGATCGAAAATATCAGACGCTTTTAAGTGCTTTCCAGACAAAAAGGAACGTTTTTCTCACCAGGAGACTGGAGAAAAGCGAAGAATCCAGGAATACGAGACACCACGAGCGCACCAGACTACGCAGAGTAGTTGTCTTAGTAAACATTAGCCCTAGAAGGAGAGAATATGAGCGAAGCAAGAATGCAGGAGAATCCCCAATATGCGCCAGGTACATTCTGCTGGGCGGAGCTGACCACTACTGATGGCGAGGCAGCAAAGAAATTCTACACGGCGTTGTTCGGCTGGGACGCGGCAGACATGCCGATTGGTCCCGATATGATCTATACGATGTTCAAGCAGGATGGAAAAGACGTTGGCGCAGTTTATCAGATGACTGGCGAAATGAAAGCCCAGGGCATACCGCCAAACTGGCTCTCTTACGCTTCTGTTCCCAGCGCAGATGAGTCAGTTGAAAAGGCAAAATCCCTAGGCGCAACGATCTTGCAGGAACCGATGGATGTATTTCAGTTTGGCCGGATGGCGGTGATAAAGGATCCCACTGATGCGGTCTTTGCACTGTGGCAGCCAGGCTTACATCAGGGCGCTGGAATAACAAATCTGCCCAATTCGATGTGCTGGAACGAACTTGCCACTCGCGATACGGCTAAAGCAGGCGAGTTCTATCAACAACTCTTTGGTTGGGGTGCGAATGCGCAAGAGATGGGCCCCATGACCTATACGATGTTTACGAATCAAGAGCGGCCAACCGCGGGCATGTACGTGCCCCCGCCAGAGATGGGAGACGTCCCGCCTCACTGGCTGGTCTATTTTGCAGTCGCCGATAGTGACGAACTCGCAAAGAAAGCCACCGAATTTGGCGCTAACGTGTGCGTGCCCCCGACCGATATTCCGGGAATTGGGCGCTTCGCCGTAATTCAGGATCCGCAGGGGGCTGCGTTCGCGATCATCAAACTGCTTCAGCCACAGACTTAGACTGGATCGCAGCGTCGCTATTGATTTAAGACAAAAATCAATTCGCCGGAGCCGGACGTCATAGCGCAGTGGCACGGCCCGGGCGAAATGCTTTACTCTCTCCGGAGATCTGCGATGTTGTTTAGCCCCCCTTCAAATTTTTAGCTCATGAAACCACTGCTCGTTTGGTTACTCCTTTGCGGAATCTGGGGTTCAACCTGGCTATTCATAAAATTGGGGCTTGAAGATCTCCCGCCGCTCAGCTTTGCCGGAATCAGGTTTGTTATTGCTTCCGTCATCTTGATCACGTTGGTCGTCGTCCGGCGTCTACCTATTCCTAGCTCGCGGCCAGATTGGCTGCTGCTGGCGACTACCGGCGTGCTAGCGTTTGGTCTGAATTACGGGCTCCTGTTCTGGGGTGAACAATATATTTCTTCGGGACTAGCAGCTCTGTTGCAAGCGACCATTCCCGCCTTTGGTCTGCTGATCGCTCACCTTTACCTTCCCGGCGAGCAAATGACACCCGCAAAACTCATGGGGACCGTAATGGGTATTGCGGGTGTCGGGATCATTTTCTCGGACCAGTTGACTGTCGCTGGCCCGCGGGCTCTGGCAGGAAGCCTGGCTCTGGTGGGCAGTTCAGTCTGTGTTGCTTATTCAAACGTGCTCATAAAGGCTAAAGCAAAGCATTTCGAACCAACCACGCTTGCCGGCGGACAGATGATCTTTGGCCTGGTTCCGTTGTTGATAATCGGTATCCCGCTCGAAGGCAATCCCTTGAATTTTCGCTGGACCCCGATGGCGCTGTTCGCTCTCTTTTATCTGGCTATCGTCGGGTCGGTGGTGGCTTTCATTCTTTACTACTGGCTGGTGAAAAGGATGGACGTAACAAACACGATGTTGATTGCCCTGGTTACTCCTGTGGTTGCCGTAATTCTCG
Organism: Pyrinomonadaceae bacterium; assembly: GCA_035512935.1. Taxonomy (GTDB): domain Bacteria; phylum Acidobacteriota; class Blastocatellia; order Pyrinomonadales; family Pyrinomonadaceae; genus PSRF01. Next base: position 18,737 of record DATKDA010000049.1, on the reverse strand, counting down.
GCATGTTGATCCTGAAGGAGGAGTTGAGTTGGCGGATAGTTGCGGGTGGCGGCCTGATAATCTCGGGCATTGGGCTGATAGTTGTCCGTCGGAGATGAAAATCAGATCCCGCATGAGGTTCTTCACCTGGATCCTTCAAGTGCTAAAATGTCACAGACGGAGGCAATCCTGATGCAAGCTATTGAGACACCGAAGATTAGCTTCTCACCGCTCGGACGGCGCTACAACCTCGAAGAGTTTTGGGCGTTGCCGGATCCTATAGACCGTTCTCACTACGATCTTATCGGAGGATATTTGTTCATGGTCCCACCACCTGAACCACCCCACGGGATTATCGATGCCCGTCTGGCCCGATCACTATTTAAGTATTTGGACGAACATGACGTACGCGGAAAAGTCTATCATCCTCGAGAACCAATCTACCGAATCGCGTCAAATACCTATCTCGAACCCGACATGATGTACATCTCGTCAGAGCTCGGAAAGCAGATGGGCAGCAAACGAACTTCGGCCGACATAGTTTTTGAGTATCTTTCTCCTGGCACGGCCGTCTATGATCGCACGACCAAAGCCGATACATACCTTGAGCTGGGGGTGCGCGAGTTGTGGCTGATCGATCCCATCACCGTAACCATGGAGGTGCGGAATGCGGTTGAGCGTGAGGCCGGGCTCGCCTGGAAATGCTTGCGCTATTCAACTGGTGAATGGGCCGAATCGAGGGTGCTAGATGGGTGGCACGTTTCTGTTGACGAGGTTTTTGAGGATGAGGAGTAAATAGCTCATCATTCATCCTCATCAATACTTGCGAATCAGTCCGCGCACCACACCCTGAATCTGAATTCGCTCTGATGTCTTAATAAAGATGGGCTTGAACTGAGGATTGGCCGGCTCGAGTCTGATGAATTCTAGCTCACGATAGAATTTCTTCACAGTCGCATAGTTCCCATCAATCAGAGCCACCACCATTTCGCCATTTTGAGCAGTCTGCTGAGCTGCGACCACGATGATGTCTCCGTCTTGAATGTTTTCTTCGATCATCGAATCGCCCCTTACTCGGAGAGCAAAGGTCCGTCCACGCCTGGTCATTTCAGGAGGCACTGCAACAGAGTCATTAGTAAGTATGGCCTCAATGGGCTGACCCGCAGCTACGGTACCAAGCAGAGGAATATCAAAACTCTCGTCTGTAGTTTCCTGTCTGATTACCTCTATCCCCCGGCTCACATTAGGAATCCGTTTGATTAACCCCTCACGCTCGAGCGCAGAAACTATCTTGTGCACGCTTGCCGATGAAGACAACTTGAACTGACTCCCAATCTCCGCAATGGTTGGCGGCTGTTTATTCACTTCAATGAAGCGGCAGATAAAATCGTAAACCTGTTTCTGCCTTTGTGTGACCGGCATCTTCACCCCCCTCTTGTCTTTGGTTTCGAGGTTATGCTATATTTTTGCCTTCAAGCGAATACTAGCGAATATTAGCGAAGATATGGGAAGGGGTCAAGACAATTACCGTCTTTTCAATATGGGAAGGGGCTTTTTAAGATCCGCAACAAATCGGCGGTACTCGATCTGGCGAGCTTCGTCATCCGGGGCTCTCAGTATCGAAGATGGATGTACGGTGGCCATCAGATAAGGAGCAAGGGAGGATTCGATGAACTCGCCGCGCTGCTTTGTTACCCGAAACTGTGGCCCAAGCATGGCCCGAGCCGCCGTGGCTCCCAGCGCGACAATAATTTCGGGTTGGATCAACGCAATCTCGGCCTTGAGCCAGGGATGACAGGCGGCAATTTCTTGCACGTTAGGCTTCTTGTGGATCCGGCGTTTTCCCCGAGGCTCCCATTTGAAGTGTTTGACAACATTAGTGACGTAAGTCTGCGAACGATCGATTCCGGCTTCCTGGAGGGCCGCATCGAGCAGCCGTCCGGCTGGGCCAACAAAGGGTTTACCGGAAAGATCTTCTTCATTGCCCGGCTGTTCCCCAATGAACATTATGCGGGCCCGACGGCGTCCCTCGCCAAAAACGGTTTGAGTGCCCTTCAGCCAAAGATCGCAAGCCTTGCAGTCAGCAGCCGCCCCTTGCAGGCCCCGGAGCGTGAGTTGTTTGGGAATTAAATCTTCGGCCTTTGACTTTTGTTCTTTGGCCTTCGATTTTTGATTTTTAGTCATGACCTTGCTTTGTGTTTGAAGTTCAGCCAAATGCAAGGGGGCGGTTGAAAGGGACAGGATCAAGATAAAGCCAACGAGTAAATATTCAAAAGGCAAAAGTCCCGGCCTGGAGCTGGATCATGAAAGCAACAGCCGTTTTAGGCGCCGTATTCAAACAGAGAGAGAAGCGGCCGGTAGAAGTAGTTTCTTCCGGCCTTTCAGAGGTCGATTCGCTTACCGGAGGTCTGCCGCGCGGGAGCATCACCGAAGTTTTTGGACCAGCCTCATCGGGTCGTACAAGTTTTATGCTTTCTACTCTGACCCAGGCCACCGACCACGGTGAGATTTGCGCTCTTGTCGATACCAGCGGCTCGTTTGATCCCGTATCAGCCGCGGCCAACGGCCTCGCGCTGGAGCGACTGCTCTGGGTCCGCTGTAGCGCCAATCTCGAACATGCATTTAAAGCTGCTGATCTCATCTTGCAAGGCGGTGGCTTTGGACTGGTGGCGCTGGATCTAGGCGATGTCCCGGCAAGGGAGGTGCGGCGCATCATCTCTTCATGGTGGTATCGCTTCCGCCGCGTACTGGAAAACTCGCCCACCGTTCTGATTGTCCTTGCTCAGGATTCAACTGTCCGATCCTGTGCCGCTCTGTCTTTGGAATTGAGACGAGAATCAGGGCTGTGGAGTTCGGCGACTCGAGGCCAGGAGACGAAACTCAGTGGTCCAATTCCGCTTCGCAACTCAACCAGGCTTGAACTTTCGCGACTCAGTCCCGGTTTACCATCCAGCGCTGTTCTCCTCAAAGGAATGCAGTTTCAAGTGGCAAAGAGAAGGCCATTGAATTCGCACGAACAGGAGTGCCGGTTTAGTTCAGCGACGATGCCATGACGAGTTTCAATTGTTCATGATATGTTCGCCTCAATTTACAGCTCTAAAATCCCTGCCGGCGTGTCGCTGTCGGACTTTGCCTATTCGTTCTCACCAATTGTTGAAGAAACTGCCACCGACACAGTGGTTATCGATGTCGACGGCTGTGAACTACTTTTCGGTTCTGCTTATCAATTAGCAAATATTATCGTTACCCGCGCTGCGGCATCCCCCGGAAACGGAGGTCTGGGGTGCAAAGTCAATGTGGCTCTGGCCGAAAATCCCGATAGCTCAATCTTTGCAGCGCGGTTCTTTAAAGGCATCACCTTTATAGCTCCCGGCGAAGAACTTAATTGTCTGGGCGAACTGCCAATCGAGGCCCTCGGTCCTATAGATCCGGCAGATCCTATTCTTGAGACAATGAAACTCTGGGGCGTGCGGACCTTTCAGGAGTTTGCGAAGCTACCCACCGCCGGCGTTTCCGAACGCCTGGGCCAATTGGGAGTCGAGCTACAACAACTTGCTCGCGGTAAAACTAAACGGCATTTAAAACTTCGTCAGCCAGTGCCGGTATTCGAACACTCAGTAGAACTCGAGTATCCAATTGTGTTACTCGAACCGCTCTCATTTATTCTGGCCCGGCTCCTCAATCAACTCTGCGCCAACCTTGAAGCGTATGCGCTCGCTACAAACGAATTGCGCCTGCAACTCACACTGGAAGATGGGGCCCTGCATGAGCGACGGCTTGCGCTGCCATCACCAATGCGAGATCACAAAGTGTTCTTGAAGTTGCTGCTGTTGGATACGGAAATGCATCCTCCGGCCGCGGCAATTAAGGCAATGTCGATGGCCTGCGAGCCGGTAAAACCGCGCGTCGTCCAGAATGGGCTCTTTATGCCGCTGGCGCCTGAACCCGAGAAGCTGGAATTGACATTGGCAAGAGTGGCGAAACTGGTAGGACCCGCAAATCTAGGCTCACCGGAACTGTTAGATACGCATCGAACTGACGCCTTTCGTCTGAAGCGGTTCGGCGGGTGGTACGCGGGGACGCGGAGACAGCGGGACGCGGAGACGGGGGGGCGCGGAGACGCGGAGACGGGGGGACGCGGAGACGCGGAGACGCGGAGACGGGGAGATAGGGGGACGGGGAGACACGGGGACGCGGAGACGCGGGGACGGGGAGATAGGGGGACGGGGGGACAGAGGATCCTTTCTCCGCGTCCCCGTGTCCCCGCGTCTCCCCGTCGCCGCGTCTCCCCCTCTCCCCGTCTCCCCGTCGCCCCGTCTCCCCGTCCCCCCGTCGGCCCCTCCCCCCGTTCCTCCTTCCCCTCTCGGCTTCCGAGTGTTTAGACCACCATTGCGAGCCATGGTCGAGACCAAGCATGGGTACCCGACGCAGATTAATGCTTGGGGAAAGAATGGGAGTGTCCATGGAAAGGTGGCACAGATTTCCGGCCCGTGGCGAACAACTGGTGATTGGTGGCGTGTGGATGGATGGGCCAGAGATGAGTGGGACGTAGCGGTCGTCAGCCAGTCACAGATGGAAGTGTTCTATCGCATCTACCGCGACCTGGCTGGCGGCTCATGGTTTGTCGAAGGCGTGTATGACTGATTATGTAGAGTTGCATGCCCGGTCAGCGTTCAGCTTTTTGGAAGGCTCTTCGTCGCCGGAAGAGTTGGTGGCTGCGTGTCTAAATCTTGAGATGCCGGCAATGGCTCTGCTCGATCGCGACGGAGTGTATGGCTCTCCTCGCTTTCATCTGGCCGCCATGAAGAACGGCATTAAAGCTCATATCGGCGCTGAGATAACGGTCGTCGAGACACGGGGACACGGGGACGCGGGGACGGGGGGACGCGGAGACGAGGAGACGCGGAGACTTAGGGACGCGGGACACGGTGACGCGGAGATGTCTCTCGTTCCACATGTAGCCTCCTCCCCATCCCCCAGTCTCCCCGTCCCCCCGTCCCCCCGTCTCCCCATCTCCGCGTCTCCGCGTCCCCGCGTCCCCGCGTCTCTGCGTCTTCTCTCCCTCCCCCTTCTGGTCAAGAACCGCACCGGCTATCAGAATCTCTGCCGCCTGATCACCCTGATGAAATTACGTGTCCCTAAACATGCGCGGCCAGGCGAATGCGCGGTGACTCCTGAAGAATTAACCACACATGTGGAAGGCTTAATCTGCCTGACAGGACGAGAGGACACTTCCGATTGGCGAATGCCGAATGCCGATTTAATCGATAACCAACAATCTCGAATGGAATGGCTGATGAATGTATTTGGCAAACAGAACATCTATATCGAACTCCAGCGCCACTTCAATCGTCATGAAGAGGCACGCAACCAGGTGCTGATTGAACTCGCTCGACGTTTGCATCTTCCTTTACTGGCTACAAACGGTGTTCACTATGCCACTGCCGAGCAACGCGAAGTAGCCGACGTCTTCACCTGCATTCGCAACCATGTGAGGCTCGAGCAGGCCGGTCGCTTGCTGGCCCAAAATTCCGAACGCTTTCTCAAGCCTGCCGGCGCTATGGCTAAACTCTTTGCCGACCTGCCCGAAGCAGTCGCTAATACAGTTGACCTGTCAGCGCGGCTCGGATTTACGCTCGAAGATCTTGGCTACGAGTTCCCAAAGTATCCCGTGCCTCCCGGCGAGTCGATGGCTTCCTTCCTGCGCAAGCGCACTCACGAAGGAGCACGCCTGCGCTATACCGGCGGCAGCGGATTGACCCCTTACGAGCGAGCTCGCCCGCAAATCGAACGCGAGTTGGCATTGATTGAAAAGCTGAAACTTGAGGGTTATTTCCTGATCGTCTGGGACATCATTCAGTTTTGCAAGCGCGAAGGGATTCTGGTCCAGGGTCGCGGCTCGGCCGCCAACAGCGCCGTCTGCTACTCGCTCGGCATTACAGCAGTAGATCCTGTCGGTATGGAACTTTTGTTTGAACGGTTCCTTTCCGAAGAGCGCGGTGAATGGCCCGACATCGATCTCGATCTGCCAAGTGGCGATCAGCGCGAGCGCGCCATTCAATATGTTTATCAGCGCTACGGTCAACGCGGCGCCGCAATGACTGCAAACGTCATTACCTACCGCGGGCGCTCGGCAGCGCGCGAGGTGGGTAAGGTTCTCGGGTTTGACGATGAAACTCTGGGGCGGCTTTCCGGTCTGGTGCACACCTGGGAATGGAAAGACCCGAAAGATTCAACTGCGCGACAGTTTCGCGACGCAGGACTGGATCTCAGCGACCCGAAGATTAAAAAGTTCTTTCAGCTTTACCAGGCCGTGCAGGATCTTCCCCGGCACCTGGGCCAGCATTCAGGCGGCATGGTTATCTGCCAGGGACAACTTGACTCGGTAGTCCCGCTCGAGCCCGCGGCCATGCCTGGACGGGTCGTGGTCCAATGGGACAAAGAGGATTGTGCCGACCTCGGACTGATTAAGGTGGACCTCCTCGGCCTCGGAATGATGGCCGTGCTCGAAGACTCAATTCAACTGATTCGCGACGCTTACAGCGAAGAGGTGGATCTGGCGCAGCTTCCACCTGACGATCCGAAAGTTTATGCCGCGCTTCAGAAAGCCGACACAATTGGGATGTTTCAGGTTGAGAGCCGGGCGCAAATGTCCTGTCTGCCGCGGCTGCGGCCCCAAAAGTTTTATGACATTGTGGTCCAGGTCGCGATTATTCGGCCCGGGCCGATTGTCGGCAACATGGTCCATCCTTATCTCAAGCGCCGGCAAGGTCGATTACCCGTTGCCTACCCGCATCCTTCACTCGAGCCGGTGTTGAAACGCACCTTGGGCGTACCGCTCTTTCAGGAGCAGCTATTGAAGGTGGCGATGATCTGCGCCGGATTTTCCGGGGGTGAAGCGGAAGAGTTGCGCCGCGCCTTCGGTTTCAAGCGTTCAGAAGCCCGCATGAAAGAGATCGAGGTCAAGTTGCGGCGCGGCATGGAACGTAATGGAATTACAGGAAAAGCCCAGGATGAAATAGTGCAGTCGATTACTTCATTTGCTCTCTATGGTTTCCCCGAATCGCATGCGGCAAGTTTTGCTTTGATAGCTTACGCCAGCGCTTATCTCAAGTGTCATTATCTGGAGGCATTTACGGCAGCGATTTTGAACAATCAACCGATGGGGTTTTATCAGCCGTTCACAATCATTAAAGATGCGCAGCGGCATGGCTTGAGAGTGCTACCAGTAGACGTCACGCGCTCAGAGTGGTTGTGTACCCTTGAGGACGGAGAGATGGGGAGACGGGGGGACGGGGAGACTGGCAACGCCGCGTCTCCGTGTCCTTGCGTCTCCGCGTCTTCCTTATCCCCCCCTCTCCCCGTCCCTCCGTCCTCTCATCATCACCCCGTCCCCCCATCCCCCCGTCTCCCCATACCCCCGTCTCCCCCTCCCCCTACCCACCGTCCATTCCTCCGCCTTGGGCTCTGTTATGTAAAAGGTTTGCGTGAGGAAGTGGGCCAGGCCATTGCACGTGAACGATCCAAGGCCCCATTCGCGGGAATAGATGATCTGCACAATCGCGTGCCTGAACTCAGGAAGGATGAGCTAAGAAAGCTGGCGGCGGTGGGCGCGTTAAACTTTATTCAGAGCGAAGATCCAATGTCCAAAATCCAACCTTCAGCCTCCGCTCATCGTCGAGATGCCCTGTGGCAAGTCGAGCGTGTCGCGCGTCCGGCCGGTCCTTTATTTGAAAGACTTCATGAGGCGGATGGGAATTCCCCTCTGGCTCCTATGAACCTGGCAGAAAGGTTGGACGCTGACTTTCGTGGTACGGGACTGACCATTGGACGCCATCCGGTAGCCCGGTATCGCGATGAATTGAACAAGCTCGGGGTCTTACGCGCGAGCGAACTGAAGGCGCTGCGCAATGCTTTGGCTGTCCGAGTGGCCGGGTGGGTGATCGTTCGCCAGCGCCCCGGCACGGCAAAAGGTTTTCTATTCTTGAGTCTTGAGGATGAAACTGGAATCGCCAATATTATCGTCACGCCGCAACTCTTCGATAAGAACCGGCCGGTTCTGGTCGACCATCCTTTTTTGTTGATCGAAGGAATTCTTCAGAACCAGGACAATGTTGTTTCGGTAAAGGCAAAACGCGTCAAGCCACTCTCCTTCAGAGGTGTAGCCACCGCTTCGCACGATTTTCATTAAATTAAGGAGGACCCCTTACTCAGCCAGTTGACAACAATTCGTACAGCAAAGTATAGTTCACGCGTGAACGATAATTGTGGGTTGAAGGACGTCAGTACCGACCTGCTTCTAACCTCTTTTTTAAAGGCATCGCAGAGGTTCGAAGCACGAGTCGAGGCGGCACTGGGGCAGGCGGGTCTTTCTCTTGCCAAACTGGGGGTTTTAGCCCACTTGGTTCAAGCCGGGGAGCCTTTGCCGCTTGGTCGCCTGGCCGAAAAGATCAGTTGCGTAAAGTCAAATATGACCCAGTTGATGGATCGTCTGGAAGCTGATGGACTTGTTACCCGAGTAAGTGACTCGACCGACCGGCGCTGTGTGCGAGCTGCCATCACCGCCGAAGGCCGCAACCGATATCGGAGTGGCGCACGCGTTCTAGAAGAGGTAGAGCAAAGCCTTTTGAGCTCAATTTCATCTGCCGAGCGAGATCAACTGCTAACTGTTCTATCCCGAATCACCAATGACTAATTAAAATTTTTGCGCTAATTGTTCAGCACTGAACAGTTAAGAGCGCGAACGATTGGTTGTTGATTATCAGTTAGTGACCCCCTTATCCAGAAAGACCACCATAACGGAGGACTCAAATGGGAAAGAGAATTTATGCAATCACTGGAGCAACCGGAAATGTCGGCGGTGTTGTTTCAGAAACTCTGTTGCAACGCGGTTTCGCCGTCAGGGCAATAGGACGCAGCGAAGAGCGCCTGCGACCTCTCGCTCATCTTGGCGCCGAAGTCCGGGTCGGTTCCCTCGAAGATGCCGGCTTCGTCGAGGCGGCTTTCGAAAAGGCTGCCGGGGTTTTCGCAATGATTCCGCCTAATTATGTGGCGGCGGACTTTTCGGCCTACCAGGAACAGATCGCGGAGAGGCTCGCCTCGGGAGTTTCGAACACTGGTGTGTCTCATGTCGTGACACTAAGCAGTGTTGGCGCACACTTAGCTGCGGGCACAGGCCCAATCAAAGGCTTGCACAAGCTGGAAGAGCGATTTAATCAACTGCGGGAGGTAAATATCGTCCACCTGCGACCTGCGTCATTCATGGAGAATCTGTTTTTTGGACTCGACACAATAAAGAGCATGGGAATCAATGGCAGCGCATTGAAGCCGGATCTGCCAATCGCAATGATTGCAACAAAAGATATCGGCGCGGTGGCTGCGGATTTGTTAGCCAATCTGAACTTCAGCGGAAAATCGGCCCGTGAATTGCTAGGTCCTTCAGACATCACAATGACGGAAGCAACTCGAGCGCTGGGAGAAGCGATCGGAAAGGCCGACTTGAAGTATGTCCAGTTTCCTTATGAGGATGTAAGGCAGGCGCTCGCCGGACTGGGCATGTCCGCGAGCGCGATCGACGAGCTCATTGAATTGTATGAGGCAGTGAACGATGGTCTGGTGCAGCCATCAGAACAGCGCTCGCCGTTGAACACCACCCCGACAACCATCGAGGAATTCAGTCAAACGTTTGCTCAAGCGTTTCACTCGGGCGCGGCTGCAACTGCCAGTTAAGAAAAGAAGGAGAGAAGGATGAGTAAGCAAGTAATAGAAGTCAACGACAGTAACTTTAATGCCGAGGTTTTGGAGGGGCGGGAGCCTGTGCTGGTGGATTTCTGGGCCGAGTGGTGTGCCCCGTGCCGGATGATGACACCCGTGATCGATTCGGTAGCAGAGCAGTATTCTGGCCGTGCACGAGTTGTCAAACTCAACGTAGACGACAATCCGAATACGGCCCAGCGTTTCGGGATCAAAGGGATACCTACATTCATTGTCTTCAAGGACGGAAAAGAAGTTGAGCGGCTAGTGGGAGCAACCACCCAGGAGGCAATTGCGCGAATGATTGAGAAGCATATCGCCGCTGCTGCCGCTTGAAAAGAAGCAAACTATATAACATGAAGAGATCAATTAAAGTAGTTAAGGGAGCCGATCGCAAGGGCGCCAAGCGCCCAAGCCCCGTCGGCGGCAAAGAGATCGCGAAGGATCCTGCACGAGATATCGTGCGTACTGTGTCGGACTGGGTTCGTGAGTCTAAACGCAAGCGAGACCACAATCCGAAACTCGCGTTCGAGGATCTGTTTACGGGATAAGAAGAGCGGATAGTTAGGCGGAGCGGGCTGACTGGCGAGGCGATTCGATTAGTCCCTGGACCACCTGCGCAACCTGAGAAAGAGGTTTGGGTTTCCGGAGGAATGCATCCGCGCCACAACGTCTTGCTTCGTCTTCAATTTCTGAGGAGCCATAAGCTGTTAGAACAACGATTCGCGTATCCGGGTTCCGGCGATGGACCAACTTGATGATATCCATTCCGTTCGGGCTGCGCGTAGATCCCAGTCTAAGGTCCTGAATAATCACTTTATAGTCGGTGGACTCAATCAATTTCTCGGCAACCTCAAACTCCCGGGCGGTGTCGACCTTAAACCCGTGCAGCTCGAAGTATTCGCTCATCGAGAAACAGATCGATTCTTCATCGTCAACTACCAGTAGTCGGGGCATCTGTTCTTCCTCTTTGGCGGGTTTGTCGTGTCCTCCCCACATACGTCTCAGACGTCCTGAAACTTTCCTGAGCCTCTCAAATCGCGTGTGTTTCACTGGGTCGTCCAAGCAGAAGTCGCACGGGCGTTTGCCCCGGGGCATCCTGCTCTCCGGAGCCGACTCCGGTCTACGATTTTGGAAAATGTAGGGCTATCGAGATAACCGATTAAACGATAGCCGTGCATCGAAATTTGAACCCGCAGGTCAGGCTTCAGATAGAAGTTACCTTCTCTGCTGATTCTCACCCTGGGCTTAAATAAGTGCGACGGCCAACGCGGAGCTTTATTTGCCCGTGCCCGCGCGACTGTCCAAATCTTGGGCTATCCCCTTGTATTTCCTGACTCTGACTTCCACCGCAACAGCGACTCAGCAAGAATCCGAAGATGTTCCGGCATATTCTCCGGTTTCTCATAATTCGTATTTACCAAGGGGTAGGTGGAAAGGAAATTCAGTTCAGCAGCGCAAAACTCGCAGCCGGCGACATGATATTGAATAGGCTCGGAACTGGCTGAGAGGACCAGTTCCTCAGAAGAGGGGCAACTGCGAGCTTTACCGAATTGGTTCTCTCCCGTTGAACTCATCGTGCAATTCCTGGCATTGGCTTTCAAGAGTTTCGTTTAATCCACTTGAGTTAGATTGATATTGCTGCCCGCACATTCTCATTATGAGAAAGGGGCCCGTTATTTTCAGTCGACGATTGTTTCGACCTTAGCGCCGATTTCGTGATGAGGTAGAGCAATACTTCGCAAACCTCGCGCGAACCTGTGCCAACACTCCTACCATTCTCGTCTTCGACGGCGTAAATCGTGCCACTCGGGTCAAGAGGAAAAATCTTAGGTTTGGTATACATACTTAACTCTCCAAGTGTCCCTTTGTTAGTTTAAAGTCCAAGAACGTAAAGCTCGAATCGCGACTAGCATTCAAAAAGCGCATTCCTGAGTGGTGCATCGAGGCCCACTGCGAATGTGTGAGCCATCGTCCCGTTCTCAACGGAATCGCTACCACCACGGTTAGTGCAGGTTCGCTGCTGATTTCAACTTAGATGTGAAAACAGAAAAGAGCAGTTACCAGCTACTGCGTAACAGTTCAGAACTTCTACTTGCCCGGTCTTCGGTTCCAACTCGTTCAAGGCTAATCCTAAAATTGCTTAACGGCTCTATATAACTACTGTAAGAAATATTCCGCACGCTAAAGTTAAATTTACTTCAGTGTTCATCGAGCATTGAACTCTATAGTCGTTAGTACCTGGATCATAGACTCGTTCCTTGCCGCCAAAGGCCTCGAACCTTTGAAGACCGGATTTGAAAAACACAGATGATTCTGAGATAAAACGCCCGCACTGCGTTTCACACCTTCCTATAGCTGGCGCTGTTTGATTCGTCTACGAACGCCGGCGGCTACTCCGATCAGTCCCGTACCAAGCAGGAGCATGCTCGTTGGTTCAGGAATGACGGTTTCACAGTTAACGCATTCGAACCTGTCGCCGTCAGTTCCAAGAAAGAAGACGATGTTCGAAAACTGGGCCGTTCCCGTGAGGCCAGTGACCGTGAAGACGAAAGTCGCTGTGTTCGCGACGATGGGCTGATGTGCACCAACCGCCAGGGAAGCGTTGGCGCTATCGTAGTTAACCGTGCTTGCCGTAGTACTGCTCGGCACGCCGGCGATTGTCTCATCCGCTGGCACTGAGCCATTGGGACCCGTAACGCCGAGCGCATTCAGTGTGAACGTGCCGCTGGATCCGCTAATGTCCCAGCCGAGAGTGTCCGCAGCTGAGCTACCACCGACGTCGTTCCAAGTAGTTCCGCTCGAATGAACTATTGCCCGGCCACTCTGCGATACGATCGTCAGGGCCGAACCACCGTGGCCTACGATCTGGAACGAGAAACCACTGATAGATTGACCTATGGCTTGTTGGTTTGCGATGTTGTTTGTCAAGACCACTGTCAATTGATTTCCTGACTGAGTGATAGTGGCCGTCACATTAAATGGCTGGCCCCCGTTCGTGCCGGTCAGCGTGAAGGTCTCAGCTTTAGCGATGGATGAGGTAACCGTCACCAACGCTATTGCTGCCAGCGGCAATAGCAGTTTCTTGAGAGATTTGAGGGACATTCGTTGAACTCCTTCCTGTGCGAAAGACCGAAACTCCATCGTCACAGTCTCGATGTGGGTAGAACTCTTACAAAGGCCTGGGCCGACGAACCTGGGCGCAAACCGGGTTCGGAGCAGTCCAGCCAGATGACTTTCGAACTAATCGAGACCTAGCACTAATAGGGTGGCACGGAACGTCTTATGGCAAGTTCGATACCAAACCGTGCAAGCTAAAAACCATGCAAAAACCGAATGATTTTAGAATCCTAATCGTTTCTGACAGAGATTTTGTCTGAGATGTGGACAAGAGTCTGGACTCTGGACAGGCAGGAGAACGCCTATGCACGGCTGCCACGCGAGACAACGATGTTGTGTTTCTTGATTTTCTGATACAACGAACTTCTGGGTATACCGAGTCGCTTCGCCGCCTTTTCGACGCGTCCGTGCTCTTCGCTTAGTACTCTTTCGATGTGTTGCTTTTCGAGTTCAAGCAATGTGAGATTCGCGTCAGCATAAGATACGCTTGCGCGGTTGCCATCAAATTGAAGATCCTTCAGTCTGATTGATCGCTGATCACTCAAGAGCACCGCCCGTTCAATTATGTTCCGCAGTTCACGAATATTGCCGGGCCAGGAATACGACTGTAGACCCTTGATGCATTCAGGTTCAAAATGAATCTCTCCGCGCCCAACGTCGGCTGACACCTTGTCTAACATGTACTGGGCCAGTATAGGGATGTCTTCGACGCGCTCGCGGAGTGCGGGAAAGGCTAGCGGAATGGTGCTTATGCGAAAATAGAGATCGTCGCGAAACCTTCTCTCTCGGACCAGCCTCCCGATGTCCTGATGCGTCGCAGCAATGAGCCGAACATCAACCTGACGGTCTCTTACATCGCCCACACGCCTGAACCGTTTGTCTTCAAGCACTTTCAGCAATTTTGGCTGTATCTGTAGATCCACGTCGCCAATCTCATCCAGGAAGATTGTTCCACGATGAGCAACCTCGAACAGTCCCGCTTTCGAGGCCACGGCGCTCGTAAAGGCTCCCTTCTCATGCCCGAACAACTCAGTCTCGAGAAGCTCGCGCGAAAGTCCTGCGCAGTTCAGATCCACAAAGGCTTCGTCGGACCGCGGACTATTCTCATGAAGCCAGCGTGCCAGGACGCCTTTGCCTGAGCCCGTCTCCCCAAGGATCAGCACGGGGCTTTCCGTGGCAAGGACTTTATAAGCCTGCCCGGACAAGGCTCTGATTGCCGGGCTGCTGCCGATAAATGGATCGATGGCTTGCCGTACCCTCTCAGACTTACTCGCCAGTTGCTTCTGATGGTTGCGTTGATGTGAAATGAGACGTTCGAGAATTACCTGGAGCGCCGGCAGTTCGATCGGTTTTGTTAGGAACTGTTCCGCCCCTTCCTTAATTGCTCTAACAGCAAGATCGATGGACCCATGTGCGGTCAGTACGAGCAGTGGGATGTCTCGATCAATCTCCTTCAAACGCGGAATGAGGTCGAGTGCGGTGCCATCGGGAAGGATGTAGTCTGCGATAACAACGTCAGGTCTCACAGTCCTGAAGGCTCGCCGCGCATCGCGACAACTCTCGGCTTCCTCGACCGCATATCCCTGCTGTTCGAGAAAATCGCGGATGCCAAAACGCAACCCCGGCTCGTCATCGATTATCAGTATCCGGTTTCTACGCACTTAGGAGCTCCTGATCTGTTGGTAAAGGGAACCTCGCGATCATACGAGCGCCACCCCCAGGGTTATTGGTCGCAATGAGTCTGCCACCATGTTCGTTCATAATACGATGGGCAATCGCCAGGCCCAGACCGGTTCCGCTGCGTCGCCGTGAAAAAAAGGGTTCGAAGATTAGTGGCAGGTCCCGCTCATCGATGCCGCTCCCGGAATCTGTAACCGCACATTCGAGCCATTGTTGATCCCCATCGCGAACTTTGTGCGCTTCAATCGTCACCGATCCGCCAGCCGACGAATGCTGAACCGCATTCTCGATAAGGTTTACGAATACCTTTGAAAGCCTGCGCCGATCGATGAGGAGCGGCGGCAATTTCCAGCGAATGCTGTTGATCACGTGGACCTGGGCAACCTCAGCGGCAGGCAGGCAAGCCCGAATTGACTTGGTGACCACTTCGTTAATTGATGCTAAATAGAGTTCGCCTTTAAAGGGCTTGCCGTACTCGAGCAACTCTTCCATCAAGGAAGTCAAGCGACCAATCTCATTGCGCAGAATATTTGTATACCGCAGATAGTCCGTCCGTTCGCTGAATCGCGTCTCAAAAGCGTCAAGAATCGAAGAGATCCCGAACAAGGGATTACGAACTTCGTGGGCGACACCTGCTACCAGCGATCCCAACATCGACATCTTTTCACTTTGGCGTAAAGAAGCTTCAAGCTGTGTGCGCTTGGTGATGTCCTGAGCAATCAGAATCACCCGCTCGCCCACGGAACCGAATTCGTGAATCAGATAGAGTCCAATCTGCCAGGTCTTACGGCTGACCGCGTCGCGGACCTCTGCCGAATTATCTCCGCCATCGTCGCGAATTGCCTGGATCAATTCCGTAGCCTTTTCCCAAGGTTCACCAGTGTCTATCTCAGACATATGCCGGCCCACCAATTTTTCTGCTGAGCTTCCGGCAATCTCTTCGGCGGCGCGATTCAAGCGACTTACGAAACCTTCAGTATTGACGATTAGTACCGGAAAGCTGATGGCATTAAAGGTCTGCCGCCACTCAATCGCCGATTGCTGGAGCGACAGGTGCATGTCGCGTTGTTTCTCATCCAGCAGCTTCCTTTCAGTGACGTCATTTGCGATGGCAAGCTGCGCTTTTCTACCCTTGAACAGCAGATGGTGTGTCGACATCTCGACGTAGATCACGCTCCCGTCTTTGCGCTGGTGACGCCAGGGGCTTGAGATAACCGGCTCATCGACACTGGTAGCAGACTTGATAAGCAGGGCCGGAACCTCATCAGGTGAACGGATGTCGTTTACCGTCATCGAGAGAAATTCTTCACGGGAATAACCGTAAGCTTGCGTTGCCGCCTGATTGACCGCTAAAAACCTGAGAGTTTCTTCATCGTAGACCCAGATCGGTTGGGGTATTGATTCGAACAGCAACCGATAACGCTCTTCCGAATCCAGCAGCGCCAGCTCAAAGCGCTTTCGTTCGGTGATGTCTCGAGCAACTCCACGCAGCCCCACCGTAGTCTCGTTAAGCCGATCGCGAATCGGAAACATGACTATCTCGAGCCAACGTTCTCCGCCTTTCGCATGTTTGGTCAAGAACTGATGACGAAAGTCCTCGTGCTGTTCGAGTTGCTTGGCCCCATCCAACACCGCAGCCGTCCTCGAATCGATCTGGAACGCTTCATTAAAAAAGACACCAATGAGATCTTCCTGGCCCCGACCAAGAAATTCGGCGCCCGCAGCGTTAATGCTGGTCAAACGTCCCTGGTTGTCCTGCGTAAAGATAAGATCGGTGGCCTGCTCGACAAGATCGCGATATCCGGCGTCCATTCTCGAGCGTTCAAGCAAGCGCGAGACTTTAGCGACCAATCGCGCTGAGTCGTACGGAACCTCCAGATAATCATCCGCGCCGGCACGCAGTCCTGCGACCACGCTCTCGGTTCCCTTTTGGAGAGCACTGACCAGAAGTATCGGAATAAAGCGTAGGTCATTGTCCTGACGCAACAACTTGCAGAACTCGATCCCTCCGAGGTTGGGCATTGTGACATCGCTGATTACTACGTCAGGATGCTCCCTGCGGGCAATGTCAAAGGCTTGGAGTCCGTCTTCAGCAGTGAGTACAGAATACCCGGCCTTCCGCAGAAGGGAGTTCATTAAGCTGAGCTGTTCAGGAACGTCGTTGACGATGAGTACTGAATCGTCATGCCGCCCATTTTTAGATTGATTCACCCGACGCACAGGGCTTTACCTCGGTTATCACAGGCACTAGTAACTAGAGATAAATTTCTCTGGAACTATGGCGGAATATTGACGGTTCTCTCATTCATTGAGAGACCAATTTTGGCTGTTCAGACGCCGGGGAGTATACCACAGCGACCCTTGCCAGAGGTCAAGCGAAGGACGCAGATTTGTACACTGGATTTCCGCCCTGGATCTGGAAAATCCGCCTCGCCTACCCTTAAGTTTTTCCGCTGTTTGATAAGCAGTCCGATTTGATGGGATTTTCCGCTTTGCGTCCATTTTTTACACAGACGCAACAACACTCTTTAAACCGTGTTGCCCGCGCCCAACCAATCAGTCCAACCAAACGCCCGGTCGAGTGAATCGAAAGACACGAAAGCCGTCACAAAAAAGTGACCAATCATGCGTAGTAGGAGGTTCTGAAAGATCATTGCAAGGAGGAGTTATGCCAAGACAAAAAGAAACGACAGAGTCAGGGAGAAACCGCAGTAAGGAGCGCAAGCTCCAACGTCGCGAACCTTTGGCTTCAAGCAACGTCATGGAGGCGCCGCTCGCATTGTTCCGGCGCATGAGAGACGAATTTGATCGGGTTTTCGATGATTTTGGTTTGGGACGGGGATCAGTAATGCCAGCCCTGCGAGATTTGGGCTCAAACCTACGGGACGCAAGCAGTGGAGCTTGGGGCTTGTGGTATCCGGAAGTCGAAGTGCTTGAACGTGAGGGTAAGTTGGTAGTGCGTGCTGACCTTCCGGGCCTGAACAAAGAAGATGTAACGCTTGAGGTAACCGATAACGCGATTATCATCGAAGGGGAACGGCGAAGCGAGCAGGAAGAAAGTCGCGAAGGTTATTTTCGTAGTGAAAGGCGTTACGGAAAATTCCGCCGTGCGATTCCTTTAGCTGAAGGTGTCGACGCCGAAAACGCTGAAGCTACTTTCCGCAACGGCGTTCTGGAAATCGCGCTCGACCTGCCTGAAGGGGCGGGAGTGCGCGGCCGGCAAATTGAGATCAAGGATTCTTCCGAATCTCAAACCAAACCCCGAGCCCAGGCGGCTGGGCGCGGACGCTGAAATATAATCCCCGAGGCAGCTAAAGCGATCTTTGGCTGCCTCCATCCCTTAATCCGAGTTTTAGAATGGAGATTTTGATGGTCAAGAGTTGTTTATTTAGATCGCTAATTAGTATCGTTCCTTCTCTTTTAATCGTGGCAATGGTTACCTCAGCTTGTAGTGCGCAGACCGATAGCCTGGGTAACCAGCCACAGGCGCCGCCCGTGGCCGCTTCCGGCAACCCGATGCCTCAAAACTCTTACGCTGACGTAGTCGGCCGCGTGGCGCCCGCCGTGGTCACCATCCGGTCTACTGAAAGGGCGCGGCAGGCACAACAGTTCCCTTTCTTTAACGATCCCTTCTTCCGTGATTTCTTTGGCGATCGCATGCCTTCTCCACAACAGCAGCCACCACGGCAGGGGATCGGTTCCGGCGTAATTGTGAGCCCGGACGGTTACATGCTTACCAATCACCACGTGGTTGACGGTGCACTCGAGATCAGAGTCGAGTTGACGGACAATCGCACGTTTACGGCCAAACTTGTAGGTTCCGATCCACAAAGCGACCTCGCTGTGCTGAAGATCGATGCTCAGAATTTACCAGTGCTTACGCTCGGTGACTCTGACAACGTCCGCGTCGGTGACGTGGTGTTGGCTGTTGGCAATCCTCTCGGCATCGGGCAGACGGTGACGTCTGGAATCATCAGTGCAAAAGGACGTTCGACCCGTTCGAGCGGAATCAGTGATGGTAGCTTTGAGGACTTTTTACAAACCGACGCTGCAATCAATCGGGGGAATTCGGGCGGCGCGCTTGTTAACACAAGTGGCGAACTGATTGGTGTTAATTCTCAGATCCTCTCACCTTCAGGCGGCAATATCGGAATTGGTTTCGCAATCCCTTCGAACATGGCGCGGATGGTCATGGATCAGTTGAT
>DATKDA010000048.1:0-5679 GCA_035512935.1 Pyrinomonadaceae bacterium | reverse complement strand
AAGAGTTGGCTGGAAGCCATCTGCAAGGTTCGAGGCCAGGGCCTGCGAATCAAGGCCCCCTTTTTCTATATCGCTCAGCTTCGAGTGTCCGCTTCTTTTCGTGCAGTTCCTGAGCCCGTGCCAGATGCGCCTTTCCTTCTTCGCTTTGTCCTGCCTGCATCAGCGCCCGGCCCAATTGAAAGTGCCCGTCAGCGATCCCGTCGTTTATTTGCACAGCAGTTCGTAGCTCAGTAATGCCACGTTCTCTTTCGCCCGTCGAAAGCAGGGCACGGCCTAAAGCAAAACGAGTATCAAACTCATTGTGATAACGACGGGCAGCCAACTCGAGATAGGGCAGCGCTTCCCTTGCCTTACTCTGAGTAAGGTACAGATCACCAAGAGTGAATGCGGCCCGCGCATCAGTGGGATCCTCCGCCAGCACCTGCTTCAGTTCCGCTTCGGCTTCGTCGTAACGATAGAGTTTCCAGTAAAGATAACCCAGCCCGTAACGGATGATTGTTGACTTGGGCTCCTTATCCAAAGCCTGACGGTAGACTTTGGCGGCCTCCTCGGTGCGTCCCGTCCCATCGAGCGCATCACCGTAAAGCACAAGCCACTTATTTTCCGCAGCCGGCAGTTCAAGACGCCGCTCGAGAACCGTAGCTGCCTCGCTAAATCTCTGCTGGCGCATAAAGTTCTGCGCCGCCATCTCGAGTAGCGCCGGCTCACGCGGCGACCGTAATAGCAGTTGGGCAATTTCCCGACTTGCGTCTTGAAACCTTTCAACTCCAATCAGTGCGACTGCCAGGGCGCGTCGGGCGAGGTCGTTGGTTGGATCTTTGGAAAGGACGTAACGTAGGGACGGAATTGGGGCTCCAAAGTCGCCCTCCTTTACCAAAGCAATGCCAAGATTAAAATGTGCGCCCTCGAGTGTCCCGTCATGAGCAATTGCTTGTCGCCACGCCGCAATAGCCTCTTCGGTCTTACCCTGTCGATTCAAGACAACACCCAGATTGGTCCACCCACGGGCATCCTGCGGCGCAAGTGCGAGGGCCCGGCGCCACTCTGTCTCTGCTTCGGCCAATTTTCCGCTTCGCTCGAATTCCTGCGCCGCTTGATAATGATGTTGTACTTGCTCCAGCGTTGCCGCGGAGTTCTGCGCGCTTATTGCCGTCGAGAGGAGGCAAATCAGAACCAGTGAAAGGATTATGTAACGCTTCCTTTCATTCATCGCTTTCATACATTCCGGCGCGCCGGTAGGACTCATCGAGCAACTCAACGGGATGACAGACGCGCAAAGGCATATTCTCGAGCAGAGAGCCGGCGCCAATCTGCATGTGACAGCCGGGATTGCCGGTCGCCAGAATCGTGGCCTTGGTTGCTTTGACGTGACCCAGCTTTTCCTGAAGGATGGTGTTTGACATTGCAGGTTCAAGCAGGTTGTAGACGCCGGCGCCCCCGCAACATCGGTCCGCCCCTGTGAGCGGAACGAAATCCAGGTTCGGAATTGCCTCTAACATTCTCAACGGCTCCTCAAGCGCACGTTGGCCATTGATCAGATGGCAGGATGCGTCATAGGTAACACGACCTGCGCCAATCTCTGCTCCCTGTTTCACATCACATTTGGCGAGCTGTTGGCTGACGTCTACTACCCGTTTGGAAAACTCTTCGGCCCGTTCGGCGAACTCGGCATCATGAGCCAGCAGGTGACCATATGAGACAAGCATCGCGCCACAACCTCCCGCGTTCGTCACGATTGCAGCTTCAGCATTCTCATCAAAAGCTTCGACGTTCATACGCGCGAGTGTGCGAGCGCCTTCCAGGTCGCCCGCATGAGCGTGAAGTGCCCCGCAACAAACTTGCCCCGAAGGAGCTTCAACGGCGATGCCGTTGACGTCGAGTACGCGAGTAGTAGCTTTGTTGGTGCGATCGAAAAGTCCTTCAGTGACACAGCCAGTAAATAGGAAGGCCGAACGTTGATCGGACGAAGAAGTATCTGTCTTCGTCAGAACTTTTTGTGTACTAGACAACAGAGGCGTCGAACTCTGTAGCAGGGCGATTCCGGTTTCGAAGCGCTTAGAGAGAAGTCGCGCCACTCTGCTTTTCAATAGAACCCGGGTGAATCCAAGGTTCCGGGCAAAACGCGCTAACGAAAAGGCTGCACGCAGGCGACGTGGATGCAGCCAGACATGGCGCAGGGCAAGGCGCAGCAATCGATAGCTAACATTGCGCTTCTTGGCGGAGGTCAAGAGTTCGGCGCGTCCTGCTTCGAGCAACTGTCCATACTCAACCCCTGCTGGACAGACTGGTTCGCAGGCGCGGCAGCCCAGGCAACGATCAATGTGCTTCTGGAATGAGTCTGAATCTGACGAGAGCCTTCCTTCCGCAACGGCTCGCATCAGGTAGATCCGGCCGCGGGGGCTGTCGTTTTCGTCACCTGTCAGAACGTAAGTAGGACAGGATTCGAGACAGAGACCACAGTGGACGCAGGCGATGATTTTTTGTTCCTCGGTTGCCAGCGTCGAAATAAGTAGAGATGAGGCAGTGTTCGTCACCTAAGCAGCGGGAGCAATACTTTGTGTATTCTGTACTAGTACGGTCGGGTTAGGATTGGGATCTGGAATAGACAAACTGTGCTCACGCAACAGCGCGATATGTTCCTCCATTCCCCATTTAGCTTTGTAAAGACAATCCTCGATCGAGTGGCCGATGCCAGAAAAACCTATCAATTCAGTTGAATAGAAGCCAAAGAACGAGGGGTCCTCGGTTGCCTCGATTATTAATTTATGCCTTAGATCGAGCATATCATCTATCTAAACCTTCCTTTAATACCGGCCGCTTTCAGGATAGCATGACAGGTGCCTGTCGGAACCTCTTTCCCACCGTGAAAATGACACGAATGAGATGCGGGTGTTCTGGTTTTCCATAGTAGCGGATCGAGCCCTTTTCTTTAAGTAGACGAAAACCATTCTTCTCGAGGAGGCGCACTAATTCGGTGAATTTCATCTACTTAATTCTGACTTAACCGAGTTCAATATCCCTGCGCGAGTCCGTCGCTGCGGCGCGGATCCGTCGCCCCAAGTCTTACGCCTGTCTGTTCCTCGATCATGATCCCCTGCGCATCTCCCAGGTAGCGAGCGCGACCTAGCTTGTGCCCCCGGTTCTTCAATGCTTCCTCGGTATCGCCGGACAAACCATAAGGCTCGTAGACCAGTTCATCCGGAAGCCATTGATGATGAATGCGCGGAGCGTCAATGGCCTGCTGGATATTCATTCCATAATCGACCACGTTCATAATCACCGTAAGCACCGTGTTTATGATTGTTGGACCACCCGGGGTGCCAACCGTGAACCAGAGGCTGCCGTCCTTGCGCAGCACAAACGTAGGCGTCATCGCGGAAAGCGGTCGCTTCCGTGGAGCGACTGCATTCCGCTCGCCTTGAATCAATCCGTACATATTCGGCGTACCGGGTTTGGCGGCAAAGTCGTCCATCTCATTGTTCAAGAGGATACCCGTGCCCTTTGCCACAACAGCGGATCCGTAGGAATCGTTCAAAGTGTAGGTATTAGCGATGGCATTGCCTTCCGCATCTACGACCGTGAAATGAGTTGTTTCCTCAGATTCGTACCCGGGTGGTTTGCCGGCGCCAATCTCCTTGCTGGTCGAGGCACGCTCGAGACTGATAGTGCTGCGCAGACGCTCGGCATAACCTTTATCAACCAGGCCGGCCACCGGGACCTTCACGAAATCAGCATCGCCCAAATACTCGGCGCGATCCGCAAAAGCGCGGCGCATCGCCTCTGTCATAAGGTGATAGCGGTCTGAGGATGCCCAATTCATCTTCGGCAGATCAAAGGTTTCGAGAATGTTAAGCATCTGGATCAAAACGGCGCCTCCGGATGAAGGGGGCGGCATGGAAATGATCTCGTGGCCGCGATAGGTGCCTTTGACAGGCTCGCGTTCCACAGCCACATAGCCTTTCATGTCCGCCATCGTGATCAATCCATTGTTGCGTTTCATGTCCGCAGCGATGAGGCTGGCAGTCTCGCCCTCATAGAATTCGTTTGGACCATGCTTTTGTAAGCGCGTAAAGGTGGCGGCCAGCTCCGGTTGTCTGAAGATATCCCCTTCGTTGTAGAACTTGCCATTGTTGAGAAAGATGCGGCGGGTTTCAGGATAGCGCGACAGATAGTTGTTACTGTTTCGGAGGCTGCGCGCAAGGTTGTAGGTTAGCGGAAAGCCGGTTGCCAGTTTGCGAGCAGGTTCAACCAACTGCGCCCAGCTAACTTTTCCGGAACCATATCGCTTTAGAGCCAGTTCCATTCCTCGCACCGTGCCCGGCACACCAGAAGCTCGGTACCCCACAGTTGAAGATCCTTCGCCTTTAATGAGATTACCGTCCTTGTCCAGATAGACATCGCGAGTTGCTGCGGCAGGCGCCATCTCGCGGTAGTCGATTGCAGTCGTCTTTCCATCCTTAAGCCGGATCATCATGAAGCCACCGCCGCCAAGGTTCCCAGCTTGCGGATGGGTAACGGCGAGGGCGAAAGCTACGGCGATGCCAGCATCGATGGCATTACCGCCACGCTTGAGAATGTCAACGCCTACTCGTGAGGCTACTTCGTTAGTGGACGCTACGATGTCATGTTTCGCGCGCACGGGTTGCCGGTTGGTCGCGGCGACCGGAACGGATATATGCAGCGACTGTAGGGGAGCGGCGATGGTCGCTAGCAGGACCATTGCGACGACTAGAAGTCGGAGATGGAGGTTGTTGTAGTGTTTCATAATAACTGCACTAAAGCTGTTCTTAGGATTGGGTTCGCAAAAGCTTAGCCTTCTCCGACCGCCCGCGCAAACTGATTCGATTCCAAGAATGGAAACACACCATCGGGATCGAGTTGTTGCTTTATTCGCGTCATCAGTTGTAACCGGGAGGTTTTGTAAGCCGGGGATTCAGAGTTGGAAAACTTTCCGTTTCCAGCACCATAAGATCCGAAGCCTCTAAAACGTCCGGTGGCGACTCCCGCGTGCCAGATTGAATCTAGCCTCGAAAGCGATTCAACGAACTTCGAGATCTCAGCAGGCCTTATAGTTGTTTGCCGTCCAACCTCCTGCGGCACGACCAATCTTTGCAGGTGTTGCCAGAGCGCCTGATCCTCCTCATGAACCTCCATTTCGCTGTTGCTGAGTTCGCAGCGAGCGAGTGCGGATGCTCGCACCATCTGGTAGGCGACAGTACTCCGACTTCCGTTAAAGCGCGTCAGCAGTAGACAGTCCGGGTCCCTCGATTCCAACCCGATCGCGCGGGCCGCGCCGGCTGATAATAGCTCCAGACTCGCCGGGAACAGCGGTTCGTCGAGATACAAACGGGCCAGTTTAAGCAGATTATCTCCTGGCCCATAGGTCGCTAGTGTCGCGGCAGCGTTAGGCAGGGGCCGGAGTTTAAAGGTGAGTTCGACTATAAGTCCGAGTGTTCCCTGGCTGCCCGTGAAGAGTTTACAGAGATCGTAGCCGGCTACGTTCTTCACGACCTTTCCGCCCGCCTTGACGAGTTCACCATCCGCAGTAACGACTTTCATTCCGATAACGTATTTTCGTGGTGGTCCATAACCGCAATCCAGCGGTCCTGATTGCCCAATGGCAATAACTCCCCCCAACGTAGCTGGGCCGTCATCGGGAGGATCGAGCGGTAGCCACTG
>DATKDA010000047.1:0-42025 GCA_035512935.1 Pyrinomonadaceae bacterium | reverse complement strand
GGCAATCTGAATTAGCGCATCCGCTTCGGCGTTGGCGTCGCCAGCTTTGCGATAACCCAAAATCGCTTCCTCCAACCTTCTGGCGGAGTCTTGCAATGTTTCAACACTTTTAGGTTCTGCACGGTCTTGCGCATTCGCACTCTTGATGAAAGGCCGTGTCTGTGACTGAACTGTGAGTGTCAAAACGGTTATGAGGAACGGAAGAACGCCCAGCAAACATATTGGGAGGGCCCAGTCCAATGCTTCTGAACTTCGGGCAATCTGTAATCTCGGACGAAACGGAATTTGGAGCGCCATGGCCAGGAATGTCGGCACCAACACAGAATCAGTGCGTTACTGCAGAAACCAAGCAAACGTTACAGGCCGATTATAGAACAAAGTGGATGATGAGACACCACCGGTAGAGTGGTCAGCTTCTCTGACTGCGGTCAGGAGAAGGAGTTTAGTCCAGAGCATTACCTTCCAGAATGTTGTAGAGGGTTCTGGCATCTCGCTTAAGCTCGTTGAGGAACGGGACTACAAGGTTCTGAGTGGCATGAGAAATATGCCAGAGCGGTTGCCGAGCCCCTCAAAGAGCGTCGGAGTTAAGCGCAAGCGTTAGTGGGAGGCGCGAGCCTTTTGTTGGGTTTCCCTTGCCATCGGCCGTGTTCATCGAAGTAGGGTGAGGCCGGCACTCCACAAGCATTCCAAACGCGATTGAAGACCGGCTGCATGAGATGGTCGATGTCGTCATCAAAACCGTTCCTTATCCCCTGGCTAGTAATGCAGTGGCGGCGGGCGGCGCAGTGGTCACTAGGCTCCCCGCAAAGTAGGGAAGGGATGCCTATCGGATCGCGACTGGACAGATTTTTGAAAACAATTCCCAGGCCCACAGCGGCCACAAGAACGAAGGCACTCAGGAATAAAATGGACCGTTCGTGATCACTCGATGCGTGATGCGTGATGCTTTCCGCAACGCCTCGAAAGAAGCGAGTATTCCTTACGGCCAACAGGTCGAAGGCGGTTGGACCGTTCACGATCTACGCCGGACTCATCTCACTGGACTTCTCCAGTCCGGCGTTGATCTTGCCACAGTCAGAGACTTAGCGGGTCATCACTCCATCACCGTGAGTTCCCGCTACGTCCGGAGCACTCCTTCCTCGAGAAGAAATGCCGTTACGGCGGCAGAAAATCTTGTCCGCTTTGCGCCCACATTACAGGTACATCGGGGGAAAAAGGAAACAGGAGAACAGAGCACGCGGCCCGTAAGGGCAATGAAACTCAGTAACTTACAGGCCCATTGCTGGCCACAAACAGCGAACCTCGCTCATTTGAGTCTACCTCGACTCAGGAGCGTTGTTCAGCATAACGCTTTCGTAGTAGTCCTGCTTTGTTTCAGTTGGTACTCGTTTGTTGTCTTCCTAAATGTTACATGGTGAAAGTTCTGATAAGTGTTGGCCCTGATTGATCAAGTAAGGCCGAATTGCCTTGTTTCGATTCTAGTGAGTTAGGGAACGCTAATACGTTCAGAAATAATGCTCGAGGGTTGAAGAGGCTCTCGTTTCAGGAACACAACCCCGGCTTTACGTTTGGTGGTCCGTTACGAATTCCCGGCACTGGTCTCGGTACGAGCACGGCATTTTTCAGCTCTTATGAGTTTACGACCGTTCTCGACAGCACTCTCATCGATACTCTCGTTCCCGTTCAACAGAACGCTCTTTACGCTCTTCCTCCACCTACAACGCTGGAGGGTCGCCGCTTTGAAATCGTCGACGAGCCGGCCCTGGCAGCGGAAATCGCCCCGTTCCGCGTAACGCTCAATACACCTTCTCGTAACCACCGCTTTACGAGCCGCGTGGACCACCGCTTTAGCGACACACACAATGGCGCATTGGTCTATCAGATGGGGCGTCTAGCTAACCTGAGACGGTCGGGCGGCGCTAATCGTCTCATCGAGGCGTTGCAATCAAACTATCGACAGTCCGACTCGATATCTTACTCAGATACTCTCGTCCTTTCTTCCACCCTGGTGAACCAGACCCGCTTTCAGGCGGCCCGATTATTACCGGCTCTAAAAGCGCGCGGTGGTTCAGCTCCAGTGGTTCTGATTGCGCTCAACGATCCGCTGGACGTGGGAGATACCGAAAGACGCACGGGTACCGTCATCGGTGGTTCGTCTACAACAGGCTCAACCGCTCGCAGCGAGTCGCGTTTTCAGATCCAGAACGTTCTGGACTATCAGCGGGATTCACATTCGGTCCGGCTGGGCTTTGATATCCAACGAGTCCGGTCAACCTTCATCGATCTTGCTGATGCTTCGGGAACATTCAACTTCGCCAGTGCGGGTGATTTTCTCGCCGGAATTCCCAACCGCTTCAGGCAAAACTTTCTGACTCAATCAACCCAGCGAAACACGTATTTCGGACTGTTCTTTCAGGACGAATGGCAGGCCAGGCAAAATCTGAAATTGAGTTTCGGTCTCCGTTATGAACGTGAGACCATACTCCGCGACCGAAACAATTTTGCGCCGCGATTCTCGGTCGCTTATGACCCATTGAAGTCCGGGAGAACTGTTGTCCGCTTTGGTGTAGGCCTCTTTTACAACCGGGTCTTGCTGCGGACTATCGACGATTTCACGCTTGGAGCACAACGGCTGTTCTTTGACACGAACCTTCTTCGAGATCCAGCAACTGACAGATTGCTGACTGTCGATCAAAGGCGCGCGTTTATCGCCGCCAACCTCACTTTTCCAACAACGCTTACAAGCGCCTCACCACTGGTGCAGGAGCACGGGGTTCTCAATACTGGATTCTCACGCCGGCTTGAGCCCGGCCTGCGAATTCCAGAGAGCTACCAGACCAACATCGGCTTTGAACGCCATCTCGGACACCGCTTGATATTGGAGGCAAACTACACGTTCAATCGCGGCATACATCTGTGGCGAGAATTCAACGTCAATGCGCCGGTGTTGCCACCGGGCTTCAAGGATTTTTCTGAGTATCTGGCCTCACGCGACTTTCCCAACCTCCGTCGCGGTCCAACGGGTTTGCGTCCCCTCTACAATGCTGCCAACGCTGGAGAATTGGTGCGCTTTACGCTCCATTCGGGGGACCCAAATCCGAATGCTATCGCACGCGTAGTTGAATTCGGAGTGCCCGTGTCACTCATCAATCTCAATAGCTTCAGTTCGACCGCAGTCCAAATTGCTCTGGCCACCCTTAACGACCTCCGGCGCGATCCGACACACGGCGAAATCGAGCAATTGATCGCGGCAGGCAACAGCTTTTACCGGGGCCCTACTGTAGAACTGCGTAAGACTTTTCGAGGTAGCGACCTGAACTTTTCTTTTAGGGCCGCCTATACAGTGGCACATCTTGTCGATGACGGTATCGTGAACACCTCAGATGCTTTGCGGCCCGGAGATTTTCGCGGCGAACGGGCTCGCAGCCTCCTCGATCGACGGCATCGATTTGTCTTCTCGGGAACATTCGAAATGCCTCGTTATTTAGGTCGTTTTCGCCTGTCGCCCGTCCTGCGATGGACTTCAGGAGCACCATTCAACATCTCTATTGGAGGCGTCGACCGCAACCTCGATGATGTCTCGAATGACCGCCCGGGCTTCACAGGAGATCCAAAGCTTTTAATCTGGCGACGACCCGATCAGGAACCGGATCCCGCCCTGCTCGATCTCTTTCATCTGCCGACGATCGGCCAATCAGGCAATCTGCCCCGTAATGCGGGTCAGGGACCTGGCCAGTTTATCTTCGACCTGAACCTGACACGGGAGTTTCATCTTCGGGAAAACCTGCGCTTACGACCCGTGATCGAGTTCGACAATATACTCAACAAAACTGTGTTCAGCTTCGGGACGGAGTTCATCAACTTCAACGCCCTCGGGCCTTTAGCAACTCCAGAGCAGCGTCAAGCGCTTCTCGACTCGTTCCTGGTAACAACACGGACACTGCGACCGCGCCAACTCAGGATCGGCGTACGGCTGGATTTTTAGATCAGAGGTGTTACTTCTATTGACTTGGCGCTGGGAGCGCTCGCAGAAAGCCGACCAACTTGTTCAGTCTTTCGTCGTCCAGCTTTTGAAAGGAGGAACCGATAAGGTAGTGAACCAGGCCTCCTGAGGCAATCCGCTGGTAGTGAACCGGCAGAGCCTGAAGCTCGATTGTCCCATTGGGCAATCGCAGCCTCACTTGGAAAATGTTCTCCTTTTGCCTCAAATAACGGTCGATATTGCTTGCCGAGACTACCAGGGCCATCCCATTTTCGCTGAGATTTCTGGTATAGCCCACAAGTGTCAGGGCCTCGACCGAACTGGCCAGTGTGCGAGGCGGACGGAATCGTATTGTTGCTTCAATTTGGACCGAGCGGCGGCGGAATGCGCGGCGGGGACGGTCGTTGATGTTCATGAGGCGAACCCTCTCTAGACAGAAATATCCCGTGTTTACGGCCCCCCACGCTGGTTCGAAACTGTAACAGATACCAGAGACGCCGAACACATTAAGGCATGACAAAATTTGGGTTTTTGGTGTACTTCCGTGCCAAGGTCAAGGGCTTTGGCACGTTAGTGTAGGTAACTGAGAGCGTCTAACTCGACAAAACAGCTACGGGGGATCCTTTAGCAGTTAGCAGTGAAAGTTCGAATATCTTTCTTTGCAGTGGGAGCCTTGCGCTGAGGGGTTTGCTTAAAGCCATAAGTAATCTTGATACTCATTCTCTGGCAGCGTGCTCTGGATCTCTCAATTCTTCTCTTCATCCATCGGGTCATCTGACTGGCCTTTCCTAACTAATTAATCTCTCGTACGAAATTCGATGAAGATCAGCTCAAACTCTTTGCCTGATGGTCCAACAAATTCCTAAAACTGAAAGCCGCACGTTCCGTGCCAGTAGTTCATCAATACCAAACCCGCAGAGTTTGACGAGGGTCATGAAACTATGTCGTCCCTCCGATGACCCAGAAATGCCGGTTTGCGGCATTTTGACCGCTCTTTAACTATTTAAGAGAAAGGGTCTCACGTCCCGAGGGGTCAGAGTTTCAAGTCCTCATTAGGGAACACGAAATCGTCAGGTTTAGACTCCAAATGGATCGGTGTTGCATCATTGACACCCCCTTTCCTATGGTAAACTGCGGCTCAATTTTGTATTAAGGGTACGCTTTTCGAAGATTTCAATGGTTGATACCCATACACAGACAGACAACGTAAATGAGGTGGACACGGCTCTTCTGGACGCTGAGCTTTTCGTAAAGTACAAGGCTCCGGAGCGGGCTATTAAGCGGCTGCGAACGGCGCTCGAGAGGAATTCTCGGTCAATTGCCCTGCGCGAGCGGTTACGGGAAATAGCCGCGGCGCATAAACATCCTGAGGAGGCGGCGCGTCAGTGTCTGGCTCTCGCGAGCCTTTATATTGAGCGGGAAGACTTTGATGTTGCTTACGACCGGTTGCTCGAGGCTAAACAACTCGATCCCCGCATCAACATTGCCGGCGGACTCGACGCCATTCGCCGCGCTCGACGCCCCGATCTTCGCCTGAAGGCACAGGCTTCTAAATCAGCTCCTCATAGGCCCTCGGTAACATTAGCCGGCGACCTGACGGCCATAAGCGTGTTTGACGCTATCCAGGTAATTGAGAATGGCCGTTTAAGCGGTGTGCTGGTTCTGACAGGCGAAGCCCAGACAGGTCACGTGTTTTTCAACGAGGGGACTATAGTTGATGCCGAGTGCGTTGGCGCAACCGGGGAGGCAGGCTTCCGGCACATCGTCGAAATTACCAACGGCACATTTGAATTTCAACGATCTACAGATGAATACACCGTCACCATCCAGGCATTCAGTAACACCAATCTAATTCTTGATACATTGCGCAAATTGGACGAGGACAAGCAGTAGCGTTCCAGATCCCGGTAAATTCAGTCCAGCAACACGCGCGTGTTGAGGGCTTCGGCGCGCTCAATGGTCGCTAGCAGCCGAAGGAACTGTAAGTAGTTGCGACTGCGGGTGATGAGTCGCGAAAGTTCCAACTGGCCCAGGTCGTTACGCAGAATCAGATCAAGAAAGTCATAGTAATCAGCCGTCGCGGTAAAGGGCAATTCGCGCATGTATGAGGTTGCGTCTGAATCTTCGGAACGAAAGCCGGCAAGCAGGTCAAAAAGGTTGTCTGTGGTGATTCGGGCACCCTGCCGCGAAAGGTTGATCGGCAGCCGCAGTTCGAAGAAACGCAGTCCATCGGCGGTGGTTACTCTCCTGAGATCCTTGGTCGCTTCGCCGTCAAACGGGGATTCGGCATCAACCAGAATCCGGAGAAGGCGGGGCTGGTCATCAGTGTCCAGAGTGTCGAGCGCTAGCTGCACGCGATCGGCGACAAACTTTTCAAACTGAGCCTCAATCGGATACGTAATGCGGCCCAAACAACCTACCGATTCCCCCTCCCCCGCTGCATCCAACGGCAGACGGGCGGGACAACTTTGGCAGATTACGGTCTCCAACTGCATCAACTCGATTTCAGCCCTGGCGTTTTCGACCCATTGCAGTTTTTCGGCAGAAGGCACACTGCTATCCCCGGTTGTAAGCCGCGTGTGGAGGTTGCTCAAACGCCCCCACTCCCGCAGGTGCTTTTCAGAGAACCGGGCTCGCAAGGGGCAGGGATACTGTACGGCAAATTCCAAAGACATAAGGTAGCTGCATCACTAACACAGCAAGCGCCGCGTAGCAAGCGACTTGGGATCCACTTGGATCCCTAATCGCGCACCTGCCTCAGACTGCATATCTTGTGATAAGCTTTGCGCTTCCTAAGCTTCTTCTAAACTCCCCAAGCGATCAGCAGGGACTGAACGGTGGAAAGGTCGCGACATGGCTATCAGTGAAGATTTGCTCGAAATCCTTGCTTGTCCCGCCTGTAAGACGAAGGTTGAACTGAAGGCGGACGGCTCAGGTCTCAAGTGCATCGAGTGTAAGCGAGTTTACCCGATTCGCGACGACATCCCGGTGATGCTGATTGACGAAGCCACAGTCGAAGATGAACAGCCTCCGCGAAATAGTTGACTCCGCATCGCAACTGCGAAGTCTGGCCAACCTGCGACTCCGCAGCGACGCCGAACCCAGACCGCTCGGTCCTGCGATCTGGAACTGGGAAGCCGTCCAACGCGTTCTTGTGATACGTCTGCGCTCGATAGGCGACACAGTTCTTGCCACGCCGTCGCTCTTCTGCTTAAAACGCTTTCTGCCACACGCTGAGGTTGACGTTCTGCTGGAGGACTGGGTCGCGCCTCTGCTTTCAGACTTTCAATTCGTTGACAATGTGATATCGATCCCGGGTGACAGCACGTCAGCCAGAGCTCGAATCGCCCGGAAATTACGGCAGACTCGATACGACGTAATCTACAATCTTCATGGGGGTACCACCGCAACACTGCTCAGTCGAGCGGCCGGGGCGCCACATCGCGTTGGTTATTCCAACTATCAGTACAGCCGATTGCACAATCATGTCGCACCGCCGCCGTCTTTTCTATGGGGAAGACAAAAGGTCCATTCCGTCGAACAACAACTGGCCTTAATGGGCTGGACTGGTGTTCCAGTAACGGATCGACCTTCGACCAGGCTTGGGCTTTCAGAAGAAGCTCTCGATTCTGTAACCGTCCGTCTCCGCGCCGCTGGATTAAGCGAGGGGGAACCCTTTGCGCTACTTCACCCCGCCGCAGCTTTAGAAACAAAGCGTTGGGCTATCGAAAACTATGCACAATTGGTGGATGTACTGAAAAACTCAGGCCTGCCGGTCGTTGCCCTCTTAGCGCCCAATGAAGCCGGCCTCGCAGCCGAATTAATAAAACGATCAACTGCTCGTGTTGTAGCCTTCACGGATTTGTCGTTGCCCGAAGTAACCGCGCTCGCGTACCGCGCCCGCCTTTTTGTTGGCAACGATAGCGGCATCGCCCATATTGCGGCGGCGGTGGGTACTCCGGTCGTGGTTATCTTCGGCTCATCCAATGTCATTCACTGGGGACCATGGACTAGTACACCAGCCGCTACAGTACTTGAAGAGATGGATTGTCAACCGTGCCATGGCTACTTCTGCGAGAAATATGACGAACCGGAATGTATTAAACGCGTGCCGGTCGATCGAGTAGTTGCCGCAATCGAACGGGTCTTGAAAGAGACTGCTAAGAGTCTTTCAAACTAAATGTGATCTACCTGTGGTTACCCAATTAAGCAGAGACCGAGCTAGCGAGATCACGCGGCTGTTCAGTCAACGCCGGATAGTTGTGCTAGGTGACGTAATGCTCGACGAGTTTGTCTGGGGTGATGTTACGCGCATCTCACCGGAAGCCCCTGTCCCCGTCGTTGATATCCGCAGAGAGTCCGTCCATCTCGGTGGCGCCGCGAACGTCCTTGCCAATCTGGTCGCACTGGGAGCCGACGCATGTGTGATCGGCGTGGTGGGTAAAGACCCGGCAGGTGAACGGATCCAGGCCGGAGTGTTAGAAGCAAGCCCCTCTCAGCAGCGGGATCAACTTGTCGTAGATGAAAACAGGCCAACGACAACAAAGACAAGAATCATTGCCCATAGTCAGCTCGTGGTTCGTGCTGATCGCGAGCTTCGCGTATTGGTTAACGGGGCCACTGAAGACCGAATTATCGATAGATTGATTGAGGCGCTGAAGAATGCTGCCGCGCTTGTTGTCTCGGACTATGACAAAGGGGTTGTAACGCCAAGAATTCTCGCCGAGATTCTACCCCTCGCTTATAAACGCGTTCCTGTATTGATCGACCCCAAACTTAGGAACCTTGCCGCATATCGCCCGGCAACTCTGGTTACCCCAAACCACCACGAAGCTTTGCGGATGGCGAATCTCGAGGAAGACTCAGATGAGGGTCTGGAGCGTGCCGCTCGATCGATCCGAGATCGTTTGAGATGTGATGCGGTTCTGATCACTCGTGGTGACCGCGGTATGTTATTGCTCGAAGGTGACCGCGAACCCGTGTTAGTTAAAACGGCCGCCCGTGAGGTTTATGACGTGACCGGCGCCGGCGATACCGTCATCGCCACGCTTGCCGCAGCACTCTCATGTGGCGCTTCGCTAGTCGAAGCCGCCGCTCTCGCAAATCACGCTGCCGGGATAGTTGTCGGGAAAGTCGGTACGGCAACTGCCAAGGCAGAGGAATTACTCGCGACCTTTACTTAACTAACAGGCGTGGTGAATCACGCAGCGCAAAACGCAAATGATCGGTAGAACTTTGCGCAATTACAGGATCGTAGAGAAGCTCGGAGCGGGCGGGCAGGGAGAAGTTTACAGAGCTACGGACAACAAGCTTGGCCGGTCAGTGGTGATCAAGGTCCTCCCTCCTGAACTAACCTCTCGCGAGGCAAACCTGAAGCGCTTCGAACGCGAGGCACGCCTCGCTTCAGCGCTCGATCATCCAAACATCTGCACCATCTTCGATCTCGATGAAGTCGACGGTGTCCACTTCATAGCTATGCAACATGTTGAAGGGCGAAACGTGCGCCAACTCATCGGAGGCAGACCCCTCGAGTTGAAGAGCGCCCTGCTGATTGCCATTCAAGTTGCCGATGCCCTCGCCACCGCTCATGGCCGCGGAATCATTCATCGAGATATAAAGTCGGGCAATGTTATGGTGACGCCCTCGGGGCAAGTAAAGGTGCTGGACTTTGGGCTGGCCAAGCTGCTGGATGACACGGAAGCGAGTACTGCCGGAATCCATCGCACAGAGTTGACTGAAGTCGGCGTTCCCTATGGAACGGCAACCTATGCGGCTCCAGAACAGGCCCGGGGCGATCGTGTTGATAAAAGGGCGGACATTTTTTCGAGCGGGGTGCTGCTGTATGAGATGCTCGCTGGGACCTGGCCTTTTCGGGGGAAGACTAGCGTGGATGTCAGACACGCCGTTCTTCACAACGACCCGGCGCCGATTGCGGAGATGAGATCTGATGCGATCCCCCCGAGGGTTCAGCAGATCCTGAATCGGGCACTAGCGAAGGAGCCACGCGATCGTTATCAGAAGATGGAAGATCTGCGCGATGACCTGCGCGCCGTACTCGCCGAAGTCTCGCAAGGCAGTACGGTGGGCCAGGGAGCTGTAAGCATCACGCCGGAACCTCCACGCCATATTAGTGGTGCAAATCCTGTCTCACGGGCGATGAGGTGGTTGAAAGCAATTACCAAGACTGAAGCCCCAACTTCATCACCAAATCTTGCAACGCCGACTCGACCAGAGGTTCATGAAACACCGCTTACCACAATTGCGGATCGCGAGAAGCAAACGCTCGCAATTCTTCCCTTCCGAAATTTAGCCGGCGATCCGGCCGCAGGGTTTTATGAGTTCTCACTCGCAGATGCAGTAATTACCGAACTCGCCCGCGTGAAGTCGTTGATCGTCAGGCCATCTTCTGTCATCGCGCGTTATCAGGGACAGCAAATCGACCCACGCGAGGTAGGACGAGATCTCGATGTTAATGCGGTCCTAACGGCCGGTTTCATGCTTGCTGGCGAGCGTTTTCGCGTAACCACCCAACTGCTGGATGTCACTTCCGGAGAGATACTCTGGAGCGACCGCATCGATACTTCCGCCGCCGACATCATTGCGGTGCAGGACACCATTGCCCAACACATTGTAGAAGGACTTCGTTTGGAGTTGAGTTTGGCCGAGCAGGAGGGGATTGCAAAATCCGCGACGCAGAATTCGGCCGCCTATGAACAATATCTGCGCGGGAGGGATCTCTTCGCTCGTTTCATCTTTCGCACTGTCGCTCCCGAAGATTGCAACGCGGCAATCGAGCGGTTCGAACGAGCCATTGAATTGGACCCAAACTTCGCGCTTGCTTACGATGGTTTGGGCGCCGCGTATGTGAACCGGGTGTTCAAGGGTTTCGGCGGCGCCGAGGACTACGAACGCGCAGAGGTTGCCTTCAAAAAAGCTTTGACCCTTGACCCTCAACTTGCCGAGGCGCGGATGTTGATGGTCTTCGTGCTCCTTTGGCGGGGTGAGAAACAGCGGGCGCGTGAAGAGGTTGCTCGTGCTCGTCGGGAGGCTCCGACCGAAGCGGTTGTACATTTCGTAAAGGGCACTCTGCACCGTCTGGATGGAGAATATGCCCGCGCCTTGCGGAGCTACGATCGCCTTGTGCGGCTCGACCCGGCGGCCCACGTTGTGGCGAGTTACAATCGCGCCCTTGTTTACATGTACATGGGTGAGTTCGGCGAAGCTAAACGCCAATTGGAGAATGCCGGGGAGCCGGACAACCCTCTCGTGCGCACCTTCCGGGCCCTGACCCTCTACTACACCGGACAGACGGACGAAGCGGCAGACCTGGTGCAGCAGGTCGTAAAGCGGTACCCAAATATGCACGGGGTCCGGCCCTTCCTCGCGATGTTCCTTAGCGCTCAGGGTAAACACGAGGCCGCGCTGGCACAATTGACCAATGATGTGAAACGCAACGCCGAGGTCGATGCTGACATCGCATACTCGGTAGCCTCTGTTTATGCCCTGGAAGGGCTGCGTGAAGAGGCCTTTGATTGGTTGGCACGAGCCATCAATCTCGGAAATGAGAATCGTCCCTGCTTCGAGAATGACCCGAACTGGGCCGCACTTCGGGCAGAGCCTGAGTTCCAGGATCTGATGAAACACGTGCGGCGCTCCTCTAAGAAGAACGCGTGACTCTCAAGCTCTCCTTAACCAAATTTCAAGTAAGAACGACGAAGAATGATTATTAGCAAAAAAATATCCAGGGTAAGCGGCCTCCTGCTCATCTTAGTTCTAAGTCTTTGGTCCATCCCGGTTGTTCCTCAACAAGCCCCCAACCGCGATCGGCGAGTTTTGCCCTCGCAGTCACAGGCAGTCCCGCCAGCTCCTACGACACAGGCTCCGGCGCCGGCGGTAGCGTATTCAGCAACGACACCAAAGACGCTGCCGGAATTACAGGCGCGTGTGACAGAGATTCTGCAAAGACCTGAGCTCGCGACGGCTTTTGTGGGCGTCAAAGTTGTTTCGCTCGAGACGGGCCGGGTCCTGGTCGAGGAAAATGCGGGCAAATTACTGCGGCCCGCCTCAAACATGAAGCTCTACACCGTAGCTGCTGCGCTTGATCGTCTTTCGCCGGAATATCGCTACTCAACCTCTGTTTATGCACAAAATCCACCAGATGCTGAAGGGGTAGTAAGAGGTGATCTCACTATCTATGGACGTGGCGATCCTTCGATTGCCGCCCGTTTTAATAACGGTGACTATTTTAAAGGAATCAATGATCTGGCTGCGCAGATTGTGGCTGCCGGCGTCAAACGCGTCGAAGGCGACCTGATAGGCGACGAGACATTCTTCACTGGACCTCAATACGGATCCGGCTGGACCTGGGAAGACTTGCAGTGGTCGTACGGCGCTGAAGTGAGCGCTTTGAGTATCAACGATAACGCACTCGATCTTTTTGTCCGTCCGGGCCCGCGCGTTGGAGCACCCGCTCAGATTACGACCGGGCCGCCGGATCCGTTGCTGACTATAGTGAATCGCGTTACGACTTCGGCTAAAGGAAGCAGAAGAGAGTTGGCAATGCATCGTGGGTTGGGAAAAGATGTGATCGAGATCAGCGGTTCTGTGCCGATTGACGATCGGGGTTACGCTGGAGCCATCGCTATTTCCCATCCGGCTCTTCTTTTTGTATACCTTCTTCGCTCAGCGCTCGCGCAACGGGGCGTTAAGATTGCAGGCCGCTCACGAACGGTTCCCCCACCAGCGTTCAGCACCGGATTCCCGGGACGGTTTGACTCGCCGCCACCTGCCGGTCAACTTGCACCGATCGAAATAGCCAGTCTCCAGTCGCAGCCCTTTAGCGCTATTGCAGCCGAGACTCTGAAACCCAGCCAGAACCTCTATACGGAACTCATTCTGCGCACGCTTGGCAAATTGTTTCCTCCAGCAGCGAACGATTCGACCAGCCAGCCCCCCCGCACCACCGAGGAAGCGGGACTTGAGGTCGTCAAGGCATTTCTAACGGAAGCTGGTGTTCAGACCGCTGATCTATCATTGAACGATGGTTCGGGTTTGTCGCGCAATGACATGGTCACTCCCAATGCAACGATCCAGTTGCTGCTACACATGGGACGTCATCGTTTCGCCAACGCCTTCCGAGACGCACTGCCGATTGCAGGTATTGATGGTACTTTGCGAAATCGGTTTCGGGGCACTCTGGCCGCAAACAACGTTCGCGCCAAGACCGGAACACTGAGTTCAGCGGCAAGTCTGTCCGGTTATTTGAAAAGTGCCGCAGGAGAAGATCTGGTGTTTTCAATTATTGTGAATAACTACCCACGTGGTACGGATGTTCGAACGAACTGCATTGATCCAATCACAGTGGTGCTTGCGACATTTGCCGGTAAGTCGTGAATTGTATTCCTGGGTCGAATAAGGATAGGCCTCCAGAGATGCCACCACTCTTCACAAAACTTCATGGCCTTGGTAACGATTACATCGTAATCGAGGGCAAGCAGCCAGGTTCATTTGGCGACCTCGGTGAATTTGCCAAGCGCATTTGCGAGCGACACTACGGCGCGGGCGCCGACGGCATTGCCGTGCTCCTGCCGACTGATTCGCCTGAAGCTGATTTTCGGGTGCGTATCTTTAACCCCGATGGCAGCGAGGCGGGGCTCTCTGGTAACGGTACGCGCTGCGCCGCCGCCTTTCTCCACTACACCGGCCTCTGGGAAGCTCCGGAATTACGGCTTCTAACTCGTTCAGGAATTAAGCGTTATTTTCTTCGAGGCAAGCCGGCGCCCGGGAAGTATGTCTTCGATTCCGAACTCGGCCAACCACTTTTTGACAGTGCTTCGATTCCAATACTTACCCGAGAGCCTTTGGCGCAGGTTGTTGATTACCCGCTTGTTGTAGAGGGCTCCTGCATTCCCGTCACAGCTCTTAGAATCGGCAATCCCAACTGTTGCCTCTTTGTGTCGGATTTTAACTCGCTCGACTGGCGAAACATTGGGCGTAGTCTGGAGAATCATAAGCAGTTTCCGGAAAGGACAAACGTAATCTTCATCAACGTAATTGACCGCTCACGAATTGAGTTGCGTATTTGGGAGCGGGGCGTCGGAGAGACAACAGCATCCGGAACATGCTCATGCGCCGCCGCGGTGGCTTCAATGCTTAAAGACTATACAAACCGCCAAGTGACCGTTCTTATGCCAGGTGGCGAGGTGAGTATTCAATGGCGAGAGGACAATGAGATTGTCATCCACGGGAGCGCTGCGGTAGTTTATAAGGGTGATTGGTTGGCTTCGGACCTTTAAAATTTGAAAGTCCTGATTATTTTTTCTTATGATCTCTCCTTTCCCCACATCTCTGCATCGCAACCAAATCTCTCGTTACCTCCTTCCGCTGCTTCTTTTGTTCAGTCTTCTAAGCTTGAATTGCAGTGGCGAGGTTGCCGGCGAGATCGCTGTGCAGCCGAGTCTCGAGCCGGCAAAGCCCCCGGTCCCAACAACTCTTCCTCTGTGGTTGGGTAATCCAAGCCGCACCTATTACGGAACGGGACCGTGGCCTGATCGTCCGCTCGAAGTAATCTGGAGCTTTGAGACAAAGAGTACACGAGGGCGACTGCATAAAGATCCATGGGGAGGATCGAGTTGGCCCGGACAGCCAACCGTCGATGGTGATCGCGTCTATTTTGGTTCTGCTGACAGCTACCTCTACTGCCTCGATCGTCATGATGGAAGCCTCATCTGGAGCTTCAAGACAGAGGACAGTCTGAAGGCTTCACCCACCCTGGTAGGAGATCGAATTATCGCCAGCGGACTTGATCACTATGTTTACTGTGTTAATGCCGAGGATGGCTCACTAATCTGGAAATTTAAGACCGGCTTTGAGGTCGATTGTTCGGCAGCGGTAATTGATGGCCGCGTCTATTTTGGGAGCGAAGACGGATTCTTTTACTGTTTGGACCTCGAGGATGGCTCGCTGGTTTACAAATCGGAGAGGCTTGGCTCAATGGAGGGCAGTTTCTCGCTAATTGATGAGCGGATTTATATCGGCACCGAACAGGGCGACCTCTTTTGCCTCGAAATGACTGACGGCTCGATTGTCTGGAAAGCTCGTATAGGCGCAGATTCGAACTCTACACCGGCAGTTTCTAAGGGCCTGGTATTTACCGCCGCTGAGAATGGATACGTCTACGGCTTCCGTCAATCCGATGGCGAACTGGCATGGAAGTTTAAGGCCGAGGGCGGTCTGGGCCGCAGCCAATATGGAAACGGCTTTTGGGCGAGCCCGATCGTCGTCGAGGATCGATTATTTATCGGGTCAAATAACGGCTATCTTTACTGTCTGAATACCGAAAATGGTGAGCTAATCTGGAAACACCTGACGCGTGCCGCAATCTGGGGAACTTCTCCAGTGGTAGACGGCCGGGTAGTGTTTGGGGACAAGGCGGGCTGGATGTATATGCTATCCGCTGAAGACGGCACCCGCCTCTGGGAATTGAAGATTGGCGATAATGTTAACGCCACGCCGGCTATTCTCGACGGCCGCATATATATTGGCGCCTTTAACGGTAAGCTTTACTGTCTTGGATAGCGAACAGAATGATCTATCTCGTAGACAATACAGTTGATGGACAGGGCGAAAGCCCGCGCGAATTGAGGGCAGTGCTCGGGCGGTTGGTGGCAGGTCTCGAAATCCTGACGGAACCCTTTAGGGCAGTTTCACTTGACCGCATCCGCCATCTACGACCGACCCACGTCGTTTTAAGCGGCCAAAGTCATCCCTGGGAGGAGTATCCGGCGGATTCCCTCACCGGCGTATTTGGCGTTATTCGGAATGCCACCGAACCCATTCTCGGTGTCTGCGGCGGCCACCAGCAGATTGCCCTGGCTTACGGCGCCCGTGTAGGTTTGATGGAACGAATTGGCCCAGGCGAGGGCTACGATGGGGCACGTCGTGAGCGTGGCTTCTTCGAGGTCGAAACCGATGGAACAGGTCTTTTCGAGAATTTGCCCAGGAAAATTGTTGTCTGGCATTCGCACTGTGACGAGGTGAAAGAACTGCCAGCCGACTTTCGTCTTACAGCTTCCAATCCTACCTGCTCAATACAGGCCATGCAGCACAAGTCCAGACCGGTATTCGGCGTTCAGTTCCACCCCGAACTCTTCAGCACGGAACATCCCCTTGGCCAGCAAATCATCGAGAACTTCATGGCAATATCAGCCAACCCGTAGCGAACCCAAGAGCCGTCAGTCTCGGCTTGGGGGAAGCCGCCTCACCACCTTGCAACTGGACACCCCTACCCCCCTGTGGTAGCTTCTTTATGGAACAAGCGAGAGTTATGCTCGCTTGTTTTTGTTTTGGGGGTAGAACAAGGTCTTTTCAGCCTCTTTTTTGGGCTTTCAGACTCCGGCAACGGCAAGCCGGGCTTGAGTCACGGTAAGTTACTAGAGGCTAAAGGGGGGAAAAAAACATGTACAGGAGAACCGATTTATAGTGAAGGTCATTTACAGCGGAAGCGCAATTCTTGCCTTGGCGCTTCTAATAAGTTTCCTCATTTTCGCACGTCCTATGGCGGCGGAAACTCTTCTTTCTAAAATACAAGACAGGGCCGAGAACGCCGAAGCTCCGGAAGCGCCCAGAGAGGCGCCCCCGCTCGAAGCTTTGGCCTCGAATCCTGAAGTGAACCCCGGCGTAGCGCCTCCGGAAACCTATATAGCCACCGCCTACAGCCTCAGAGGTCGCACAGCTAGTGGAAAACTTGTGCGTAAGGGGATTGTTGCCGCGGACCCGCGGGTTTTGCCTCTTGGATCTCGGATCCGTGTCGAGGCAGGCAGCTACAGCGGCGAATATCTCGTCGCCGATACGGGTGGCGCAGTCCGAGGACGAAAGATTGATATTTGGATTCCGACCTCCCGCGAGGCCATGCGGTTCGGCAGGCGCAAAGTCAAACTGACCGTACTAAGCTGGGGACCCAAGCGAACAAAAAAGGCGCGATCTAAAAAATAGCGGCTTGCGGAAGCATGCAATGTTCAGGGGCAAAAGGTAAAAGACCTTTTGCCTTTTTCATTGGGGCTCAGAGCGTCGCTG
Organism: Pyrinomonadaceae bacterium; assembly: GCA_035512935.1. GTDB lineage: Bacteria > Acidobacteriota > Blastocatellia > Pyrinomonadales > Pyrinomonadaceae > PSRF01. The sequence continues at coordinate 24,969 of DATKDA010000047.1, read as the reverse complement.
CCGTGACACGGGCGCGTGCTAAGATGCACCCCACCGACAGTTTCGAGGAATCCGCATGAAGGTCGCCCAGCAATCACCAACGTCAGATCCAGAGCCGCTTGTCGAAGTTACTCGTGGTTCGCTAACAGAGTCCCGGCATCGAGGACACATTGCTGCTGTCGAGCCTCCGGCGAACATGGTGGCGCAACTTGGAACGCCTGAGGTTGTTACCTACTTGCGCTCTTCAGCCAAGCCGCACCAGACGATTCCGCTGATTGTGTCGGGGGCGGCCGATCGATTTGGCTTTACGTCCGCCGAGATTGCCCTTGCCTGTGCGTCGCACAGTGGTGAAGAGATTCACGTCAGAACAGTGAAATCGATGTTGCAAAAGGTCGGGTTGCCTCCCAGCGCTTTGAAGTGTGGAACGCATGAGCCGTTTAGCCATGAAGTTTCACGCAAGTTGCGCGAGAGTGGCAAGGAACCCGACGTACTTCAAAACAACTGTTCAGGAAAGCACGCCGGAATGCTTGCCCTCGCCCTTCATCTGGGTGCGCCAACCGAGACTTATGATCGACCAGAACACCCTGTACAGCTTGCAATCGCGGGGACAGTTTCAGCGTTCTCAGATACCCCTGTCGAGGAACTCACGACTGCAATTGACGGTTGTGGAGTTCCTGTCTTCGCCGTTTCGGTGAAGGCTATGGCATTAATGTATCTGCGATTGGTCGCTCCGCCTTCTGACTTTGATGAGACAACAGGCAAGGCCTGCGAAAGAGTCGTAGCTGCAATGATTCGCTATCCCGAGTTGATCGGGGGTAAAAAGGGGCGGCTTGATAGTGAGATAATCCGCGCAGGAAAAGAGCGTCTCATCTCAAAAGTTGGAGCCGAGGGTGTCTATACTCTGGGCGTACTACCGTGCGCTGAGTGGCCTCGCGGATTAGGATTCGCTTTGAAGATTGAAGACGGTGACGATCATCGCGCCCGACCGACTGTCGTTATTGAGTCGCTACGCCAACTGGGTATTTTGAAAGATGAAGCATTGGAAGCAGTCGCGCAATATTCATTCTTTCATGTACGCAATCACCAACGGGAACCTGTTGGAGAGGTTCGCGCTGCCTTCGAGTTGAAACGAATAGATTAGTATGATCCCCGATAATCATGACAACAAGACCGATCCCGGATTGCCGCCTTTGCGCAGAGATCAGACGGGTCGAATCGACGTTGATTCTGTTCCAGATGTTATTCAATGGTTTATCGATCACGATAACCGTGTTGCGATCATCAGGCACCCAAGGGTTGAGGAAGTTTTCCAGTGGAAACAGGAGCTCAGTCAAGACAACGGCGAGAACATTTTTGCCTTCAACTGTGCGGAAGATAGACTTGCGATTGGAGTAATTCAGTCACTTGCAGAGAACACCACGCAGGCAGAGCTTCACTCGTGGATAAGTCAGTTGCTAAATGCCCTGGACTCCGCCATGAAGGCTAATGAGGCTACAGTTGAGTCGTACGGTCTTGAACTCCAAAACACAACGTCGATAGTCAGGGAGGCTGAAAAAATACCTTCGTCACGCGGACGCAACGATTTCTTGCTCAATTGTTGGATCGAGACGCTCTGCACGGCCGAAGCCCGCATTCTCGGCTGGCTCTATAAGGAGTTCTACGGTCAGCCCTTTACGCCTTAATAACAGCCCATGAATGAGAAGTTGCGTGCGCTTTTCCCTATCACCGAACAGGTAATCTATCTAAACCATGCCGCGGTCTCACCTCCGCCAAGAACAACGATAGGCGCAATACAGTCACAATTGAATGATGTAGCAGCGAATGGTTCACTTAACTTTCGCAGTTGGGTGGCGGTCAAACAAGAGACGCGGAAACTTGTCGCTTCCATGATTGGAGCCCGTCCTGAACAGGTCGCCTTCATGAGAAATACCTCTGACGGACTTTCCTGTGTCGCAAACGGTTTGAGGTGGAATGAGGGTGACAACATTGTCACGTTTCGCGGCGAGTTTCCTTCGAACGTTTATCCCTGGCTTAGAATTCGGGATACACGGAACGTCGAACTTCGCATGTGTGAAGAGCACGACGGACGAATTGATCCGGATCTGATTATTAGTCTGATTAACAAGCGAACGCGAATAGTGGCTCTGAGTCACGTCCAGTATGCATCAGGTTTTCGTTCAGAGCTCGAGCGCATTGGGCGGGCGGCCCGAAACTGCGGTGCGCTTTTTGTGGTTGATGCTATTCAGGCCATGGGCGTGCTTCCCATCAATGTGGAGGCTGAACTGGTGGATGTGTTGGCCGGGGCCGGCCACAAATGGCTCTTGGGGCCCGAAGGTGTCGGGATCCTCTATCTATCGGATCGGGCTCGAGAACGGGTTGAACCGACACTCGTCGGCTGGGTCAGTGTTCCAAATCCCGAGGATTACAGCAATTTCAATCAAGGTTGGAATCAAGGGGCGCTGGCGTGGGAAACGGGGACTGGACCCGCGGCGTTGTTTTACGGACTGGAGGCGAGTCTGCGGTTGTTGTTGGAGACCGGAGTACCATCGATCGCCGCATATCTGGAACAAGTCACGGACTACCTATGTGAACGGCTGGAATCTCATGGGGACTACAGGGTCGTCAGCTCACGCCGGGACGGGGAAAAATCTCAGATCGTGTGTATTCAACACAAGTTTGGACTGTCTTCCCTCACGCTATACAAGCATTTGAAAGAAAGAAACATTGTTACCGCTCCTCGTGGGGAACGGTTGCGAATCTCACCCCACTTCTATAACAGTTCGGCCGAAATCGACGAGTTCGTCCAAGCGCTGCCTTAGCATTCAGTGGAAGCCTTGGTCCAGCCCGCTGCGCGATTATAGTCCGCTAATACACTTTGAATGTACGAAACGTGTACGAAACTCAGGGCTCACACCCGCATCGCTTGCACATTCGGGCGAAAGAATGGCATCCATTTGCCTGAAAAGACGCGGCCTGTCAGTGCTAACGATTGAACTTAGTGCGGTGGCACAGCCGTTGCCAAAAGCGGGATAGAACAAGAAGGGTAGATAAGGGTAAATCGGGTCAGGCTCAGAGACTGTAGTGAGTGGAAGCTTTGGGGGAGGCATCCTCTCACGTTGTAAAAAAGGCAGGCGGTTGCTCTTTTGGGGGAACAGAGATTAGCGCTTGTATCACAGTCAAAGAGCATTTGTTACGGTGCTGCTGATCCGCGTCCTGTCAGGGGCTTGGGGGAGCCCCCCAGGAAGATCAGCAGCCCGTATTTTTCTGTCGGCCCGGTTTAACTGAGAAAGCACGATGGATAGTTCGCTGTCAATCGTGCTTTTTCTCTTTGTTTAGAACCCGTCAGTTGCCGCGCCCGATCAGTCTCGTGGGGTCAGTTTGCGCGGTCATTTCGTCCAGATTAAGCCTCAACATGCCGCCGGCATCTGAAAATACTTCACGTGGACGTCGCCTTCTTCTATGACTGAAGAGCAGTGCGCCAAATAACCCGCCAACAGCGAGACAGATAAGCAGAGCGAGCCCGGACGCCTTTACTACAACTATCAGAACGCCCGCTGTGGTCTCAACATAATGCCTCTCCGCCCTTTCCAACCAGTAGGGGTCGTCTTCACCTAACCACTGCACAACCTGCTCATATTTCACCTGACCAATGAGTTCTTGAGCAACCTGCTCCGAGGGCGCGTTGAAAACAAAAACTGAGTAGTTGCCGACCCTTTTATATCCGGATGGAGTATTTTGACCCTGTTCGCGTAACTCCTGTAGGCGGGCCATAATTTTACTGTGATTCTCGCCGGCAATCTGAGGAGTGGTGAATTCGACTATCACCATCCGTGAAGTTCCATAGGCGGCGGCCACCGCCTCTGCCCCCGCTTCAAATTCAATCACTTCGAGTACCGGCTGAGTTGGTACGACCAGCTTCAAGGCATCGAGAGTGACGGCGTATACAATGTGCTGAGCGTTTTCCCAATCCGGCAAGTGCTTTATGAGGACGGGTACGTCGCCATCGCCTTCGTCCAGTGGCGCGGCGAGCAACTCTGCCAGGCGAATCATGTTTTCCGTCCCGGCACCAGCGGGATCCGGTTGCGTGATTCGAATGAAGACCGGCCCTTTAGAGAACGCAACCGTGCCTGGCGTGGTAAGAGTAGCCGTTCCGACCTCACCAGTTTGCAAAGCAATCGACGGTGCAGATTGATTCATCTGTTCAGCAACAAGCGTAAGGAAAGAGTAGGCCTCAGTGTCACTCCTGAACTTCACCACTTCCACAAGAAATCGGTCAGCACCATCAAGGGTGTACTCGCTCTTGGTAGCAATAGCCGCCGCGGATCCGTCATCCAGCGCTCTAACGTTCCGTGCTCCCGGCGCCTCCAGGATAGATGACAATTCGGACCGCCTCACAGGCATCACCCGCCGGAACTCACCAACCTGTTGAGGCATTACGCCGGGTCGCGTTATCGCTTCATCGGCAAAGACGAAATAGGCACTCAGCAACAAGACCAGGCTGCCAGTAACAGTTCGTATTAATAATCGAAAAGGCAAGAAATTTAACCCCAATCTACCGCGTAATTAGAACCCGCGGGACGTTGGATGTTCCGACCGGAAGGCCAGTTGGGCGGTCCGCTTTCTAAAACAATCTTTAAACACAATAGTTTACTGCCAACGGCGTAACTGGCGCAAAAGCAGGTCGGCGTAATATCGCGGCTTGCTAATGTTGTGCAGGATTGTGGTGCCCCCAATCTCACTCGCGTTGTCAACAATCAGATCGCCAAAACCGAGCAAACGCTGAGGAATCGTGGCCGACACCGTGACGTCCTGGATCTTGCTGAGTGGAATGTTATGCGTGGTGCGCGCGATTAGACCCGTGTCGATCTCAATCTTGGAGTCCGTGAGCGTGTAGCGAATCATGTTGCGCCTTAAGTGGTAGTACGCTGGAATCAACAGCAACAAAAGAGCCAGCGGAATGGAGATGTAGGGAGGGGCATTGACCATCGCCAGTAAGAGGACGAGCACGATAGCGCCCATGGCAGCAAGAACATACCCGAGTTTTACAAAGATTAGCGTTGGCCGAACGGTAAAAATTTTGCGCTCGATCTCGTCGAAATCATCCGGCCCAACGGGTAAGCCGGCCTGAGTCCGGGCTATTCGGGTCATTTCGGGATCGCTGGCAGGCGAGCCGCATCCGGAACAAAAGCGCACACCGGGGGGAAGATAAGAACCACAGTTGAAACAATGCATAGGATAACCTCAACCGGCCCAGCTTAACGATCTCTCGAGCCGTCCTTGATTCAACGAATCATACTCAATGACCGCCGCTAAGCAAAAATAGAAAACGAGATGAAGCCCACTCAGGGTTCCACCTCGTTTTAAGTTGATTGGAGTTTTAAGTTGATTGGAAAGCTGCTTACTGACTAACCAATTGCAATCTACCGTCCGGGAGCCTCACTGCGAAGACGCTTCGTTCGTAGATCGTCAGCGGAGTGGGATCTTTCTGCCGCATTGCCGCAATTTGATCGCGGGAGAGGCTGTTTGCCGTGCGGGCGGTCAGGGGGTCCCGCATCAACGAATAGCGTTTGCCGATTCGGCGTACATACTCTTGAGTCTCTCGATAGGGTGGAACGCGATACCCAAACTTCATCACTGCGCCTTCTCCGGCATTGTAGCCGGCAAGCGCAAGCTGAATATCACCACCGAAGTAGTCCAACAAAAACCGGAGGTATCGTGCTCCACCTTCGATATTCTGCTTGGGATCAAAGATGCTCGTAACTCCAAACCGGCGCGCGGTTGGTGGCATCAACTGCATCAGCCCTCGAGCCCCCTTTGGGGAGACCGCACCTCGCTTGAACGTCGACTCCTGATGCATTACTGCGTAGATGAGCAGCGGATCGACTGCATTACGTTTTCCTGACTCAAGAATGAGGTTGTCGACGGCCGCGTCCCCGGTGGTGTATCCATCCAATGAGCTCTGGACATTGAAGTTCGTGGGGTTATTAAGCGCAATACCAGCGTGCGAGTACAAGTGATTGTTGGTCCTCTTGGATCTGCGCGACCGCACCGGCCTTCTGGGCTGCTGCACGGGCGGAGCGGGAAGTTCCAATCGAACCCCGTTTACGAAGTCAAAGTTGTCAACCTGGTAGCTTGACCCACTTTGCCCGAGGGCTGGGGCACTAAAGACAATGATGATTGCCGCAATATATAGGAATCGTTTCATGACTAGAGGTTTTGATTCAGATTCTGTGAGGCCGTTGGAGCGTTCGTACGTGGCAGCACGCAACGAACCCAAGGATACTACCATAGCCTGTTGATCGAGGCCAAACTCTGTTTATCAAATGGCGAGTTAGCCTGCAAAAAGGCTGTTTTAGCCAATGCTCGGGTCTTATGCTGGGATCAAATTGAGAGTATGATACGGCCGCTTTACGACCCTCACGTTTCGTTTATAAACCGCGCGCTCCGGCGCGCCTCACAACCAAACAGGAGAAACCATGAAGATTTTTCTCACCCTCACGTTATCACTGCTGCTTGCCTTTTCCGTAGGGGTAGCAGCTCAATCTACCAGCTCACCTGCCGGCAAGGCTGGGTCGAGTGCTAACGCAAACCGCAAACGTGGCCCCGTCTTCAGAGCCACCAAGGACCAGATTAAGCAAGCTCAGGGAATTCTGAAGAGCCGCGGCTTTTATTCTGGGGAGCAGACCGGCACATTGGATGGTCCTACTCGTGCCGGTTTGAAGGACTATCAGAAGGCCGAAAATATCAAGGCAACGGGTACACTCAACAAGTTAACCCTCGAAAAGATGGGGATTACCCTGACGGAACGTCAACAAGCGATGTAGCGGACCTCCAGTCAGATCCCCAAATTTTCCTCTACTGAAGTTGTGCTCTGCCCCGGCAGCGTTAAAGCGCGAGGGCACATCGAAACGTGCCCTCGCGCTTTTTGTCACAAGTGGCCTTTGACGGTCAGGTTAGTAGTTTTTTCACAATCTGATAGCTCGCGGCCAACGCTTCCGACAGGTTCTCAGGTTGGCTACCTCCGCCTTCGGCCATGTCGGGTTTGCCGCCACCGCGACCGCCTACAATGGGCGCAAGCTCTTTAATTACCAAGCCTGCGGGGACACGGCTGGCAACGTCAGGTGAACTTCGGACGATCAGTGAAGCTTTACCTTCGCTACTGCGTCCCAGAATAACAACGCCGGACTTGATTCGGGCTAGTAAGGTGTCCGAGAGCTGACGCATCCCCGCAGCATCCAGCCCACTGGCTTCACGGGCAAGTACAGTTACACCCGCAATCTCTCTTGATTCATCACCATTTGCCGAACTGCTTATGGCACTAGTGGCGATTTTCAGCTTGAGCTCTTCGGCTTCGCGCTTAGCCTTCTTAAGTTCTTCCTGAAGCCTATGAACCTGAGCCGGCAAGTCAGCACGCGAGCTACGCAGGTCTACTGCGAGCTTATCAACCAGCAGCTCCGTTTCGCGAAAACGCTCAAACGCGTCGACTCCAGTCACGGCCCTGATTCGGCGCACCCCGGATGCAATCGATTCATCACTTACTATCTTGAAAAGGCCGATATCTCCGGTCGCGCTCACATGCGTTCCGCCGCATAGTTCCTTTGAGAACCCGGGTACCGTAAGGACGCGCATCAAGCCTGCATACTTTTCACCAAAAAGAGCCATTGCTCCCGATCGGATAGCATCTTCGACCGGCATAATATCCGTCTGCACTCGGACATTTCGCAAAACCTGGTTATTGACGAGACGCTCGATCTCGGCCAGCTCGGCTTCGGTGAGCGGCTGAAAATGGGTGAAGTCAAAGCGCAGATAATTTGGGGCGACAACCGAGCCTGATTGCTTGACATGACCGCCAAGAACTTCTCGGAGCGCAGCATGCAACAGATGCGTGGCCGTGTGGTTGCGCCGGGTCGCGTCACGTTTTTCAGCGTCAACCTGCGCTACAACCTCGTCACCTACATGCAGGGCTCCTTGATCTACTTTTACGCGGTGCAGTATCAATCCACTGACTGGGGCTACTGCGTCATTGACTGTGACGTGCGTTTTGCCAACAGCGAGGGTTCCGGTGTCACCGACCTGGCCCCCTGACTCAGCATAGAAAGGTGTCCGATCAAGAATGACCTCACCCTCCTGGTTTTCCACAAGCTCCGACACTTCCTTGTCATCTCTGATCAAAGCCAAAACCTTCGAAGAATCCAGCCGTGTGCCTTCGTAACCGGTGAACTGACTCTTGGCTACACGGTCCAGGACCTTAGCGTAGACCGGTTTGGTGCCAGCAGTCTCACCTCGTTCGCGCACGTGGATCTGCTGAATCTCGCCAAGCGCGGCTTCAAACTCTTCGTTAAAAACATTCTCTTCAACCGGGAAGCCTCGCTCTTCCAGACTGACCCGGATCAAATCGCGCGGAGTGCCAAACGTGTCGTAAAGTCGCGCGAGTTGCTTGTAGTCCGGCCGCGCTCCCTGCGGTTCTTTTCCAAAAAGGGCATCAAGCTTCTGTAACCCTACTGTCAGAGTCGCGCTAAACCGTTCTTCTTCGAATTTCACCATGCGGGCTATAAAATCGCGCGAAGCCTCCAATTCAGGGTAAGCTTCACGCATCAAGTCCACTACAAAATCGGTGACCTTATAAAAGAAGAGGTTGTCGAGATTTAGGGTGTGCCGGCCGTGATAGATGGCCCGCCGCATGATCTTCCGGAGCACATAATTGCGTCCTTCGTTTCCCGGCAGAATGCTGTCCGCAATCGAGAAGGCAGTGGCACGGGCATGATCAGCAATGACACGCATTGCAAAACCTTCTGCCGAATCAACCTCATAGTCGTTGCCACACAGTTGCGCCGTGAACTCGATAATTGGACGAATAAGATCGGTGTCATAATTCGAGCTGACAGATTGCAACACCACCGCCAGCCGCTCGAGGCCGGCTCCGGTATCAACTGAGGGTGCGGGCAACGGCTCGAGCTTATACTTACCCGGTTCACTCTCGATCCGGTTGTATTGCATAAAGACGAGATTCCAGATCTCCATGTTTATGTCACCTGGTCCATTCACGAGGTCGGCCCGATTGAAGGCTGGATCTTCCGGATGCTCGCCGAGGTAATAACTGATCTCGGTATTCGGACCACAGGGGCCAGTCTCAGCCATCTGCCAGAAATTATCCTTGCGACCAAATCGCAGCACTCGTTCGGGCCTGGCGCCGGCCTCAACCCATAGTCCGGCCGCTTCCTCGTCGGCTGGGGTCTCGTCATCCCCCGCGAAAACCGTAAACCACATCCGGTCGGGATCTAGCTTTAGCTCGTTTACCAGAAAGTCCCAGGCGAACTGAATCGCCTCGCGTTTGAAGTAATCACCAAAGGAAAAATTCCCGAGCATTTCAAAGAAGGTGTGGTGCCGCGCAGTCTTTCCCACTTCATCGAGATCGTTGTGCTTCCCCCCAGCGCGCACGCATTTCTGAGATGAAGCAGCGCGCACATAGTCGCGCTTCTCGATTCCCAGAAATACATCTTTGAACTGATTCATGCCGGCGTTGGTAAAAAGAAGTGTCGGATCATTGGCAGGCAGTAACGGGCTCGAGCGCACACGTGTATGCCCCTGACGTTCAAAGTAACTAAGAAAAGTTTCGCGAATCTCGTTTCCAGTCATAAACGCTTACTTGCCATCTGATCAACTATCTGTTCACAGACAAAAAAGTGTAGCACGCGGTGTCAGACGTGGCGAAATCAGGGACCTTCTGAATTCAGTCAGATTCTTCAATTTCTCCACGAGTGATTAGGCGGACCTTTTCGGAAACCAACTCGAAGGGAAAACCCCGGCGCATCAGGTGATCGAATAATCGTTTTGCTTCGGCTAATGAAGCAGGGCGACCTCGAATACGGATCTGTTTCTCGATTGCCTGGTCAATTAGTTCATCTTCCGAAACCTCGGTATAAACCAGCTCTAGTGCCTCGTCGGCTACTGCCTGACCCACCTTCATCTGCGCGAGGTCTCTCTTGAGTCGCTGACGCCCAACAGGCTTCTGCCGAATCTTCATGAAGACAAAACCAATCGCAAACTTTTCGTCTTCGAGATACCCGTACTCCTTAAGACGCGCTATCGCTTCTTCCACCACCTTCTTGTTTGTGTGACGCCCTTTTAGTAGCAGATCCCGGAGTTCAGCGACCGAGCGTGGTCGGGCCGCGAGAAGTTTGATCGCACGTTCAAATGTGCGCAAACGGACCTGTAGCGGGGTAAGTTTTACAGCCCTTTTTCCGGAGGCACTCCTTCGTTGACCTTCTGGCATTAGCTTGGTGGAACTAACTGAGTTTCATCCGACATTTAACCATAGAAAGATTCAAGAGCGAGAATCGCAAATAGATGCGTAAGCACTTAAAATAGATCTATGGATGGCGTCCTGATCATCGATAAGCCCGCCGGGCTAACTTCGCATGATGTAGTTGCTCGTGTAAGGCGACTACTCCATGTGCGCCGGGTTGGCCACACTGGCACGCTCGATCCATTTGCAACTGGCATCCTGGTGGTTCTCGTTGGTCGCGCCACTCGACTGGCCCGCTTCCTAAGTAGCGCCGACAAAGAATACGAAGCGGTAATCCGTTTAGGATATGCAACGGACACCGGAGACAGCACCGGTCAGGCGCTCAACAATCCAGGCTCGCTACCCAAGATCAGCCTAAACCCGGATCAATTTCGCTCAGCCCTCGCGAGTCTGCTTGGCGAGATCGAACAACTGCCTCCAATGTATTCGGCAAAGAAGTATGGAGGCCGCAAGCTATATGAACTGGCCCGGCGAGGCGAGGAGATTGAGCGGCGACCAGTCAGAGTGACAATCTTCTCATTGGAAGCTCGGGGCGACGAGTCGTTTAGATACAACCAGGATGGCACAGTGGATATGGCGGTTCGTGTCGCCTGCTCGTCGGGTACCTACATTCGCACACTGGCCGAGAGCGTCGGTGAGCAATTGGGTGTGGGAGCCCACCTCGCAGAACTACGTCGTACGAAGGCAGGAGAGTTTAGTATTGCGGCGGCTCGTAGTCTCGAGCAGTTAAAGGAGGAGATAGACAGCGGTTCTTTGGGAACCATTCTTATTCCCCCCGACGCAGCACTCTCACGAATGCCTTTTGTGCATCTAAGTTCTGTTGATATGGAACGCACGCTCAATGGCGTGGCAGTTCCGATAGCGTCGGCGTACGCAGGAAACTGGGCCGACGAAGAAAAGGTGAGAATGCGCGCCGCGGATGGAACTCTGCTCGCGGTGGGTTCTTACGACGCGGAACGGCGTTTGTTGCATCCGCGCGTCGTCATCGCGACACGCGATTTAGGACGTTGACTTACTCCCTCGCGGGCTGTGATATACTGGCGCCAACTTAGGGAAGCGCGCGCACCGGGTCGCTTCCAATAAGTGCTCCCATCCCGCGCTCCCATTGAAACAGTTAAGCTCATTGAGAATTCGTTGCTTCGAAGATGCGGCGGCAGGTTAACGCGCGCGTGACGCAGGCGCATATCGAGGCAATCAACAAACAACCGGAGTCGATGGACCGCGACGGGCCCGGTTGCTTCTAAGGGCGTGCTTTATCCCCACGCTATCCACGCGCGAAGCCCAAGAGGTATATAAAGGCTATGCAAGAGCAGGATGGCAAGAAATTCAATATCACCGAACGCTTGGAAGATCTGCGCCGTGAGCACGAAGCACTGCGCTGGGAAGGGACCTTCCGAGATTACTTTGAGCTAGTTGCTCAAAACCCGCGAATCGCTCAACTCTCACACGCACGAATTAATGACATGATTCATGCCGCGGGTATTGAGAGGATACACGAGGGTACCCACCATGAAGTGATCTCTTACAAATTCTTTGCCGAAGAACTATTCGGTATTGAAGAGCCGATCGCCAGGCTGGTTGAGTATTTCAAATCCGCGGCACAGCGACTCGAAGTGCGAAAACGCATCCTGCTGCTAATGGGTCCGGTCGGGGGTGGAAAATCAACCATCGTTAACATTCTTAAGCGCGGACTGGAAGGCTGGACCGCCACTGAAGGTGGTGCAGTTTACGCAATTAAAGATTGTCCGATGCATGAAGAGCCCCTGCACTTGATTCCCCATCAACTGCGTCCCGAGATCGAAAAGCATTACGGCATCTATATCGAAGGCGATCTTTGCCCCCAATGTCGTTATGCGCTAGATCATACTTACGGCGGTCGTCATGAGGATGTTCGCGTCCACCGCGTACTCTTTTCAGAAAAGGAACGCGTTGGCATCGGAACGTTTTCGCCGAGCGATCCCAAATCTCAGGACATCACCGAACTTACCGGCTCGATCGACCTTTCTACAATCGGTGAGGTCGGGGTCGAATCCGATCCGCGCGCTTACCGCTTTGACGGGGAACTCAACATTGCAAATCGCGGATTAATGGAATTCGTCGAGATGTTAAAAGTCGACGAAAAGTTTTTATATAGTCTTCTTACCCTTTCGCAGGAACAGAGCATCAAGACCGGCCGCTTCGCAATGATTTATGCCGACGAGGTAATCCTCTCGCATTCGAACGAGAACGAATACATCGCCTTTGCCGGCAATCGAAAATCAGAGGCACTCCAGGATCGAATAATTCTCGTGCGCGTTCCTTACAACCTGCGGGTCTCACAGGAAGAGCGTATCTACGACAAGCTTTTGCATCAGTCTGAAGCATTGCGCAGCGTTCATCTGGCCCCGAATACTTTGAAGGTGGCCGCGATGTTTGCGGTAATGACCCGGCTCGAGGAACCAAAACGCCAAAACGTCGACGTCGTTAAGAAAATGAAACTCTACGATGGCGAAGATGTCGAAGGCTACAAATCCAAGGACGTCCGAGAGTTGAAGGAAGAAACCGTCAGGGAAGGAATGGACGGGATCTCACCGCGTTACATCATCAACCGTCTCTCAGGCGCCCTCGTGCGTGACGGCGTTACCTGCATCAATCCAATTGACGCACTGCGGGCAATCAAGGACGGCTTCGAACAGCATACTGGTATCAGTGCCGATCAGCGCGAACGTTATTTAAACATGATCTCGCTGGCGCGGAAGGAATATGACGAACTTGCGAAGATCGAAGTACAGCGTGCATTCGTCTACTCTTTTGAAGAGATGGCGCGCACGATGTGCAATAACTACCTGGACAACGTCGAGGCGTATTGCAACAAGGAGCGAATGAAGGATCCAATAACCGAAGAGGAGATGGATCCCGACGAACAGTTGATGCGCTCGATCGAAGAGCAGATTGGAATTTCCGACAATGCAAAGAATACGTTCCGGCAGGAGATTTTGATTCGTATCTCGTCGTACGCTCGCAAAGGAAAGCCTTTTGAATACAATTCTCATGAGCGCTTGAAGGAGGCGATCGAAAAGAAGATCTTCGCCGACCTTAAAGATGTGGTTAAGATTACGACTTCGGCAAAGACGCCCGATCCGGACCAGTTGCGCAAGATAAACGAGGTGGTGGACCGACTGGTGAAGGAACACGGTTACTGCCCGGTTTGCGCGAATGAACTGCTTACCTATGTAGGAACGCTGCTCTCGCGCTGATCCCTTATCCGGTCTCAGGCTTTTACCGCCGGCCACTGAAAGAGCGGTTAAAAGAAAATTAGCCCGCTTTCGCGGGCGGCAGAGGCGGCGACGCCGGGGGTTCTGCCGCCGTGTTAGGCGGGCTAAAAATATCAGGGACAATTACCAATAGATTGATGAAAAAGCGCTATCTGATCGCTGGAGCAACCGGGGTGGCAGCGACTGCTGTCGCAGCCAGATTGCTTGGGCGACCCGCCGACGCTGACTGGGAAAAGAACCGATCAGCAGTCTTCCACGCCGAGCATTCACTCTTCACCGATGTTGAGGGGTACCGTGTTCATTATCAGGAAGCGGGGCCCGAAGATGCGACGCCGATAGTTCTGATCCACGGATTCTGCTCTTCAACGCTTGTCTGGAGCGAGGTGCTGTTAAATCTGGCGGCTCGGGGGTTTCGTGTAATCGCGCCAGACCTGCAGGGCTACGGGTATTCTGGTAAACCGCGCAATGCTGAATATACGATCGCTTCGCAGGCGCGGGTAATTGTGGGACTGCTGGATAAGCTTGGGATCGAGCGCGCCGCTCTGGTCGGAAGCTCTTACGGCGGCGCAGTCGCAGCAACCGTAGCGCTGGATTATCCCGAGCGTGTTGAGAAGTTGGTCCTGGTAGGGGCGGTTACAAACAATGCGCCAACAAAGTATCTGTTGATGCGTCTGTTTGGCTCCCCGGTTATCGGCGATCTGCTCTCGCCACTTTTGATCGGCTCCCGGCGGCTGCTCAGGCTCCGCATGAAGCGGGTCTATGACAAGCATTCGCGGATCCTCGACGAGAGAAGGGTAGACGCTCGCCATCTCCCTTTGAAAGCATCAGCCACGCATAGCGCGATTATCCGTACTGTTCGGCGGTGGGACGCCGATCGAATTCAGCGTGACGCGCATCTAATCAATCAACCCACTCTCCTCATTTGGGGTGAAAACGATCCGGAAGTGCCTTTACAGGATGGGGAGCGACTTCAGGAAAAGATCGATGGTTCAAGGCTGATCATCTTTCGCAACTGCGGGCACCTTCCCCATGAAGAGTTTCCCCCATCGTTTAACGAAGTGGTCACCGACTTTTGTTTGGAGCAGAGAGAACTGAACCGGCATGAGTTATTAGAGCCGGCATATTAGGATCCTGTCGCGGGATTTGACATTGAATCAACGAGTGACGCCATGAGTATCCAACGCAATGACTGGTCGCTACAGCGCAAGGGCATCATCGACCAGGATCGACACAAGGAACGCGTTAAGGAAGCGATCCGCAAAAATCTTGGGTCGATCGTTTCCAATGAGGCAATTATTCTTTCCGACGGCAAACGAACCGTCAAAGTGCCGATGCGTGCGCTGGACGAGTACAAATTTCGTTTTGATTACCGCAAGAAGAAACATGTGGGCCAGGGTGATGGCAAAACCCGCGTCGGCGATGTAATCGGGCGAGAGAGCCAGCCCGGCCAGGGAAGTGGCAGCGGACCCGCAGGACAAGAGGCCGGCGCCGAGTACTATGAAGCCGAAATCAATATCGACGAGATCGCCGCGCTGATTTTCGAAGATCTTCACCTCCCTTTTCTTGAGGAGAAGGCCCAAAAAGCGGTCCAGTCAAAGAAGACCCAGTTCAACGAGATTCGTCGAACTGGGGCCATTGCGAATCTGGACAAACGACGCATGATCCTTGAAAACCTCAGACGCAACGCGCGCGAAGGTCGTGGGGCACAGTTTGGCGACATTAAGAAAGAAGATCTCAGGTTTAAGACCTGGGAGGAGGTGATGCGCTACGAATCAAACGCGGTTGTGATCGCGATGATCGACGTATCTGGCTCGATGGGAGAATTCAAGAAATATGTGGCCCGATCCTTTTACTTCTGGATGGTCCGCTTTCTTCGCACTCGCTATGACAATGTCGACATAGTCTTCATCTCGCACCACACGGAAGCAAAAGAGGTCACGGAAGAACAGTTCTTCACGCAAGGCGAATCCGGCGGGACGGTGGTCTCTTCAGCGTACCAGTTGGCTTTGGATATTATTCGTCAGCGCTACCGGCCGGCGGACTGGAATATCTATCCCTTCCATTTCTCGGATGGTGACAACTACTACTCCGATAACGATGAAGCGGTGCGTCTGGCCGACGAATTGATCGCAACGTGTAATCTATTTGGTTATGGGGAGATTGGCGAAGAAGGTTCGGGCAGTTATCGTCGCTCTTCCGGCGCGCTACTCTCGATCTTCAACGACCGGCTTCAAAAGAAGGATCGGTTCGTAGGCGTTCGGATTGACGACAAGGAGGAGGTCTATCCGGCGCTGAAACAGTTTTTCGGCCGTCGGGGGGTTGAAACCCCCACCTGATCAAGCGAGTAATTGATGGAAGACCGCGAAATTAGAGAACTCGAGAAATCTCTCGAGCAAATCTGGGCCGTTGCGCAAAAGTTCGGCCTGGATCCTTATCCGACCCGTTTTGAAATTGTGCCGGCGACAGTGATGTATGAAGTCGGTTCTTATGCCTTGCCGGGACGTTACTCACATTGGACCTTCGGGAAGGCCTACCATCGGATGAAAACGATGTATGACTTTGGGCTTTCGAAGATCTATGAGGTCGTAATCAATACCGATCCCTCATACGGCTTTTTGCTCGAGACCAACAGCCCTATCCAAAACAAGTTGGTCATCGCGCATGTTCTTGGTCACGTCGATTTCTTCAAAAACAACGCGTATTTTTCCAAGACCAACCGGCGGATGGTCGAGAGTGTCTCTACGCATTCACAGCGTATGATGGAGTACGAGTTCAAACACGGCCGCAAGACTGTCGAAAAGTTTTTGGACGCCGTGCTCGCCATCGAAGAACACATCGATCCCAACTTCTTCATAAAGCGCATGGTCTCTGCCGCTGAGGAAAAGCGGCGCGCGGAGCTAAGACCGCGGGAAGGGCGCTATGATGATTTGTGGAACCTCGAGCCCCCGACTGATGAACTCGATGAAGTTCGAGACCAGGACCAGGAAGACTCTCCAGAAAAAAAGCTTCTTCCTGAAAAGGACATCGTCTTCTACATAATGAAAAATTCACCCACGTTAACCTCCTGGCAACGTGATGTCATGGCAATGATTCATGAGGAAATGGAATATTTCGTGCCCCAGATGCAGACCAAGATCATGAACGAGGGATGGGCCAGCATCTGGCACGCGCGCATAATGCGTGAACTCGACCTCAGCGACCGTGAGCATATCGAATTTGCCGACCTCCACTCTGGCGTGGTTTCGCCGCACAAAGGCCAGCTGAATCCCTACTACCTCGGGTTCAAGATCTATGAAGATATAGAAAGGCGCTGGGACAATCCTTCACAAGAGGAACGGGAAACTCTGGGTCGCAAAGGAGGAGAAGGGCGCGACAAAATCTTTGAGGTGCGTGAGATTGAAAACGACGTCTCGTTTCTTCGCAACTACCTGACGGAAGAGCTTTGCGAAGAACTCGATCTATTCGTCTACGAGCTGGTCGACGACGAGGAGTGGACGATCTCAGAAAAGAACTGGAAACGTGTGCGCGATCAGTTGGTCTCTAACATGACCAACTTTGGCTTCCCTTACCTGGAAGTAGCCGACGGGGACTACAACGGAAATCGCGAACTTTATATACGGCACAGCTATGAAGGCACGGAACTCGACATGCGTTACGCGCGCAAAGCACTGGAACACGTGTTTACGCTTTGGGGGCGTCCGGTGCATCTCGAGACCATCATCGACGGAGACAGGACCGTTCTGCGTTATAACGGTGAGGAGCATAGCGAGTCCTGATTCTTGCCTTTGAATGGGCCTGCCGGCAGTTCTTTTTTTGAATGTAATACTTAATCCCGCAGCGAACTCCCTCGAAGTCAATCCCATCAAAACCGGAAAAAGGAACATAAAATATGCGTAGCCCTACCTCTTATCTTCTCCGGCGTACCTTCGTTGTCATTACACTGGCCTTACTAATAGCTACGGGAGTAGTCGTTACGCAACTTGATGCTCTCGAGCCTCAGATCGAGGCTGCAAGGGTCGTCGTCCAGGCACCCCGCAAACAACCGGTTGTTGAAAGTGTCGACCGCGAAACGAGCAGGCCTTACACAGGAAGCCTCTCAATTTTTGAGGACCCACGCCGCGACGAGAAATTGCAGATCGATCGCGTTATGGACCGCCTCGGCATCAAGGAAGGAGCCAGTGTTGCGGATATCGGGGCCGGCTCCGGATGGTTCACCGTAAGGGCCGCTCGCCGCGTGGGAAACAGCGCGACCGTTTATGCAGTTGATATCAACAGCAATTATCTCAAACACATCGAGGAGCGAGCCCGAGGTGAGAAACTACCGAATATTCGTACCATCCTTGGCAAAGAAGACGATCCGCTCCTCCCCGCGAAAAGCGTTGATGCCGTATTGCTTCTCAAGACATATCACGAGATTGCCGAACCAATCCGTTTACTAGTCCGCACGCGTGAGGCAATGCGTCCAGGCGGGCTGCTTGGCATCATCGATCGCAACGGCAGAGGAGACGATCATGGAATCGACCGTGACGTAGTCGTCGATGAAGCTGCGCGCGCCGGCTTCGAACTGATTGATGAACACGATTTCGTAAAACCCGACAACATGGACTATTTCCTGATTTTCCGCGCTCGCTAAGAAGCTCGCCATGAAAGAGGACGTCAGCTCACTCCATCCGCAGGGCTCGTCCAACAGCTTTGTCGTGCCGTACTCGCCAGATTTTCGAATCCAGATAGTAATGTATGAAAGCGTTGCCCCACAAAAAAGCGATACCAAGTTCCATCAGAAGACCGCGCTCGGACCCAAGACTCAGGTAACCGAGATATTGTCTCGGGCCCTGATAAATCACGCCGAAGATTATTCCAAAAGCAACATAAAAGAGCAGGCGCCGGCTGATTAGCTCGGCTGCGCCAAAACGCTCCTTACAATCCTCTCCGACTGAATACTTTTTGTTGTGAAACCAGATAAGCCGATGGTATTGAAAATTGTGGTAGATCGTCAGGATGGCGACAATAGCAATCGGTTTATGAGGCATCGGCGTTAGCAGCACTATCCAGTGCATCGGAATTGCTGCGGCTAGAAGCAGGTACTTCGGCAGGTTTAGCGGTTGGCCCAGCCAAACTCGCTGTATCTGGCGTGCAATCCAGAGCAGGCCGAGAACGATCGTCCCCGCCAGCAACAGTGACGCGACTGAGTTCACAGCACTCTGAAGTGATAATGGGACGCGCGCCATCGCCTCGGGATCTTCGGCGATAAAAGCGACGAAAGGATAGTTGAAGGCAAAAAGCAGTAACGCGCGGTCCAACGTGTTATCAACCGCCGCGAGATCGCCATTCTTCTTTTTGTAAAGGACCATGAAGCCATAGTGCTGTTTGACCAGGTGGTAATACGCCCAAAGCGCCGCAAGAAAGAAAAACACGAGGCTGGCGCCGAGCCACACCATTACCGGACCGACGACAAAGAACAACAATGACCCCCATAGCAAGCGCCCGCGGCTGCGGCGTTCATTCTTGTCAAAGTAGGTGCGGGAAAAGGTACCGAAGACATGGGGCGCATCAATCAGGATAGCCCAGAGAGCCACCAGGGGAACTAAGGGCACAGCGCCGCTAAGATACAAGGCCAGCAGGAGATAACTGGAGGCAACTGAACCAATAAACCACACCAGATCGTCGCGCGCACTGATAATCCAGTGTAATGAGATAACGCGGGGACGGGCTTCAGAAACCAGTTGAGCAGAGGTCGCCATCAATGAAAGTCTCGCGGTTCAGTTTGAAAACCAGATGCGCGCGGGCTAGGATTCTAGCACCTAGGGAAACACCAAAAAAGGGGATGATGCGCGAGAGGAGTCCTACTATGCCGGGACCAGGCGAAGCCCGTAACAACATGTTTGGGCCTATGTTCCAGGCGCATCCCTGGCACGGGGTTTCTCCTTATATCCTTGATCGCGATCCTAAAGACGAGCCTCTAAATGCATTCATTGAGATCGTTCCCACGGATGCCGTGAAGTATGAGCTCGATAAAGCATCCGGGCACCTGCGCGTCGATCGTCCACAGCGCTTTTCATCGATGTGTCCAACTCTTTATGGCTTCATACCGCAGACCTTCTGCGGTGATGAAGTTGCTGAACTCTGTTCGCAACGAACGGGTATCGATCAGATCAGTGGCGATGAGGACCCTATGGATATCTGCGTCTTAAGCGAAAAAGCGTTCGCGCATGGGGCTTTCTTTTTGCGTGCCCACCCGATTGGCGGACTGCGCATGATTGATGGCAACCAGGCAGATGACAAGATAATTGCCGTCCTCGAATCTGATGTCGCCTACGGTCACATCAAGGACGTGAAAGAATGCCCGCCGGGACTGTTAGACCGTTTGAAGCATTACTTCCTCAGCTATAAGCAGTTGCCAGCCGACGCGCCTCGTCGTGTTGAGATTGTTGACGTTTACGATCGAGAAGAGGCGCTGGAGGTAATCGGGCGTAGCATTCGTGATTATCGCTCCAAGTTTGGTGACCCCGAAGCGCGGTCCCTGAACAGCAGAATATAAGAATAGAGAATGCCGACCCAGACTAACGCTTTCCAATAATCTCCTTGACCCCACAGCGCTGGCAGACTAGTTCCTCTCGCGACGAGTCGGTCCAACGCGCAAGTGCCAACATGGCGAGTTTTGGCACCTTCTCTCCCTCCCCTTCCCTGAAGAAACGCGCATGCTCCCCCGGATTCAGATGTTTACGCTCCGCATCCTCGGCGCTACAGTGCTTGCAGAGCCAGCCGTAACCAGGATTAAAGAAGTGATTGGTTTCGTCCATAGGGGATGAACGGAGGTCGCGCTTGTGGATCCCTGTCTTTAGCAGAGAAAGCGTTCCATTAATTACACAACAAACTTCGCCTAATGGTTCTGCCCGGCTATCTCCGGAACACCCCACGTCGAGTCTCAGAAACATCAGTCAAGCGTACCGGCACCGTGGTACGTCTACCATTGCGAACAATCTCGACGCGCACTGTTTCTCCCACTTTGTGTTTATCGAGGGCACGATAGAGATCGTCGGTGTTCCCGACCTTCTGATCATTGATGGCGACGATGATATCACCAAGCTCAACTTCGCCATTTTCTGTCTGAGTTAAGCCACGTAACCCCCCATTGGCTGCCGGGCCGCCGGCAGCCACCTGGACAATCAGCACTCCCTCTGCGACCGGCAACTCGACCTGACTGCGAAGCGCAGCGACGTTGCGCGTATTTATGCCGAGTTTGGGACGGCGCACTTCGCCAGTGCTGATCAACTGGGGAACGATTCGTTTCGCGATGTTTACGGGAATCGCAAACCCCACCCCCGCAGACGCGCCGGAAGGAGAAAGGATCTGAGAGTTGATGCCAATCATCCGGCCGCTAGAATCCAGCAGGGGCCCCCCGGAGTTTCCCGGATTAATTGAAGCATCTGTTTGAATTGCCCCTTCGATTGGCCGCCCATTGCGCGCGCGAATTGGCCGTTGCAATCCACTGATCACGCCCGTCGTGAGCGTGCGGTCCATTCCGAAAGGGTTGCCGATTGCCAGGACCTTTTGGCCGACTTCCAGCCGATCAGAATCACCCATCGGGACCACGGTCAACGGTTCGCGCGGTCTTTCAACCAGTTTAATAACCGCTAGGTCGGTATCTGGATCACCACCGACCACGGTCGCCGCATAGGTTCTTTGCCCGCCAAAGCTCACCGAGAGCTTCTGGGCTCGCTCGATTACGTGGTAGTTGGTCAGAATGTTGCCTTCCTGGTCCAGGATGGAACCAGACCCGGAGCCCTCCTGAGGCTCGACAAATCCGAAGAAATCGCGAGCGTAAGAGGTTGAATGGATGTTTACAACACCCGGCGATATTATCCGATAGATCTGGATATTATTTTGCTCATCAGTGGTTGTGGAAGGATCTGTCAATCCAGCCGGAGGAGTCTCACTAAAGGCCGAACCTGCAGGCGGAAAGCGCTTTAGCATTCGATCCATAACAACCACTGTCGTAGCGGCAAAAACTCCTGAGACGAGGGCGATAATCAGGATCTGGCGTGCAGTTAGTTTATACATCGTGTTACTGCTCCGGGGGTTTGAATTCATTGTTTTGTTAAAAGCTCGTGAACAAGCAGAACTGAGATGCATGGCCAATAGGGGCGGTTGTGCGTAACCGGGAGCTAACACGCCCCCCAACTCTTCCCTACTGGTTTTGACAAACTCAAATTTAGGCTTTCCAGTGCCGTATCGCAAGCCCTGCAGCCCCCGGCTATCCACTAGCGAAGATATCTGGTCGAAGTTGAGTGGTACATTCGTAGGTTAGAGACCGAACGCAACTGGACAGGAGCCGAGCCACTCTGGCTTTCCTGCTACGATTTTTTCGATTATTCTCATCCGTCCTTTTCGGTCGTCCACATGAAAAACACACAGACCTCATATCCAAGAGACAAAATCAAAGTCGTCCTGCTTGAAAACATCAGCGAGTCAGCCACTGAGACCTTCCGCAACAGTGGTTACACAAATATTCAGAAAATCCCGAGCGCGTTGAGTGAGAAAGAACTGGTTGCGGCCCTTAAAGGCGTTCATATCCTTGGCATCCGCTCAAAAACTCACCTAACAAAAACTGTGATTGCCGCAACCAACAGGCTGCTGGCTGCCGGATGTTATTGCATTGGCGTCAACCAGGTTGACCTAAAGGCAGCCACTGCTGCCGGCGTGGCCGTTTTCAACGCCCCTTACTCAAACACGCGTTCGGTTGCCGAACTTGTGATCGGACTGTGTGTGATGTTGATCCGCAGGATCCCCGACAAGAATGCAGAGGCGCACCGAGGCGTATGGATGAAGGAAGCAAGTGGCAGTTTTGAATTGCGAGGTAAGACTCTCGGCATTGTAGGATACGGCAATATCGGATCGCAGGTATCCGTAATGGCCGAAGCCATGGGAATGAACGTCATTTACCATGACATTGGTCCAAAGCTACCACATGGCAATGCGCGGCAGGCGGGAAGTCTGACGGAGCTGTTAAGCCGCGCTGATATCGTTTCGCTTCATGTTCCCGGGAATGCCTCCACGCGCAGAATGATTGACAAGGAAGCGCTTGCCCATTTGAAAAAGGGCGCAATTCTCATCAACTACAGTCGTGGCGACGTGATCGATCTCGAAGCTCTTAAGAATGAGATCGTCCGCGGCAAGGTCGCCGGCGCCGCGATTGATGTTTTTCCCGAGGAACCTGAGAAGCAAAACGATTCGTTCTCGTGCGTGCTACAAGGCCTCCCGAACGTGATTCTGACACCCCACATTGGAGGGTCGACAGAAGAAGCCCAGGCAAGCATCGGTCTCGAAGTCTCGACTAATCTTATTCAATTTCTGGAGTTCGGTACGTCAAACGGCTCGCATACCGTTCCTGAAGTGAACTTGCCTCCTCAGGACAGGACCCATCGTATCCTGCACATCCATGAAAACATTCCGGGAGTTCTCGGCGAAATCAACTCTAAATTGTCGGGACGGGGGATAAACATTCTGGGCCAATACCTGAAGACTAATGAATATATCGGCTATGTGGTTCTGGACGTTGACACAAAGCTGTCGCGGGAAGCTCTGGAGATATTGCGAGAGGTTAGAGGGACGTTGAAGACGCGGGTGGTCTATTAAGGCCGGGCATTAGCCGAATGAACGGAAACAATGAAGCCGGAACTCTCGATCAGGAGAAAAAGGCCAGGAAAATTCCGGGTAGATCCCCAACATACGCAATCGCTGTTTCCGGACCACTCCAGCCAAGGGCGGACAGTCCAGTAATTGTATGGATCGCCATCAGAGCAATGTAGAGGCCAAGGACAAGTTTCATTCCCCTCCGCGCGATGGTTCGATTGGCGAAGCGATAGAGGATATAGGCCGCGAAGGCTCCTACAACTAATTTGAAGCCCAGAAATGGGCCCTCGCCAAACTCCAAAAGAAAGGCCATCAAAGCGTTTCCTTCTGTAGCCACGTTCATCCGAATCCAGATAATAGTTAACTGGGCATCGGCCCAGTTCAGCGCGAAAAGGAGAAGGCTTTTTGAGATGCTATTCATTGGGGCAATTCCTTTAGGCTAAACATTGTTAAACGACTGCTCTTTACGTCAGAACCTCCGAAACCAAGAGGCTTCGGAGGTTCTTTCGCCACGGGAGGAACGAGACTCGTTCGTTGTGCTAAGGAGATACTCGCAATCTCGTTTTGCTTCCCAAAAGAAGCCAGCGTTAACGATTCTCAGCTGAAGAGTACGACTTGAGAATTGGAAAGTACTTCGATCCACCATCGAAAGTAGCGACCATGCAAATCTTCCTAGCTCTAGCTAAGCTAGCTAAGTCGTCTGATTCTGAATTACCGTGACGTATTGTAAACCCTCAGGCGGCCAGGAGCAGTTGTTTCTGGTCGAGTCTGGCCAGCAGTCTAACAAGATCTTTGCGGGTGAAAGTCCAGCGAAAGGGAGAAGCGGTCTGTTCATAGTATTGCTGGAAAGCCAGCAGTCGCTCCTGGAGATGGTCCAGGGAGGCGAAGTCATTGGGAGTGAGCACTTTTCTTTGGACGATCGAGAAATAGATCTCGATTTGATTGAGCCAACTAGCATGGATAGGCGTGTGCACGAGATGGGCATTGGGCCAATGGGAGCGCAGTCGCTCGACTGCTTTCTGGCCGCGGTGCGAGGAGCACAGTTGTCCATGATCCAAAAAACGCGGTTGGCCGATTTGTACGGCTCCTGGGACATCACTGTCGCTACCAACCGATCCACTGGCGCAATGCCGTTTTTGGGTTCGCAACGGCCGAAGAGTTTGGCGCGGTGCACGTCCCAAGCAGCGAAGTAAGCGCAGGCGCCCTCCCGGAAGTATTCGTGTTCAACGCGCATCGGTCGGTGGCAAGCAGGCGGTAACGTGGCCTGTTTTCGGCGGCGCGCTTGAATGCTGGTTTTCTCATCCGCGGAGATGACAAAATCATCTGGTTGTAGCGATTGGCCGTCCCAGACGCGCCCATAGAGGTCCAGGATGCGCCCCGCTTTGCAAGCAAAGTCTGGATCGCGCGGGAAGATCCAACTACGCTGTTGCCAGGGACGAAGCGCATCGGCGCTGAGCCAACGCCAGAGCGTGGTGCCGCTAATCTCGGCCACCAGGCCCTGCGTGATCACCTCGCGTCTAAGATCAGCGATGGCGAGGTGCGACAGGGGAAGACCGAGGCGATGCGGCAACTCACAAGCGAGCGCTTTAACCTGGACGACGAGACTGGGGGGAAAAGCGGGCTGGACGCCCACCTCGAGGTTGTTCCTCGAGACCGGGCAGGCGAAACACCGCGAAACGCTTGCGCCACTTGCTGACAATCTGACGCGGCGTGTCCAAGCGCGCAGCGATTACATCATTTGATAAACCTTGCGCGGCCAGCAGCACAATCTTGGCGCGAATGACATCCCGATACGGT
>DATKDA010000046.1:0-7061 GCA_035512935.1 Pyrinomonadaceae bacterium | reverse complement strand
GGCTTCGCCATAAAGGTTGCGGACACCGTTCTTCCCGAGGCTTTTGATCTTCTTGCCGACCTCCTTTCCTGCCCGAGATTTGACCCCGCCGACCTGGAACGCGAACAGCGGGTCATCCTGGAAGAGATGAAGATGGTCGAGGATACGCCCGATGAATTCTTAGGCGAACTCTTCAACGCGGCGTATTTTCCCGGTCATCCGCTCGGGCGTCCGATCGAAGGCACAATCAGGACCGTCTCGAGCTTCAATCACGACACAACCGTGGCCTTTCACGCGCTCGAGTTCCGACCCTCAAATCTCGTAATTGCTGCTGCCGGCAATGTCGAACATTCCCGGTTGGTAGAGATGGCCGCGCGGGCTTTTGGGAATGGCAATGGCAATCGCAGGGGGTCCGCGCCAACGGGAATGGAACAGATCCCCTTACCCGCGGCCCCAATCCTCATCGAACAGAAGAACGAGCTCGAGCAGGCTCATCTGATCATCGCAGCGCCCTGGCCCTCGGCACGCAGTCCACAACGATACGCCGCAAGCCTGCTGGCATCGATCCTTGGCGGCGGCACTTCGAGCCGATTGTGGCAAAAGATCAGGGAAGAACATGGCCTGGCATATTCTTTGGGCGCGGGCGGCAGCACATTTTCCGACGTTGGCGTGTTCACGATCTACGCCGGAGCTTCGCCGGAACATATGGATAAGGTACTTGACCTCTCTCTCTACGAACTCAGACGCGTCGTGCATGAAAGCATCCCGGAAGACGAGTTAGCGATTGCCAGGGATCAGGCAATGTCTTCCATTCTGTTGGGGCTCGAGTCTTCGAGCGCGCGCGCCACAGCACTTGCGAGACAGCAGATGATTCATGGGCGGCGTATTCCTCCAGATGAGATCATCCGATCTATTCAGTCAGTCACTCCGGAAGAGATGCAGCAGGTGGCGCGCACCTACTTCACCAGCGATTCACTCGCTGTCGGCGCTCTCGGCAACCTCAACGGCTTCAGCGTTGATCGCTCCCGTCTCGAGATTTGAGTCGAGCATTAATCATTCAGCTTTTGGGACCGAGACACCACACGCTTCAGCGTCGTGGTCCTTCAATTTCAGCCTAAACGAAGCGGCTGAGAGCCTGTTCCGAGTCGTGATAACTTCTTGTAGATGAATTTCTGGTTAGGCAGAAATTGAAACTCCACGACGCTAAAGCGTGTGGTGTCTCGCGTCATGAGGCGTGTACGTGTTAGGTGGAAGTTCAACGACCACTACGCTAAAGCGTGTGGTGTATTGCGCGTGGTTTACACGGAGAAGCCTGCAAAAAAGCAAGAGATGTCATAGCCCTTCCAATCATTAAGTGATAAAGTTTGGGGCTCTAAAATTTTCAGCTCAACTTATTGTTTGTCATTCCCAGTGATGAAACTTTCCGTCCTTGGCAGCGGCTCAACAGGAAATGCGGTTTTGATCGTTGCCGGTGAAACTCGCGTATTGGTTGATGCGGGACTAAGCGCAAAAGAGATCGTTCGCCGGCTCGCACTCGTAGGAGAAGACGTCCACCGCCTCGACGGAGTGCTTGTGACACACGAACATGGCGATCACTCGGCGGGATTGCGCGTCCTCCTCAGATCCGTAGATTGTCCCGTGTACATCTCCGCTCAAACACGTGACGCTTACATTAATGACCGGTTTGGCGCAAACGGAGAGGAATCCCGTAAGCGCGCTCGCGCCATCCGCGATCGCGTCGAAGAGATTGAATCGAGCCGTGACTTTCGCATCGGTGAGATCGATTTTCATCCATTCACGATTCCTCATGATGCGGCGGATAACTTTGGCTTCACGGCGACGCACCAGGGAGTCAAGATCGCTACCTTGATGGATTTTGGCCACATTACCACCCTGATTTCCGAGCAACTGCGGGGCTGCGCAGCCATCGTCATCGAGTCCAATCATAGCCGCGACATGCTTAAAGCTTGCGACGTCTATCCCTGGGAGTTGAAGCAACGCATACTGTCCCGGCTGGGACACATTTCGAACGAGGATGTGGCCGAGTGGTTGACAGATGGCTTCGACGGCTGCGCCAGATATATCGTTCTTGCCCATCTTTCGCAGCGGGCCAACAACCCTTACCTGGCCAAGATCTCTGCCGAAGTAGCGCTACAAGAACGGGCGCCGCTTTTTCCTGCCGAAACCCAGATCTTCCTCTCCACGCCTAAGGAACCAACTCCGTGGATCGAGGTTTGACCCAAGGGGTGGCCATGAAGAGGGCGGCAGTAATCCTTTTGGCTTTTTTACTAGCCACGAGTTGTGGGCAGACGGCAGGACGTCGGGGATTGCCTACCGAAGTCGAGAGTGCCATTAACACCGTCACCGAGAATATTGCAGCCGAACGCTACGAAGAGATCTATAGACAGGCGGCCGATCTCTGGCGGAATAACTCGACGCTGGAAGAATCAAAATCAACCTTCCGGACTCTGCGCGATAAGCTGGGGAGGGCTGAAACTCGTAATCTTCATACAGCAATCGAACAGGAGAATGCGAGCGGTCCATTGAAAGGTCGGGTGTACATCGTTACCTATCAAACGAGGTTTGAAAAAGAGCAGGGAATGGAAGCCTTCACTATGGTCGAACGTGAAGGGGAATGGCAGCTTGCAAGATATTTTGTCAGTTCGACAGGTTTGAAATGATCGATCGCTACACATTGCCCGAAATGGGCGCGCTCTGGTCCGAGCAGAACAAGTTTCAAAAGTGGTTGGACGTCGAGATTGCCGTTTGCGAAGTCCACGCGGAGATGGGAACTATCCCAACTGATGCGCTGGAGGAGATCAAAGCAAAAGCTGCATTCTCGGTCGAGCGAATTAATGAGATCGAGAAGACTACGAATCACGATGTAATTGCCTTTACCACGAATCTTGCCGAATCGATCGGTGAGGCCGCGCGGTTCGTACATTACGGGCTGACGTCTTCGGATGTGGTGGACACGGCTAACGCGCTGTTGCTAAGAGACGCCAGCGATCTCTTACTGAAGAGGGTTGATGCGCTGTTGGAAGTCCTTAAGCGACGCGCCTTCGAGTTCAAGCAGACGCCACAGATCGGACGCACCCACGGCATTCACGCCGAACCTACATCTTTCGGACTTACGTTCGCCCTGTGGTACGCGGAATTTCGCCGCAACCGTGAAAGATTGGAGCGCGCTCGAGCGGCAGTAGCGGTAGGCAAGATCAGTGGAGCTGTTGGTGCCTTTGCGCATCTCGATCCGTTAGTCGAGGAGAAGGTTTGCGCGCGTCTCGGACTCGAAGCAGCGCCAATTTCGACGCAGATAATTCAGCGCGACCGGTATGCCGAATATCTCTCGACGCTTGCCATCATCGCTTCATCACTCGAGAAGATAGCGCTGAACGTAAGGCACTGGCAGCGCACTGAAGTACGTGAAGCCCAGGAGCGGTTCACGCGTGGACAGAAAGGCTCGAGCGCCATGCCCCACAAGCGAAATCCGATCATCTCTGAGCGAATCTGCGGTCTCGCTCGCGTTGTCCGCGCCAACGCGATTGTCGGATTCGAGAACGTTGCCTTGTGGCATGAGCGTGATATCTCGCACTCATCGGCAGAACGCGTGGTGCTTCCGGATTCGAGCATCGCGCTGGACTATCTGCTGGAGAAAACGCGATCGTTGGTTGAGGGGTTGGTGGTCTACCCCGACCGGATGCTCGAGAACCTCCAGGCTACGCGCGGGCTTATCTTTAGCGGGCAACTGTTGCTTGCATTAACCAAAAAAGGGGTCTCTCGCGAAGTAGCTTACGAGTGGGTGCAGAGAAATGCGATGAAGGTGTGGGACGAGGATAAGGATTTTAAGAGTCTGGTTACAACAGACGCAGATATTAAAGCTCATCTGTCTGATGCAGAACTTGATGATCTGTTTTCACTCGATACGTACTTGCGGAATGTTGATAGGATCTTTGAAAGGGTGTTCTAGAAAACAGGCCTTTGGTTTTTGGTCTTCGGTCTTGGGCCTTTGGTCGTGGGTCTTTGGCTTGGGCACCCCAACCGGGTGTAATGTTTCTAGCTCTGGAATCGCGAATCGCCTCCCACCCCAGCGGGGTGGAATGTCTATTGCTCTCGAATCGCGATGACCTCGTCTTCGGTCAGGATATTCACTCCGATGGAGTAGGGTCCCATAATGATGTGTAGCTATAAACATTTCACCCCGCGGGGGTGATATCAGCGGGCTTATCTACCCTATAAACATTTCACCTCTCCGAGGTGAAATGGAGAGGTGAATAAGAAACGCTAAAGATGGAAGGCCAAAGGCACAAGCCCCAAAGACCCAAGGCCAAAAACCAAAGACCATCATTTATTGATTATCTTTTCCGCCATGTTACCAACGACCGGCAACTTGAACATCTCGCCCTGATAGGACTTGTAGGCGGCAAAAATCAGGCCTCCAAACATCACGACGAAAAAGGCCAAAAAGATTAGACCATTAAGCATCCAGATCAGCATCCCCAGCACATCAGAGATCATGGTCAATATGATCCCAAACACAATTAGAACCACCCAGAGAAATATGAAGACCACGCTAACGCCCACGGAATAGAGCACCGACTGAAGACCGTGAAACTTGACGAACTGGTTATCCTTTTCAATGATGAAATTTATAAGCCCGAGAATGCCAATCGGATACCCGAGGGCAGCAGCAATATTGCCATCCAGCCCGATAGCCGATTTGCCGGTGGCTGAGTTGTTCTGCATAAGATGATTTTCTCCTCTAGTCGAAAACGAAATTGAAGTTTCCTTAATTGAGTTTTCAGGGGACGGATGGTACTAGTGACGCGATGACCAAACCTTCTTTGTAGCGCAAATTTTGCTCACGGGGCCAGATATTATGCTATGCACTACACAGAGCGCAATATTTTGTCTTACTATTTCGAAGGGATTTCAACGTAATGAAAGCCAGAGTCTATGTAACTCTCAAGCCGGGCGTGCTTGACCCTCAGGGCAAGGCTATCCAGCATTCTGTCGAACTGCTTGGTTTTGATGGCATTGCTGACATTCGTCAGGGAAAGTATTTCGAGATAGCTCTGGACGAATCCCTCGCGGAAGGTCAGGCGCAGGAATCGGTAACCAAGATGGCCCGCGAGGTGCTTTCCAACCCTATTATCGAGGATTATCGCGTGGAGATAGAGGCGTGAAATTTGGGGTTATAGTTTTTCCCGGTTCAAACTGCGATCACGACGCCTATCACGTGATTTCGAAGACTGTAGGCCAACCGGTGGATTTTATCTGGCACCGGGACACCGATCTTCGTGATTACGATGCAGTAATTATTCCCGGTGGGTTTTCCTACGGCGATTACCTTCGGGCCGGCGCCCTTGCGCGATTCTCTCCGGTCATGAAATCCGTCAAAGAATTTGCAGCCCGCGGAGGGTTCGTTCTGGGCATCTGCAACGGCTTCCAGATTCTTTGCGAAGCCGGACTGTTGCCAGGCGCGCTGATCCGGAATCGCGACCTCCATTTCATTTGCGAGCACGTTAACATCCGGGTCGAAACTTCTGCCACCCCTTTCACAAACGAGTTGCAGCGAGGAACGGTATTGCGAATTCCGATCGCGCACGCAGAAGGGAACTACGTCTGCGACGACGAGACCCTGGCGGAACTGAAACGCGAAGACCGCATAATCTTTCGCTACTGCGACCAGGATGGCAACGTGACCGAAGCTGCGAACCCCAATGGCTCGCGCGACAATATTGCCGGCATCTGCAATCGCGAGAGAAACGTACTGGGACTGATGCCTCACCCGGAGAGAGCTTGCGAAGATCTATTGGGCTCGAGCGATGGCCGTGACATATTTCGTTCGCTGGCAGGAACTTTGGCAGCAGCTTAATAGGCTGGAATCCTGCAAAAGCGGTTGATAGTCACTTCACCAAATGAGATCAGGACTCTTTAGATGAGAAAGTATTTACCCGTCATCATCATACTGGGTGTTCTCGGAATTACTGTAGCCACCGGATTGTATCTTTTGCAGCCCGCCCGAACTTCTGAGCCATCCCCCGCAGCCCCCGCAGGCAAGCCTATCGCTGCGAATCCGATTGCCGCCGCCCCCGGCGCTGTTCCTCCTCACAATATTGGTTCAGAGGGCGCTCCCGTGACAATCGAGGAGTTTGGCGATTTTCAATGTCCACCGTGCGCAACATTTCATCCGATACTCAAACAGATCAAGACCGAGTATGGCCCGCGTGTTCGCGTGATCTTTCGCGAGTTTCCTCTTCTTCCGGCACATCAGCATGCCCTCGCGGCTGCTCGCGCTGCCGAAGCTGCGGGACTTCAAGGAAAGTTCTGGGAGATGCACGATCTTATCTACGAAAATCAGAGAATCTGGCACGAATCAAAAGACGCCCGGCCGATCTTTGAGGAGTACGCAGGCAAACTCGGCTTGAACCTTGAACGCTTTCGCAAGGATGTGACCAGTGACCTGGTCCAGCAGCGGATCTTTCTTGATGGAAAACGAGGGCACTCGCTTGGGGTCAAAGGTACGCCGACCGTCTTTCTTAACGGCCGCGAGTTGCCGTTTGAATCGCTTGCTCCCGACCGGTTGCGCGCGCGGATCGATGCGGAACTAGCGGCGACGGGGAAATGAACGCGACCGCCTCTAATCAAAGAGTCGAAACCCAAGGGACACGCAAGTCGATTCTCTACGCAGTAGCGGCGCTTTTGTCACTCGTTGGTCTTGCGGATTCAATCTATCTCACAGTCGAGCACCTGAGCGGCCGTAGCGTACTTTGCACAATTGTCAGCGGCTGTTCGGAAGTGCTTAGTAGCCCATATGCCACAATCGGCAGCGTGCCTTTAGCCTTGGTTGGGGCTGCTGCGTATTTCACAGCTTTCAGTCTGGCTACGCTTGCGACTTTTGGAAATATGGGAGCGGCAAAGCTGCTGACGGTCGTAACAGGGCTGATGTTTTTGGTAACGCTCTGGCTGCTCTATATTCAGGCTTTTGTAATCGGCAGCTTTTGCCAGTTCTGCCTGCTGTCGGCGGCAGTAACGACCGGATTGTTAGGAATCGCCCTGATTGCCTCCCGCCTTTCTCGCTA
>DATKDA010000045.1:0-8699 GCA_035512935.1 Pyrinomonadaceae bacterium | reverse complement strand
AAGAGTTTTGCGTCGCAGCCAACGTGCGAGTTCTGCCCGATCCGCTGCGGAGATCTTAAAGGGCATGGTTTTTCCGGCCATGCCGCATTATACCTTGGATAGTTAACTATGTATATATCTATTATCCGCACAGGCCACTAGGACCAGAGCCCTCGGAAGAACTCGTCGCACTGCTTTCAAACGACGAGCAGGTAACAAAGGAGACGCCGCCGACCTTCGTGGTCCATACCGCCACGGACACGGGAGTGCCGGTCGAGAACAGCCTTCGGTTCGCAGCAGCCCTCCGAGAAACCGGCGTGGCGTTCGAATTACACATTTACGAGCGAGGCCCCCACGGATTCGGGCTCGGTGGTAAGGATCCGATTCTATCGACCTGGCCCCAAAGGCTGGCTGCCTGGCTGAGTCTGCATGGCTTTGTAAAAGAAGTTGAGAGTTGATCGTGAATGGGGTTAGTCTGACTGCACCAACTCAGTCTTAGGCTAAATCAGATGAAAGAAAAGGCCCTCCTTCATTACCGCATCCTCGGCAAAATCGGCGAAGGCGGGCAGGGAACTGTCTACAAGGCCCTCGATACCAAACTCGGGCGCAACGTCGTACTCAAGATTCTGCCACCAGAATTGACTGCCAGGGAGGCAAATCTCAAGCGGTTCGAGCGGGAGGCTAAATTGGCTTCGGCACTCGACCACCAGCACATCTGCACCATCTTCGATCTCCATCAGATTGAGGGTGTGCACTTCATCGTCATGCAGTACGTCGACGGCAGGAACGTGCGGCAGTTGGTGAACGGCAAGCCACTCGACGTGCGCGCCGCGTTGCTGATCGCGATTCAAGTCGCCGATGCACTCGCCG
Organism: Pyrinomonadaceae bacterium; assembly: GCA_035512935.1. GTDB lineage: Bacteria > Acidobacteriota > Blastocatellia > Pyrinomonadales > Pyrinomonadaceae > PSRF01. The sequence goes on along the minus strand of DATKDA010000045.1, from coordinate 7,850 downwards.
CTGCCCACGCACGTGGCATCATCCATCGCGACATTAAGCCCGGAAATGTGATGGTAACCGACTCAGGTCAGGTCAAAGTGTTGGATTTTGGATTGGCGAAGCTCGTTGATGAAACCTCCGGCCATGTAGAGGGTGTGGACCAGACACAACTGACCGAACTTGGCATCCCTTACGGCACTGCAACTGCAGCCGCTCCCGAACAGGCTGCCGGCCGCAAGGTGGACCACCGGGCCGATATTTTTTCAACTGGAGTGTTGCTGTACGAAATGCTGACCGGGGTTTGGCCGTTTCAGGGACAGACCACCGTCGAAGTGCGTTACGCCGTACTGCACGAAACGCCGAAGCCAGTCGCTGAAGAGCGCGGTGAGGACTCACCAATCATTGCGCGTCTTCAGGAGATCGTAGACCGCGCCCTGGCGAAGAATCCGGATGACAGGTATCAGCGGGTTGAGGAGCTTCGGGATGAACTGCGCGCTGTGCTGCGCGAAATAGATCCTGATGCCAGTCAGGCTTTTCAGTTCAGTAGCAGTGTGCCACCGCGAGAGCAGCCCGTCACAAATGTTTGGGGCAAGCTTTCGCGGCATCCCGTGATTGCTGCTGCTTTCGGCATTGTGATCCTGTTGGCCGCAGCTTACGGTGCTTATACTCTCTTCAGACCTGCACAGGACGTTAACATCAACTCACTGGCGGTGTTGCCATTCACTAATATTGGTGACGACCCCAGCGCCGAATATCTCTCCGACGGCATAACTGAAAGTCTTATCAACAGCCTGTCACAGTTGCCGACTGTCAAGGTGCGTTCCCGCAATTCAGTCTTCCAATACAAGGGACGTGAGACGGATCTAATAGCCATTGGCCGCGACCTTAATGTTGCGGGTGTTCTGACAGGCAGCGTTGAGAAAAGTGGCAACAATGTCTCAGTCAACGTCGAACTGATCGACGCACGTGACGATAGTCACATCTGGGGCGAGCGTTACATGCGCCAGATTTCCGACCTGCCAAGGCTTCAGGAGGAACTTTCGCGAGATATCACGAACAAGCTCAGAGTCCGCCTCTCAGGTGACGAGCAGCGACAAGTGTCTCGCGCCTATGACACAAATGCCGAGTCATACCAGCTCTACCTACAGGGGCGCTTCTACTGGAACAAGCGCACGGCAGAAGGTCTACGAATCGGCATTGACTACTTTTCTCGCGCAATTGATAAGGACCCCAATTACGCGCCCGCTTACTCCGGACTCGCCGACTGTTACTGGTTACTTAATGTTTACAACGTTGAACCGGCGACCGACTCCAGGAGCAAAGCCAGAGAGGCAGCCACCCGCGCTCTTTCTCTCGATGAAACATTTGCCGAAGCCCATGCCTCTTTAGCCTCGATCAGCTACCGCTACGATTGGCAATGGGAGGAAGCGGAAAATCATTTCAAACGAGCCATTCAACTCAAACCTGATTACGCTACCGCTCATCAGTGGTACTCCGCGCTTTTGGCCGCCCAGGGTCGCTTCGACGAGTCCCACCGAGAAGCCTTGCGAGCCCACGAACTCGAGCCCTTCTCGCCGACGATCAACTCAGACGTTGGGCGACACCTTTACTTCGCGCGGCGGTACGAAGAAGCGCTTGCAACGCACCGTAGAACGTTGGAGATGGACCGCAACTTTTCGCGTGCCTACCTCGAGATGGGTTATGTGCTCACGCAGATGGGCCAGCTTAATGAGGCAATTGCCCAGTTCCAGCAGGCCATCAATCTAGACAAAGACTCACTCAGCGCCCTGTCAGGTTTGGGCTATGCCTATGGGGCGGCAGGAAAGAGGTTTGAAGCTCAGGGTGTGCTTGCGGAATTGGGGCGGCGGTCAGGACAGCGTTACGTCTCGCCATATCATCTCGCCGTAGTCTATTCGGGATTGGGAGATCTGCCTCAGACACTCAATCATCTCGAACAGGCAACCGAGGAAAGATTCAACTGGCTAGTCTTTCTGTGGGTCGAGCCCCAGTTCGATGGTTTAAAGAACAATACGCGCTTTGCGGCACTCAAGAAGCGGGTAGGACTCTCTTAAGCACCACAGCAAACTCTATCCTACCAAAGGAATGCGGGCTCGACAGTCAGGCGCCGGGCTCATTGAAGGAACAATGACCAGAAGAAGACGGAGAGGAAACTAATGAACCTTAAGGTAGAAGCTCCCGCCCCAATCGAGCGCGCGCGTGGCGATCAATTTCAGGTGGCAACCACCTCGTTCCTGGCGCTCTTTTCAATTGTCGGTATCGCGCTCTACGGATTGCCCTTCTTCTACGATTTCATGGTGAAAGATTTTGGCTGGTCGCGCACGACAGTGACTTCGGGAAATGCCTTGAGCAAGCTGGTGGTTGGGCCATTATTCGGCTATCTGGCGGGCTGGATGGTGGATCGGTTTGGTCCACGCAAGCTGATGCTTGTCGGCATCTTTCTCGCCGGCACGGCGCTTGTCGGTTTGGGCAACATGACCGCACTTTGGATGTTCTATTTCTTCTATCTGTTCAATGCCCTTGGTTATGTTTGCGCCGGTCCATTGCCCAATCAGGTTCTGCTCACGCGTTGGTTCGACAAGGCTCGAGGGAAGGCCATGGGCCTTGCTTATCTGGGCATCGGGATCGGTGGCGCTCTCGTGCCTTTACTGGCTGTTTTTCTCGAACAGCGTTTTGGCTGGCGCATCGCTCTTTCATTGCTCGGTGTCTTGATCATCGTAGTGGCACTGCCGCTGGCGTATTTTGTTAAGGAGTCGCCGGAGGCCGCCGCGCGCATGAGGGCGTCAGGAAATCCGGCTGAAAAGCAACCCCATCAAACCACGCCCATTGGTTGGGCCTTCAAGAGTGGGGCTTTTTTTCTGCTGGCAATCGGCAGTATGTGCTCAATCGGCGCAGTGGGCGGAACGAATCAGCATCTCAAGCTCTTTCTGAGTCTTGACGTCAACTATACGCAGGCGCAGGCGGCCACAGTCGCTTCGCTGGTTTTGACGTTCAGCATGGTGGGCCGGGTTTTGATGGGGTGGCTGGCAGATCGCTACACAAAGAAATACGTGATGTTGTTGATCTATCTGCTTGTGGCTTCGGCGATTCCGCTGCTGTTCTTTGCCAATCAACCGGGTGTTATCTACCTCTTCGCAATCATCTTCGGAATTGGTCTTGGGGGTGACTACATGATCATTCCGTTAATGGCTGCTGAACTGTTTGGCGTAAAGGTTATGGGCCGAGTAATGGGTCTGATCCTGACCGCGGATGGAGCTGCGGAGGCGCTTGTTCCGATGCTGATCGGGGCGGTGCGTGATAGTACGGGTAGTTACGCGATCGGCTTCATAGTTTTGGTTAGTCTGGCACTTTTTGGCGCTCTTGCTGTGGCTCTGTTGCCGAAAGGGAAGGCTGCGTAGCGCGAGGTGGCAGTCGCTTTAGTAGCTCTTTCATCTCCTGCACTCTCTTTGCATGAGCCGGATCTGCCGCCAGGTTCTTCAACTCGCGCGGATCGGAAGCAAGATCGAATAGCATGGCGCCGGCGCGACCTTCGTCCCATTCAGCATAGTGCCAACGCTCGTTATGGACCGAACGGCCATGCTTTCCCTGGTATAAGGTTTCAGCAAAAGCCGGGTACTCCCACTTTGCACCAGGGTTCTTGAGGAGTGGCGCCAGACTCCGGCCCTCGAGCCCGGCCGGCTGCTTCAGGCCGCAAAGCTCGACAAGCGTGGGAAACATATCGAGCAACTGCACCGTGCCCGCGCTCACCTGACCTTTAGCCCCAGGAAAAGCAATGATCAAAGGCACCCGCGTGCCAACTTCAAACAAGGAATACGCCTTGGACCACTTGCCTTTCTCTCCAAGGTGGAAACCATGGTCGCCCCAGAACACGACGATGGTGTTGTCACGGAGCCCGAGGCGATCAAGAGCATCGAGCACACGGCCAACCTGGGTATCGATGTAGCTCACCGAAGCATAATAAGCGCGGATCATCTCCCCAGCTTCGGTGGGTGAAGCTTCCCGACCGATGAACAGATCCGCATTACGTCTCGGAATCGAGATCTCGGGAAAGCCTGCCGGGGCTGCGGGTGTAGGCGCAAAGTCCGGCGGCAACTGCATCTGCTCCACTTTATATAAATCAAAGAATCTCTGCGGCGCCTCGAGGGGAGTGTGTGGTTTACTGAAACCGAGCGCCAGGAAAAAAGGCTTGTCCCTATAAGTTTCTAGATATTTGATTGCCCGGCTAGCGTGGCGGTAGTCGCCATGCTCTTCCCCTTCGCCTTTGAGAATTCCAAAACGGTCTGAATGTGCCGCGCGCGAACGTCCGCCCACACTTGCGGGCGGACGGGGACGTCGTGCGCCGGTAAAGTTGCGCGGTTCACCGCCCTCCGTCCAGGCATCCGTATCGTCCATTCCGCCGTGATAGATCTTGCCAGAGCGGAGCGTCGCATAGCCATTCTCTTTGAAGTGTTGCGGCAGACTGACGAAGTCGGGGTGTAATGCACGGAACCATGTTTCATTGTCCAGGACCCCGGTTGTGCTTGGATACCGTCCCGTGAGCAGCGATGTGCGCGACGGATTGCATAGCGAATACTGTGCATAGGCGCGATCAAAGCGAACACCTCGCGCGGCAAGCTTGTCTATGTTCGGTGTCTTGATAATCGGGTTACCGTAAACGCCGAGTTCCGGTCGCAAGTCGTCAGATGCAATGAACAGAACGTTATAGCGAGGCTTTGAACTCTGCGCTGCGGCGTCTGAATTTGTAGGAAGCACGGGTAAAGAGACTGACACGAAAAACAAGAGACTGAGAAGACAAATGACGACTCGCAAGTTCATGCTGAAACCCTCTCACTCGTGATCGTAGGACAAGATTGCGCTTTCGATGTAGAAATTGAATGCTAACCGATGTTGAGGAACAAATAAAAGCTCGATACCATTGGACGTAGGAAGATGGTATCTCAACGGCCACGGAGGCCAGTAATAATATGTCTACTCCAACGACTATGAAGCTACCGCTGATTTGCTTTTTATGGACCCTCATTCTATTGACACAGGTTACTGGTGTCAGTTTGGCGCAGAATGTAAAGCAGTCCTTAAAACCCAACATCATCTTCATCATGGCTGATGACCTCGGTTATGGCGACCTCGGCAGCTATGGTCAAAAGTTCATTAAGACTCCCCACCTCGATCGGATGGCGCGAGAGGGGATCCGCTTCACTCAGTTCTATGCCGCAAGTCCGGTATGTGCTCCTTCCCGTGCCAGCTTCATGACCGGGCAGCACCAGGGCAATGCTTACATCAGGGGAAATATGAGCCTTAGGAAAGAGCGAGTTCCGCTTCGTCCTCGAGACGTGACTGTTGCTGAAGTTTTGAAGGGCGCCGGATATCGCACAGGCGTGATCGGTAAGTGGGGTCTTGGTGAACCCAACACTACCGGCATTCCGAATCGCAAAGGGTTTGATTACTGGTTTGGCTATCTCAACCAGGCGCATGCGCACAATTACTATCCGGATTACCTCTGGCGAAACGAAGAGCGCATAACCATTCCAAAGGGCACTTACTCTCACGACTTGTTTACCGCGGAAACACAGGAATTCATTCGGCGTGAACGTAACGGGCCTTTCTTTCTGTATCTTGCCTATACCATACCGCACGCGAACAACGAACTTGGTCGCGAAACAGGTAACGGCATGGAAGTTCCGGATGACGAGCCGTACTCGAATGAGAAATGGTCCCAACAGCAGAAGAATTATGCTGCGATGGTGACGCGGATGGATGCGGACATCGGCAAGATTCTCGCGCTGCTCAAAGATTTGAATCTGGACCAAAACACCCTCGTTTTGTTTAGCAGTGACAACGGACCGCAGGGAGTTGACGAGGGCGGATACGACTTGACGCTGTTTGGAAGCAACGGGCCTCTTCGAGGCCGAAAGCGCGATCTATATGAGGGCGGGATAAGGGTGCCGATGATTGCGCGTTGGCCCGTAAAGATAAAGGCGGGACAGGTCAGCGATCATCTTTGGACCCAATGGGATTTTTTGCCGACAGCCGCTGCCATCGCCGGCCTAAAACCGCCAACGGGTATCAATGGATTTGCCATGCTCACGGCCCTTACTGGTGGTAAGCAGCCTAACCACAAACATCTCTATTTTGAATTTCACGAGCCGAGTTTCGCTCAGGCGGTGCGGATGGGCCGTTGGAAGGCTGTGCGGCGCGGGGCGAACGGCCCTGTCGAACTCTATGATCTCCACACCGATATCGGCGAGACGCGTGATCTGGCGGGAAAGAATTTGAAACTCATCAGTCAAATGATTGAGATTATGAACCGCGAACACGTGGAGTCCGAACACTGGCCCGTAAAGTAGGAAGCATTCACGAAATCACACAACACCAGCACGACAAAAAACGAGTAGTAAGCAAGCATCTTCGTGTCTATTTCGTGAGACTTAGTGAATCACTCTCGCAGCACTTGCGGCGTGTCAACATTTTTGGCATCTACCAAACGTACCTGCTCGCCCGCCGGAGTCTTGATTCGTACATTCTTCATGGTCCAGTTGCGAGCATGTTCGATCACTCCCGCCTCGAGCCCTTGCGCTGTGATATTTACGAGCCTTATGTTAACAAGCGGTCTCTCCGGAAGACCGCTTGCCGAAAAGATACGCTTGGCGCCCACTATCTCTACGTTTTCGATGGTGATGTTGCGAAAATCAGCGAGACCCCTCTCGGGAGGCATGACCGGAGTATTCATCACAATCCAATGCGGCGGGACATCCTTCATTCCCTCCGGAATGGTGGCGTAACTATAGCTGGGATTCCAGTTGAGTGTGAAAGTAAAAGGCAAGGGAACATTCTCCATGCGTATGTCTCGCACGAGAACATCTTCCACATAACCACCTCGCGTCTTTGCAGACTTGAAACGGATCCCTTCGTTCGTGCCGACGCCGCGATTGTCATATGCGACTACCTTGCGAATCCCTCCGGAAGTCTCACTGCCGAAAGACACAATCCCGCCACCGCGTCTCGCAATATTATTTCGGATAACAACATACTCGGTGGGCCGGTTGACTCGCAATCCGTCAAAGTCGCGTCCGGCCTTCAGGCAAATGTTATCGTCGTTGTTGTCGATGTCCGTATTCTGGACCAACACGTAGCTCGAAGAATCGATATCAACTCCATCCGTGCTGGGACCCTGATTGTCCGTAATCCGGATTCCATCCACAGTGATCTGGCTGGAGTAGACTACCTGCACAGTCCAAAAGCCGGAACGTCTTAAACTCAGGTCCTTTACGGTGACGTCCGTTGACTTTGAGATCACCATCAGGCGTACGCGCTCGGCGTCATAATCTGCGGCCCAGCGCAGGCCACGGGGTTCATAGTCTTCGCGCCGCAATTTCCAGTACTTGTCCCACCACTTCTGACCCTGTCCGTCGATCCTACCCTTTCCAGAGATCATCACATTCTTCTGGTCGTTGACGTTGATCAGAGCGGCGGGCCACTTCATCTCGATTCCGGCTACGCGGGTCCACAACGAGGGATAGTCGGAGTCCTCCTGGCTGCCAAGCAAGGTTACGCCCTTATCGATCCGCAAATGCACGTTGCTTTTGAGGAAGATGGCTCCAGTCAAGTAGTTGCCCGGTTTGAAAGACACGATGCCCCCACCGGCCTTTGCACAGGCTTCAATCGCCCTCTGGATCGCTTTGGTATCATTAGCGGCGCCGTCGCCCTTTGCTCCGTAAGCATTGACCGGGAAAGCACGTTTGCGTCCTGGCTCGCGCCGCGCGCCAACATCTTTAACCCACACCGGCAGTCCATCGTCGCCAGTCGCAAGTCTCGCCTGGGCAAGTACCGACTGGCCCTGCCCGGCGCACACAACG
>DATKDA010000044.1:0-26528 GCA_035512935.1 Pyrinomonadaceae bacterium | reverse complement strand
TTCATGGTTCCACCGTTATTGAAGATCAGTACAAAGTGTTCGCCTGAACCCACGTTCTCCGATCCCTTGAACATCATATGTTCGAAAAGATGGGCAAACCCCGTACGTCCTTTCCGCTCATCGCGTGACCCGACATTGTAGGTTACCGAGATCGCGATGACGGGAGCTGAATGGTCCTCGACCGTGATCACGCGGAGGCCGTTTTTGAGTGTGGTCTCCTTATAGTCTACGCGAACGTTCCGAGGCGTTTGCGCAGTCACAGTCACGAGTGCGAGCGCACAGATGAAAAGCGGAATAACAAACCTAGAGGCGCGTTTCATAAAGACTCCTTATTTTGAAAATTCTATCGGAGCAGGCTCGTCCCTTTTCTGCGAGAGGGAGCACGACGTTCATATCTCGGGCAATCGACCTGATCTCCAGAAGCTGTTGAGCAGACAACCCACGTTCAATCTTGCAACTGATCTCTACTTGTCTGAGGAGAAGTTATCTGCGACTAGTGTGGATGCCCACCAACACCTTTGACACTAACTATCGACTTTAAGAGTGATAGGAATTTATGCTCTAGACGTAAGCATGTCAAGCCATGCGCAAGTGGCGCATGCTGTATAGCTTGCGGTTGGTGGCAAGAGGGACCTTCTCGCGTTAATAACTCGCTGTAAAGAAAGTCATGGATCGCCCGATAAAAGCAAGTCGTGGATTCGAAAGGCCAGATGGAGTTTTTCAGCCTTGTACCGAACGCGGCCTGGACAGGATGCCACGTCACTAGAAGTGCAACGAATGGTCAGCCAACCGCTTGCTACTTCCTACCATCCAAACCGTCGACTGCGTCAGAAAGCCTCTCATGGTCACGGTCGGACGTCTCTCTTGAGCCCCGCAAAGCCCTGGAGACAAATTTCCGCCCCCTCTGAGTCGTTTTCTGTAAAGGGGCCGGCTGGCTGTATAATTGACGGCCATTGGACGAATATCAACAACGAGAGATCATGCTATCCAATCCTATCTTCCCACGTATCCGTGGCTTGCTCAGTCTGCTAGCCGTTGTATTTACCTTTACCGGCACAACACTCTCGCAGCAGCCAGCACCCCAACCGTCCGGTACCAGAATTGACGTCACACATTACCGCATCGAGGCGCAGCTCATTCCAGACCAACACATGTTGCGCGCGGGAGCTGACGTTACATTTATTCCGCTCGAAGCAACGCGCTCAGTGGTCTTCGAACTCAATGGCTCGTTGCGGATCGAGGGCATCGAACTTCAGGGTAAGCCGCTAACTGGATTTGTACAGGACGCAGTCGGCGTAGGAGCACTCGGTCCTAGTGTCAGAATTGATCTGGGTGAGGTTTTCCCCGCGAATCAGCCAATCACCTTGCGATTCCGTTGGAGCGGCGCCCTAATCTCCCCGGAAGGCGGCCCGCTCGCTACAAAGAGACTTGCTTATGTTGGCGCCGAGGGATCATATCTGATGTATGCGTCGCGATGGTTTCCGTTCCACGATTATGCCGCCGACCGGGCCACCTCCGACATTACGCTGATCGTGCCTACTGGCTTACAGGTCGCCGGTACGAGCGATCATCCGGTCGTGCCGCAACATTCACCAAAGGAGGGGGCGACGAGGTACCGTTTCGTCCACCGGCAACCGGTCCTGATAGGAAATTTTGCCGCCGGACAGTACATAAACAAGAATCTGCGCTTCGGTAATTATGAGATCAGTTTCTACGCGATGCCCGGAAGTGAGGGTAGCATCAACAGTTATGCGGAACTGATGGGACGCGTACTGGAGTTCAATACCCGCCAATATGGTGCTCCACTTTTTGGAAACCGCCTTGTCGTCGCCCAAGTCGATGACGACACAATGGAAACTTACTCCGGACCCGGAATGATCTTTTTGTCCTCACGATTATTCGACTCTTCACGCGCCATGCCTGAAGAACGGCTCCAGCGAGAAGTTGCCTACCAGTGGTGGGGCCAGACCGTCGGCCTCAAGTCTTTTGATGACGCCTGGATTTCGCAAGGCCTTGCGGAATGGAGTGCTTTTGCTTTCCGTGAATCGACCCTAAGCGGCGGCCCGCTCGATGCGGCCGAACGGGAACAACAAGAACGCGCCCTGACCTTCGAGCAGACTGCCTCAATCGCCCGTGCGCCAAACGCGCTCGACGATCAGTCGGGAGCGTACCAGTCAATAGTCTACTACAAGGGTGCGATGGTCTATCGAATGCTGCGCGAAACGATCGGCAAAGAGAAGTTTGATTTGCTTTTGCGGACATTTCTTGAACAGTACCGCGGAAAGAATGCCTCGATCGACGATTTTGAGCGACTAACTTCCCAAATCGCCGGTGAGAATATGCGCTTCTTTTTTGCGCAATGGATTGAAGGCACAGGAGTACCCGAGTTCACTGTCGACTATCAGATCATCCGGACGCGAGCGGGCAAATTCCGCACACGCGGTACTGTGAGACAGACCGTCGAGGCGTTGCGCATGCCGATCGAACTGATGCTGCGTGCCGAGGGTGATAACCAGACGACGACAGTTAGACTCGAGGGCCGTAGCGAGGACTTTAGTTTTGAGTCGAGTGGGCAGCCTCTGGAGGTGATTGTTGACCCCAGCCACAAGATCTTGCGGATGTCCGAGGATCTGAAAGTTTCCATAATTGCCAGACGCGGCATCGAACAGATGAAGGAAGGCCTCTACGCGGAAGCCCAACAGCAGTTTGAAGCGGCCCTAAAGCTTGATCGCTCGAACTCGTGGGTCTACTACAATCTAGGATTGCTATTCCTGGAACAGAGGAACTGGCAACAGGCGCTGGATAATTTTGATGCGGCGCTAAACGGTACGTTGAGACCGTCCTGGATTGAGGTCTGGGCACATATTAAGCGGGGCAACGCTTATGATGCTAAAGGGGAACGCAACCGCGCTGTGGCCGAATACAACCGAGCCGTTCAGTCAGGGATTAACTACGACAACGCTCAGGCAATTGCCAAGAAGTACCTCGCCACACCCTATGATCCCAGGGCCGCGCAGTCGGTAGAATTATCGGCCAATCCCGGGCGATAAGGCATAATCGTCTCGCTCACACGCCACGATAGAGATCTTCTTGCGGTTCGCGAGGGCGATCATCTCTTCGCGGTCGAAAATCAAAGTCTTCCCGGCTGAAATGCATAGACACGTAGCTCCGGCGGCAAGCATTGCTTCTACCGTTGGGACCCCGACTACCGGCACATCGAAGCGCATGTCCTGGTTCGGCTTAGCGACCTTCACTACGGTTAGCCGCCCTCTCGTGAGTTCTCCGGCGCGCTTAATGGTAGCGTCGGTACCCTCCATCGCTTCAATCGCAACGCAAGCCCGCGCTCTGACCACGATCGTCTGACCGAGATCGAGTCGAGCAATTTCGCGAGCGATCTCAAGACCATATTCAATGTCTTCACGTTCGCGATTATCAGGCCTTCGCACAGTGAGGGTTCCGGCCTCTGGAAGGTGGTCTTGCAAGAAGCAGGTGGAATCCACAATCTCGATTCCTTCGCTTGCCAGCTCGGCTGCGACCCCTCCGATTAGCGAGTCAGTGTTCCGGCGTTTGAGCTTTAGCAGCATCTTCAGCATGCGGGCGTCGGGCACAGTACGGCTGAAGATCTGCACGTGCTTGACCTGTCCAGCCATGATTGCCTTATCTACACCCTGGTCCTTAAAGAAGCGGATGAGCTTACCTAGCTGACCAATACCAACCCAGGTAAGGCATTCGGCGATCCGCTCGACATCCTTGTCGGTCTCTTCACAGATCGCAGCCACCGCCAGCGGCACGCCAGCGCGTCGCGCCCCTTCCACCACCAGGAACGGAAACCTGCCATTGCCTGCAATGAGCCCGTATTTCATCAGTAAAGTAAGCAGTAAGCAGTGAGCAGTGAGCAGTAAGCGGTAAGCAGTAAGCAGTAAGCAGTGCGGCCCGCTGACTACTTGGGCCTGGCTACACTCTTCCTGAGTCCATAGGTAAGAGCCAAGCACTCATCAACCAATGCTTCCGCTTGTTCAAGATCCTGTGCCCCGAGGTATCCAACCCGGTAAGCTATTTCAAGCTGCGTACTGATCTCGTTGAGAGAGCCTATCCCTATTGAGAGATAGTGACAAACTGTACTTTCGTACGACCGGCAGCTCCTTCAGAGATATTTGAAGGAACTGATACGCCGGCTTTGCGTAATTGGGCAACTAACCCGTACTTTCCTGCCGAGGAAACTTGGGAGTGATCTCATAAATTTTGACCACCAGATCCATAGTCCGCACCCAGGCAAGTAAACGTTTGTGAGGTTTTCTCATGTATGTCATCCTTTCGTGAGGTTAGGGTTGAGTTTAGTTGAGTTGATTTAGGAATTGCCCTACTGCGACAATTCTTTAGTTAACTCATTCGCTTTCACTGCTCACTGCTTACTGACTGCTTACTGCTCACTGCTTACTTTACCACTGCTTACTTTCTGCTTCTACTTCACGACGCCGCGCTTCGAGGCGGTGATGAAGTCCACTAACTCGTCGACCTCTTCAACTCCCGAGAGTTCATCCTTGATTCGTTCAACTGCTTGCGAGGTATTGAGTTTAGCGGCCAGCAGCAGGTGAAAAGCATGATGCAGAGCGTCAATGACCTTACGTGAGTAGTTTCGTCGTTTCATTCCCAGAGTGTTCAATCCATAGCAGCGCGCGTGATTACCCACTGTCAGCGCAAACGGAAGCGCATCTTTAACAACGACGGAGTATCCGCCGACGTATGCTTCCTTCCCGACGCGACAGAACTGGTGCACGCCGGAATAGGCGCCAATGTTGGCGCGGTCCTCGACTACCACGTGACCGGCGAGCGTTGCCGCATTTGCCATAATCACACCGTCTCCAAGAATGCAATCATGGGCAATGTGCGCCTGGGCCATGATCAGACAATCGGCGCCTGTCTCTGTGAGCATGCCTCCACCGGCAGTGCCGCGGTGAATGGTAACGAACTCTCGAATGCGATTGCGCGGCCCGATGCGGGTCTCTGAGGGCTCGCCCCGATACTTTAAATCCTGAGACGCCAATCCAATCGAAACAAAGGGAAAAACATGAGTGCCCTCACTGATCGTCGTATGACCATCCACGACGCAGTGCGATTCCAGTCGCACCCCGGGACCGAGTTCGACCAGTTCACCGACTATGCAAAAGGGACCAATGAAACAATCACGACCGATGCGAGCCAGAGGACTCACAACCGCCGTTGGATGGATAACATACGGGGCGTCAACAGTGGAGGACATTTCGAGAAATATAGATCAGGTTGCTGCGGTTGCATTGCGATCGGCAACTATACTCATGATGTCGGCGTCCGCAGCAAGGTATCCGTCGACCTTAGCCTCACCGCGCATTCTTTGGACGCGCGACCCAATGCGGATAGCAGTGACCTCGAGAATCAGTGTATCGCCCGGCACAACGGGGCGGCGGAACCGTGCTTCTCTGATCCCAGTGAACAAGACCAGCTTCTGATCCCGATCTTCAATCTCGCGCAAAACGAGCACCGCTCCAACCTGGGCCAACGCTTCAACCACGAGAACGCCCGGCATCACCGGGGCGCTGGGAAAGTGGCCTTGAAAAAATGGCTCATTAATGCTGACTTGTTTGAGGCCGACGATCCTTTCGCGCGGTACCAACTCAATGATGCGGTCAACCAGAAGGAAGGGATAGCGATGGGGCAGGAGCTTCTGGATCGCCTGCGCATCAAGAATGGTTTCCATGAGTGACAGAATAAAGAGACGCGGGAACGCGGGTCAATCCGCATCTCCGCGTCTGATCTGTTTTGCCCCCGGAGAAATCTTATTGAGGAGGCGTTACTGATGCGGTCGCTGGGAACTTACTGTTGAATTCGGCGATAAAAGCCCGTGTGACGTCGATAGCGTCTGACGCACTCAGGATCGCCGGCCCAATCTTGGAAGTATCAAGCATCAGTGTTATGCCCCGGGCCTTGGCAAATGCGTCGAGCGCTTTCCCCAGATCGTCATAGATTGGCGCCAGGAGTTGCTGCATACGTTTGTTGTATTCAGCCTGAGCATCTTCCTGCTTGCGTTGTCCCTCTCGTTTGAGTTGCTCGAGCTGTTCGATCTTGGCCTGAAGGGTCTTGGGGTCAACGATACTCGCAGCCGCCTGCTGCTTGGTAATATCATCATTGAGTTGGCTCATCTTCTGCTGCAATTGCTGGAGTTCGACCCGGCGCGGCTGGAACTCGCCGTCGACTCTTTTCTGAGCCGAAACAATCCGCAGAATGCCTTGCTTATCGTCACCGAATAACTCGGTATTGATCAGCGCCACCTTGCTTTCGGGCACGGCGGTCGAAGTAGGGGCAGCGGCGCCAGGGGCCGGGGTTGTCGGCCTCGTTTGCGCAAAAGAGGGGGACATTGCGAATGCCGCGATAAAAAAGGTGGCGGCCACGAATCGATCTATCTTCATGACTTTCTAGTATTACTCCTTACATTGAAAAGGCGACTTGACCACGAGTTAGTTGTTCACTTCGCCGTTACGGTTGGCCTCCAAATGATCAAAACGTGCGCCCGACACTAAAGCGGATAACTCGCTTTTTCTCATTAAAGAAGAACGGAAATCCATCGATTATCTGGTTTTGTCTCGCGTTTGGATTATACGCAAAAATCAGGCGAAAAGGTACGTTCAGAACGGGAACCTGAACCCGAACCTCCATTCCCAGGCTGGCTCTGTAGTCACCTATGCCATTAAAGAGGCTCTCTGAAAGACGCACCACGGCATTCGTTTGGGCTTCACCACGCAGGAAAACTTGCTGGAATCCGAAAGGAAGCCCCGTCAGTGGGTCGAAAGGACCAAGATTGCGCGCATTGTCGAGTTCCTGGGTCGTAACCAAACGGCTGTCCCGCATGACCAGCCCGAGAGCGCCCGTGAGCGCAAGTTCGGGGTGGGCGTTACAAGCCGCCAAAGTGGAAAGACTTACAGGCGCAAATCCTCCCGCCAGCCTTGCACACGGTACAAATCCCACTGTCTGAAGAAATGGCTGGTCGTTGAGGAAATTGCTCGAGAAGGCCTGGTCTCCTTTAGATCTCAGGTTAAAGGCTGATCCGATATCCGCGAAGGCGGCAAGTCCAACCGTGTTGCCAACCACCGGAATCCGATACTCAAAGTTCCCGAGCAACTGTGTATCGCCGCCGATCGATGTAAATGATCGAGGCAGTTGGGCTCTGTTATTGCCGGAAGTTCCTGTGAAAACACCGATATTCGACAGCGAGGCTGGAGCTCCCGGAATGGGTTCAGCGGTTCCAGCAGCGTTAACTGACAAAACCACGTTTCTCGAGGTAATGAAGGTATCCAGCGGCGCTACCGGGCTAATCGAACGCACGTTGTAGCCGCGAATCGTGAACTCGTCACCAAGGAAGAAGCGTTCGAAAATGGGAACGCCAGCGACAAATGCCAGCGAATTAGCTTCTCTGATTTTCGCCGAGGTCGCAAAGCTACCCACTGTTCCAGCAATAATTCGAAAGCCAAAGACTTCAGGCGTTTCTGAGGTCTTGCGACGCATCGGGAAAAATTGCGTATATGAAACTGTCGGCTGATAAGTCCTTACGTCGCCACCCAATCCTGCGAGCGCCACTGCCAGTGATAACTCGCGGCCGCTGGTGGGATCGATGCTGGCGTTGCGAGTATCGTAGGTGAAGCTCAGCGTCCCGCGACTGGTAATAATGTTTGGCTGCCTGAAAATGACCGGAATAAACTGAGTTGGATTGGCGGGATCCAGATTAACTTCCGGATCTTTCACGCTCGAAGTCGAGAACTGATAAGAGGCGCCAACACGTGAAAACTGAGTAAAGCGCCGCTTGCGATAGAACTCAGACAACGGTGCGCTCAGGAACAAGGAGCCGCCATAAGAATCTCGGGTAAAGAGGTTCCGCTCGTCGACGTTCAGAAAATCAAACTGGGTACCAAAGAGGCCTTGCTGCGCGTCGAAATTCTGAGAAAGGAAAGTACCCTCGCCAAAGAACTTTTGCGAAAACGTAAACAAAGAAAAGCCCGCCGTGATCGGGCGGTTACGAATGTAGGGCTCCGTAAACGAGAACTGGAAATAACGTTGGCGGTTGCCGGCCGCCATATTAAATGACAGAACCTCGCCCCGACCAAGCAGGTTATTCGTTGAGTACTCCAGGCCGAAGAACGAACCTCCTATACCCGAGATCCCCCCATTGAAAGAGATCTGCTGGCGACCCCGCTCAGAGACCTTCAAGTTGATGTCAACCATGGCCTCTTCGTCGTTAGTGCGGAAATCGGCGTCTTTATCTTTGTCGATAGGTTCGAAGTACCCCAATTGGTTAAGTCTGATTATCGAGTATTCCCATGAGTTCTGGTTATAGATGTCACCTTCATTCAGCAGCACTTCGCGGCGCAATACAAAGTCGCGGGTAAACGTGTTCCCAACGAATTCGAGGCGCCTCAGGGCAAACTGCTTGCCTTCTTCGATCGTTATAGTGAAGTCTACAATTCCCTCGTTTGGATTTTGGGGGCTGTCTTTAAAAACAGGACGAGGTTCAGCCGTGTACTCAATAAAGCCCTGAGAGCCGTAAATTGTCTTTAGATTCTCAAAGAGCGCCTTACCAATCTTCTCGCCATTGGCGATGTCACCTTTGTTCAGCCCGATAACCGCCCTGATGTACTCCTCGGAGAAGATCGAGTTTCCCTCAATCTTGATTTCTCCAATTCGGTAAAGCTTGCCCTCGACTACAGGGACTGTAACGCGCAACCCTTCATCAACGGAAGAAAGCAGGGGCAGCGGAAGTATCGGGAAGCCAGTGCGGCGTCGACCCACTCCTTCAACGCGAGGCTCAACGTGGTATGCCTGCAAATAACCCTTCGAACGCATGTAGTTATTAACAAGTTGGAGATCTACGTCGAGCTTTTCGCGGTCGAGAATATCTTGGCCGCGGATCCTCGATATTAAACCGGCCTCTTTAACATACTTCATCGCGCCGCGAAGCTGGCCATCGCTGAAAACTTGATTACCCTCGAATTGTACCTCGACAACTCGAACTCTATCGCCCTGGTCGATCTCGTAGGTGATGGCCGTAGAGGTGGCTGAAACCTCTTCTTGCCGTTCAGTGACGACCGCATTTGGATAACCTCGAGCCGCAAGCAACTCCTTAAGAACTCGGATGGCGTTGCGACTCTTAACCGGGTCGTAGATGCTCTCTTTTGAAATACCGACGCGTCTCTCACGAAAGGCCTTCAAAACGTCGGATTCGGCTACGGCATTTAGCCCTTCGAATTGCAGGTCACGAATAATCGGAAGTTCGCGCACTTCAAAGATGACATTGATGCCGCCTCGGGCGCCGTCCTCGATGGCTACTCGGGTTTCCGTCTTATCGAAGAATCCGAGTTGCAAAAGTGTTTGAAAATCGCGCTGTACTTGCTGTTCGTTGTAAGGATCGCCGGGTCGGGTCTGTATGTAATAAAGAAGGTCGTCTTTCCGCAAGCGGCGGTTTCCAATGATGTCGACCTGCTCGACAAGTCGTTGACTTTGCTCTGCGGAAACGCTTTCGGGCGCGGCGAGGATGGAAACGAAAACGATTAGTACGCTCAGAAAAATGAGCACAACCGCACGATATAAGTGCATATACGCCAATTCCCTCAGTAGTTCTTTCCGGATGTCAGATACTTAGGGGAGCTCTTACCAGGTGACCAGCGAAAAATTAATCTTTATCAGAATGTAAAATAAGGCAAAGTGAATTATATGTCACACGTGCGTACCCAGCCTCGGAGGAACTCTTTGATTCGGAAAGAGACCACTCTCGTTGCCAGCCGTAGTCCAGCAAAGTCGCGCATTATAGCCGCAAAAAAGCCCAAAGTCCAAAATCCACTGCGATGAACGCCTCGCAGGGACTTTGGACTCGGGATCCGTTCTGGGTTTCGACTCGTATCTCAGTGAATTAACAGGGCATCATCGGGTGACTCAACGCCCAGAGGTCGATAGTTAATTTCGTGCCCGTCAAGAAATATCTCGATTTGAGAGGCCCCGACGAGGTGACCCTGAATTAGAGCTTCTGAGAGCGGGTCTTCAACATATTTTTGCAGCGCACGCCGGAGAGGTCGAGCCCCATAAGAGCGATCGGCGCAGGTTTTTTCGACAATCCAGCGTTTGGCTTCTTCGGTTAACCGGACTTCAAGTCCGTGCCTGGCCATTGTCTTGTTGATTTGATCGACCTGAAGCTGAACTACTTCGAGCAATTCGTCATCCAACAGTTCGTCGAAGATGATTATCTCATCGAGCCGGTTGATGAACTCAGGATTGAACGTCTGTCGCACCGCAGACATCACCATCTCTTCCATCTTCTCTCGTGACGCGTCGACCGACCCCTGGAAACCAAGTGTGGCTTTCTTCTGAATGAACCGGGCGCCGATATTGGAAGTCATAATGATGATGGCGTTCTTGAAATCAACTGTATTGCCCAGCGCATCGGTGAGAATTCCATCTTCGAATACCTGAAGGAGAACGTTAAAGATGTCCGGGTGGGCCTTTTCGATCTCATCGAAGAGAAGGACCGAGTAAGGGGCGCGTTTGATTCGCTCGGTTAGCTGACCGCCTTCTTCGTGCCCTACGTAACCTGGTGGTGAGCCAATTAGCTTTGACACAGAATGCTTTTCCATGAACTCCGACATGTCGAAGCGAATCAAGGCGCGTTCGCTGCTGAAAAGAAACTGGGCCAGGGAACGTGCGACCTCAGTTTTCCCAACGCCCGTTGGTCCAAGAAAGAGAAAAGAGCCGACCGGACGCAGAGGATTCTTTAAACCGGCTCGTGATCGGCGAATAGCTCTGGCCAGAGCCGAGATTGCCCGACGCTGTGAAACTACGCGCTCATGCAGTTCAACTTCGATTCTGAGGAGCTTTCTTGTTTCGGCTTCTTTCAGGGAGGTTACCGGTATTCCTGTCCAGCGAGCGATTACATCCTCAACGTCGTCCCTGGTAACTTCTGCTGAAACCAGCGAATCTCCGCTCGGCTCGCGACTTTCACTATCGTCGTAAGAGGTCGACCACTCGTTGAGTTGGTTCCAGTCGGCGAGACTGCCCTGTTCTCTCCGGACGCGCAGCTTGACCCGGGCGCCGGCTTCGTCGATTACATCAATGGCTTTGTCAGGGAGAAAGCGATCTGGAATGTATCGATGCGACTGATAAACGGCAGCTTCCAAAGCATCGTCCGTATAGCGGACCTGATGAAAGCTCTCGTAGCGCTCACGCACGCCATCGAGAATCGCAACTGCCTCTTCTTCTGAAGGCGGCGGGACTTTGACGGCCTGAAAACGACGTTCGAGCGAGCGGTCTTTCTCGATTGACTTACGAAATTCGGCGGGCGTTGTCGCCCCAATACACTGGATCTCTCCACGGGAAAGCGCCGGTTTCAGGATGTTTGCGGCATCAAGTGAGCCCTCGGCGGAACCTGCCCCCACCAGTGTGTGCAACTCGTCGATGAAGACGATGTACTGGGGGTTTTCAACCAGTTCACGCATGATCTGTTTCAGGCGCTCTTCGAATTGTCCGCGATACTTGGTTCCGGCTACGATCAAAGAAAGATCGAGAGAAAGGATTCTCTTGTTTTCAAGAAACGAGGGGACCTCGGATTTGACTATTCTTTGAGCCAGTCCTTCAACGATTGCCGTTTTCCCGACGCCAGGTTCGCCAATTAAGACCGGATTATTTTTTGTACGCCGGCAGAGTATCTGAATCAGGCGTTCGATCTCTGCTTCGCGGCCAATCAGAGGATCTAGTTTGTCGTTGGCAGCATCATCGGTTAAGTCTCGTGAGAACTCGACCAGGTGCGGAGTATCTTTCTTTTGTGTGCTGCGAGCGTCGACTCCAGACTGGCGAGCGATTTCATCACGCACCGCATTCAAGCGAAGACCGCGCTCATAAAGGATCTCCGCAGCCATAGACCGCTCTTCGCGTAAAAGGCCCAGCAGGAGATGTTCAGTGCCGATATGGCGGTGTTGCAGCCGGTCGCTCTCTTCGTGCGCATATGCGAGCACTCGTTTTGTTTCCGGAGCGAGCGGTAATTCAACCGAAGTCGAGATCTTCTCACGGAGAAGCGTGCGACCCTCAATTTCTTTGCGAATGGATTCGATTGAAACCTGGGCTCGGGGAAAGAAGCGCCCGGTAAGCGTCTTATCTTCTCGCATCAGACCCAAGAGGAGATGTTCGGGCTCGATTGCGGGAGCACCAAATTGGGATGCTTCATATCGCGCGAAGAAGATAACTCGCCGCGCTTTTTCAGTATAGCGTTCAAACATTAGGTTACCGTTAAAATTGAACGATTGTTCCCGTGTCGGTTCCTGCTGCCTGTGAACTGGCCGCATTATAACCCATGAACGAGAGCGCAAAAAGTCGTTGTCCGATTTCTGGGTAGTAAAAAGCGTTAACCCCCGACGTTTTTCAGAGGGATTCACAAATGATTGAGCCTCCCGTCAAGCAGGACCATGGTGCGATCGCAGACCGTTGCAAGTCGCTTGTTGTGAGTGGCAACGATCCCGATTGCTCCTCGCCGCCGACAATAGGAGCGGAGGGTCTCGCCGATCACCTCGCCAATATCCGCATCAAGGTTTCCCGTCGGTTCATCGGCTAATACAAGCAAAGGCTCATTGATCAATGCCCGTGCCACGGCAACGCGCTGTTGTTCGCCGCCTGAAAGGTGTCCAATCGGGTGCGTCGCGCGTTCACTCAACCCGATTTTCTCGAGAAATTTTGATGCCCGATTCATGGCTTCAGCCCGGGAAATCCGCGCGATCAACAGTGGGAGCGCAACATTCTCAAGCGCAGTTAAATCGGGGAGTAAATGATGAAACTGGAAAACAAAGCCAATCCGGCGGTTGCGAAGGTGCGCCAACTCAAGGGGCGCCGCCCTTTCTACAGATACGCCTGCGAGCGTAATAGTTCCATGATCGGCTGAATCTAGCCCCCCCAGAAGATGAAGGAATGTCGACTTACCGGCGCCAGAAGCGCCGACGATGGCGTGCACCTGTCCACCTGAAGCGCCGAAGGTCACACCTTTCAAAACCTCAATCTTTTCGCCGGAAGGAGAGAGGAAAGCCTTGCGCAGGTCGTTCACAGCGAGTTCAAAGTTCGATCGAGGAACACCGGGGCGTTCGGTACGGATCGGAAGTGCTGGTGTTTCTACCTCACTCATAAACTATTGGGTGTCACGAAACATTGCGACCGGATGAACGCGGGCGGCGGCCCGGGCGGGATAGATCGTTGCTACCAAGCTTAATCCGAAGGCCACCAGCGCGGCCAGCAGTGCATCTCGCATGTTTGGGTTGAAAGGAACATTGCTGATCGAATAAACATCTCCAGGAAGACTTACCAGTTCGTAGTGGTTCCCGATAACGCACGCGACCATTGCCATCAACACTCCAAGAAAAGCTCCCAGAACGCCAATGAGTGCGCCTTCGATCATGAATACAGTCATGATACTCCTGCTCGTGGCGCCCATTGCATTCAGAATGGCGATATCGCTACGACGTTCAACGACGACGAGAATAAGTGTAGTAGCTATATTCAAAGCGGCTATCAGAATGATTATACCGATTACAAATAATCCCATGCGGCGTTCGAGTTCGAGCGCCATGAAGAGGGGGCGATTGGCTTCCTGCCAGTCGAGTGCTGTGTAGCCCACACCCAGTCGGGCCAGCACAGCATCGCGTACCGGTTTCACTTTATAGATATCATCGACCTGGACGCTGATGACGCCGGCGGAGTTCTCACCACCGGAGAATGCCGACGCGGTGTCAAGCGACATGTAGATCCAGGTAGAGTCATATTCGAATAACCCCGCCCGAAAGATTCCAACCACGCGAACCAGCCGCTTAATCGGACTAGAAAAATGCTGCCCAGTCGCTGCGATAATTTCGGCTGTTTCGCCGATTCGGACACCTGTGCGGATTGCCAGTTCCGCTCCCATCAATACTGCCGGTAACGAAGGGCTGGCGCGGTCAGTGCGTTCAAACAGCGGTGTTTGGGATCCTTCGATCAGATGTGATTCGATCTCTCTCCAACTGTGTTCCGCCCCAGGCTCGATGCCACGCAGCACTGCGTAAGCGGAGCCTTTTGGTCCGAGTGCGACAGCGCCCGTGTAAGTCGTGCCGGTCGCGCTCGCCACGCTGTCTACTTCTCTGATTTGCGCTGACAGCTCGCGATGCTCCGGCATTAGTTGCCCATCGGCGCGCATAACACTCAAGTGGGCCGTACCGCTGAGGATCTTTGCCTGAATCTCGTCTCGGAAACCGTTGGCCAGCGCCAGGGCAACTATTAAGGCGGCAACTCCAATTGCGATTCCGAAGACCGCCACCATTGCCGTAACGCGCGCAAGTCGTCGCCGGCGCCGCGAACGCAAATAGCGAAGGGCAAGAAAAAGTTCGTAAGGCATCGTTCAGGTTAATTATCGGGCGGGGCTACGAGCGAGTTGGCGGACAGCCAATGGTCTCTTCAGGCCTGTTTTCAGGCAGCAACCTCTCCAGTTGCGGTACATCCAGGGCAGAGTCGTCGCTTAATGGCCTCAATTCGTAGATCGTCTCGGTGACTTGTCGGAAGTTAAAACGTTGTTCGAGATCGACAATCGCCGGTATCTCGTAGCGCTGCCAGCTACAAGGGGACCATAAGTGGGGATCCGTGTCGATAAAAACGGGTCTTTCCTCGGCAAGATAGCCGTCAATGATCGGGATCAGATGCTCAGCGGGCCAGCCGCCCCCCGTGCCGATAGTCTCCCAATCACCAGAGCCTATAGCAGCCCAGTACTTGACAGCAATCGTCTGTCCACCCGACATCATCACTGCATTGTGCGGTAATTTGACGAGTTGTTCCCGATATTCTTTGCTTAAGGCTCGCTTTTCAACGTACTCCCGACTCATTGGCTTCATATAGATGCTGAAAAAAATTGCGAATCCGGCAAGCAAAACGGCACACGAAGCGAAAGCCACCCGGCGACTGCGCAAGATTCCGGTAAGGCCCACCATCAAAAAGCTTGCCGAAAGCGGCGCCAGCGCTGGTAACCCGGTCAGAAAATATCGCCAATTAACTGCCGTGCTGTAATTGAAGAAGAGCAGGATATTCGCGAACAGTCCAACCACAGCCAACAGTAACACCGGCGAGAGTCCGCGGCTCAACCATTCCCTGACGGCCGCAAAAGGAAGGGTGATTAATATAAGCGGGGCACTTATAAAGAAGAAGACCAGATACGGCTTCAAGTTATTGATCGTGACGGGGTGACGGGCTGACTCCTGGGCCATCGACTGACGCCAACCGTTCCACACCCATCGATAGTGGGGATCAGTCAGGAACCAGTAACCAAACCAGGAAAGGGAGAAGAGAAGAAACACAAAAACCGAAACAGCGACAAAGAGCAGCGTCCGACGGCTCGGCTTCCAACCGCAAACAAATGGAGCTAACACCAACCACGGAGCATAAAATGCAACTGTCTCTCTAAGATTTACTCCCAGTCCGAGGAGAGCCGCACTGGCAAGTACGAGCCACCAACTCTGCCGTTGCAAACCACGCAAGTGAATAGTCAAGGCCAGTGCTAGGAAAAGGACTGAAGGCACATCGGTCATTACCTGACCGCCGTAGAGGACAAATACGGGCGAGAAGACAACGAACAGCGCGGCCAGAGTGGCAGCATGCAAAGAGCCCACAACCTCCCTGGCGAGGGCCCAGGAAGCAATGACTGCCAACGGACCCTGGGCCACCACCGCATATTTAAATATCAGGTAAGCGTCCTCGGGTTGGACCTGAAAAAGAGTATTCGCCAGGTGATAGAGGCCATGGTTCCAGAAGATGAAAAGATTGCGGCCCAATGCCATGGACGACGGGTATCCGGCTAGTGAGAGGATCGTATAATCGTAGGCATCCCAGTCACCAACAAATGGGTCGACAAAATAAAGGATGAGTGCGAGCGACAGCAGGGCGGGTGGCAGCCACCAATGCCAGGCAGCAAAAAACGATGGAGAACTGCCTGATTCAATCCCGGCAAAATCTCCACTTGCCTTGAGCGGCCCCCGCTTATTTGTCTTAATGCGCGTCAACGAATCGAGTTTCTGTCGCTAGGGTCCGGTCGCTTTACCATCTTTACACGGTTACCCTGCGCATTGTACTCAACTTCGTCCATAATGTTGTAGATGAGAAGAACCCCGCGGCCTGAGGTTTTGAAAAGGTTTGCGGGATCACAAGGGTCGGGAATGTCCTGAACGTTGAAACCCTCGCCTTCGTCCTCGACGGTAAAGCAAGCTTCTGTAGGAGACAACTCCGCGGTAATTCTGACAAGCTTTGTCGGGTCGCTCTTGTTTCCGTGCTTGACGGCATTTACGAAAGCTTCATCGAGTGCGATGAAAAGATTCGAGCGCTCAGGTGCAATCAGACCGAGCTTGGTGACCCTTTCAAGGAGATACTGGAGCACGCCGTTCATTAGCGACAGATCGCTCGGTAGTTCAAACTCGATCTTTTCGTGAATGTGGGAGAGAGGTGTCGGATCGTCAAGGTAGTGTAGTTTATGAGAAAGGGTCTGTTCGACAATTTCGCGGAGTTCGTCTTTGGTATACGGCTGCCGCAAAAAATTTGCGGCGCCCATCTTAAAAGCTTTAATTATCTCCGCTCGGCCGTTGGGAGGAACCGGAGTCAATAGGCATCGTCTTTGCAATTCACCAACTGTGTCATCGGCTTCGATGCTCTCGGTGAGATCGCTGATAATCAGATCGAATTCTTCAAGATCCTCGCGCGCTAGTGCCTCTTCACGTTCACCCGTACCTATGACCTCGTGGCCCAACTTGCCCAAGACCTGTTCGAGTATGGCACGCAACTCATCGTTATTATCGACGATGAGAATCTTACGTTTCTGCATCAAGCTCCAGTCCAATCGCAATGTCCGAGGAGAGATAGAGCGCCGTACGATAGGCATCACCATGACAATGTACGTACTTGTCGGGCACCGTGTTCGAAAATATATCAGAAACAGCGAACAGGTGGCACGCGGGATGCAAGAAGGCGCTGGTGACACGCCTCACTAGTTTTATCACTTAATGCAGTTCTTGCGCTACACTAGACTTCTTCGCAGATCGATTCCTGATGGTAAAACGCGGCGAAATACAGGCTGGGCTCGAATATGCGCTGGCCCGATCGCTCATTTTTGGACTCGGGTTGTTGCCTCGATCAGTGGCTATCCCGGTCGGATTGGGGCTTGGACGCCTGGCCCATCTGATTGCTGGCAACCTGCGGCGCACGGGCGAACGCAATCTCAAACTTGCTTTTCCCGAAATGAGCGAGGTTGAACGCAAACGAATCCTCCGGGGGTGCTTTGCCAGCCTGGGTCGGCTACTTGCCGAATTTAGTCAGTTTCCCCGCGCCACGCCGGACAAGCTCCGCCAGCTCATCGAATATGATCGGGTCGGGCTGGCCCATCTGCGTGAGGCGGAAAAGAGCGGACGCGGCATAATCTTTCTGACCGGGCACATCGGCGCCTGGGAGTTGCTTAGCTTTGGCTGGTCAGCGCTTGAATATCCGATCAGTTTTCTGGTTCGCCCGCTCGACAACGATCAACTGGAAGAGTTCATTGATCGAATCAGAACGAGATTCGGAAACCGCGCAATTGATAAGAAGAGTGCTGCCCGACAATCTCTGCGTGTTCTTCGCGATGGTGGAACGCTTGGCATTCTCTCGGACCTGAACACGCACCCGCACGAGGGCGTCTTTGTCCCTTTTTTCGGCAAGCTGGCCTGTACCACTGCGGGCATTGCCACGCTTGCCCTGAAGACTGATGCTGTGGTCATTCCAACTTGCGCCGTCTGGGATCAAAACCGGCGCCGGTACTTCTTCCGTGGTGATCCACCCATCGAGTTAGTTCGCACTGGCGACACCAAAAAGGACGTGGAGGTCAATACGGCGCGGTTCGCAGAGGCGATGGAGCGGCTCATCCGTTTGTACCCGGATCAATGGCTCTGGATTCATAAACGGTGGAAGACACGTCCACCGGGAGAAGCAGACTTGTACCTCTAATGCAAGCGTCAGTCGACCAACAATTCAAGGGGCGGCGAGCAGCAGAAGACACACTGCGACGGGCTTATGAGTTCGCAGAACTCTCGCGCTACTCACCGAAGCAGCGAGCGATGATCCGGATCGCTGATCTGGGATTCTACGGACTAATTCGGTTGATCGGCCGAACCGTACGTTTCGATATCGAAGGTTGGGAAAATTTCGAACGGCTCGTCGATCGGGGACAACTTCCTATTTACAGTTGCTGGCATAACCAGGTGTTGTTGGCTACTTACTTCTGGAGAAATCGCCAGATAGTCGTCATGACATCGCAGAGCTTCGACGGGGAATATATTGCCAGGTTCATTAAGAGATTCGGTTATGGCACCGCCCGCGGGTCAAGCACCCGGGGAGGCACTGGCGCCATAGTTGAGATGATCAGGCTTATGCGTATGGGGTGTCCTGCGGGTTTTACAATCGACGGTCCCAAGGGGCCGCGTTACGTTGCCAAGATGGGAGCAGTTCTGTTGGCCAAGAAGACAGGTCAACCAATTCTCCCGTTAAACATCACAGCGAAGCGCTTCTGGAAGGTAAATAGCTGGGACCACTTTCAGGTGCCGAAACCTTTCACTCGCGCTCGCGTTGAGGTTGCCCCGCCGATCCTGGTACCCGCCGATGCCGGCGACCAGGTCTTGAAAGAAAAGCGCGATGAATTGCAGCGGACGCTTGATGAGCTCAAGGAGCGAGGAGACAGTTGGCGCGCGACGAATCTGAAGACTTAATTAGAAGGGTATCTTGATGAAATTGTTTTTGATTCTCGTTTTGTCTCTTTACCTTGGAGGCATAGTTCAGGCCCAGAACCGAACGCAAATTAATCCTCCAAAAGAGGCGGTTCTCGAAAGATTTCTCCATTACGTAAAGATCGATACGCAGTCGCAGGAAGATCAGGAAACTGTTCCCAGTACACGCAAGCAACTCGAACTCGCAACGCTGCTCGCCCGCGAGTTAAAGGAACTTAGGGCAGTAAATGTGCGGGTCAGCTGAGAAACCATCCGGTGTTAACCGAAAATGCATTCGAGGCCACTCGGCGCGCCGGTCTGAAGCCCTTCTTGAAACCGATTCGAGGAGGGACGGACGGATCAAATCTGACCTTCCGAGGATTGCCAACGCCGAACCTGTTTACGGGAGGCCATAACTTTCACGGGAAGCTCGAGTTCAATTCGCGACGCGGACTTGAGAAGTCGACCGAGATGCTGATTCATCTGGTCCAGGTCTTTGCTGAAAAGAATCGGTGAGACGGAGGCGGGTAGCAATTGGAAAAGGACTATCGCAGCGGTTATGTAGCCTTGGTTGGAAGGCCGAACGCCGGCAAGTCCACCCTATTGAACCTCCTGGTGGGCCAGAAGATTGCTGCTGTTTCAGACAAGCCTCAAACTACGCGCTTCAAGATCAGGGGCGTCATCACTCGACCCAGCGGTCAGATTGCGCTCGTCGACACTCCAGGCGTGCATCGACCCGGCTACACGATGAACCGGCGAATGATGGCGACTGTCCAGGACGCGCTGTTACAGGTCGATCTGGTGGCTTTGCTCCGCGACGCTTCGGTTAACACAGGCAACGGCGACCGCTTTGTACTCGAACTGATTCAGAAGTCAGAAAAGCCGGCGTTGCTGCTGCTGAACAAGATCGACAGGCTTCAGGACAAGTCGGCACTTCTGCCGCTGATCGATTGGTACAAAGGTCAATACGATTGGCGCGAAGTTATCCCCATCTCGGCTCTGAAAGGCGATATGACGGATGTTCTCCTTACGGAGATGATTAAAAATCTTCCGGAAGGAGAACCACTATTCTCTGAAGACGAGCTCACCGACCAGTCGCTCCGAATCATGGTTGCGGAGATTGTGCGCGAGAAGCTTTTGCAGGTGACTGCGGAAGAGATCCCTTACGTCACCGCGGTTGTCACTGAGAGATTTGAAGAGGTCCGGCCCGATTTTGCCCGCATCTATTGCGCGATCTACGTCGAAAGAGCATCACAGAAACAGATCATCATTGGCAAGGGGGCCTCACGTCTTAAGGAGATTGGGGTCCAGGCCCGGCAGGAGATCGAGAATCTGCTGGGTCATCGTTGCCATCTGCAACTGTTTGTCAAAGTAGAGAACCAGTGGCGCGACAAAGAGCACCTGCTCGACGAGATGGGAATTACCCGGTAGTCAGGGTGGCGCACGTGTTCGAGGCTAAGCCCAAATCTTTGCCGAAGCGCGAGCAGTATCAGGCAAAGTTTTATAGCAATGAGCACGCAACCAGGACAGGATTCACCAAGATAGGATTAGTATGCGGAGTTGGTATGCACTCGACGTTGACCTCGAGAGGGATGCGCTTGAGGCGGTCGAATATGCTTTGATGGAAGCAGGCTCATTGGGAACGGAATCCTCCCCGCATGAAGGCGTTCTGCACCGCGTTACGGCTTACTTTGAGACTGTGCCTGATCGCGAGCGAGTTCGCTTAGAGCTATTCGATTCACTGCGTATCTACGGTTTGTCATCCTCGGCAGTACGCGACATGCAAGTCCGGGAAGTAAAGGATCAGGACTGGCTCGGTGAATGGAAAAAGGACTGGCAGCCGGTTCCTGTGGGCCGGCGCTTCATAGTAGCGCCTCCCTGGAGCGATATCACAGGCGCGGAAGAACGAATAGTAATTCGCATCGAACCGGGAATGGCATTTGGTACGGGAACTCATGAGACAACCAGGCTATGTCTGGCAGCCATAGAGAAGTATTTCCATGGTGGCAGTTTCCTTGATGTCGGAACTGGAACGGGAGTACTGGCAATCGCGGCGGCAAAGCTTCATCCGGGGTCTCGGGTACAGGCTTACGATACTGACGACGAAGCGATCTCGATAGCTCGGGAGAACGCTTCGCTAAATGGCGTGGCGACAGCAATAGAATTTCATTCCGTAACAATTACGGGGATCCAGTTGGCAGCGGCTGCGAATTGTGTTTGTGCCAACCTCTCCGCGGATGTCATTCTGACGATGATGCCGGCGCTACTGTCGGCAAGTTGCGGCCAGCTCATCCTTTCAGGAATCCTCGATTCTCAGGTAGATACTATTGTCGGGCGCTTGCAGGACGCGGGGATTACGCAATGGCCTGAGATCACAACGGCGGGTGAATGGGCTTGCGTGGTGGTCTAAAGGATACAGCACAGTATGACTCGTCGAAGATTCTACGTGCCGCCTAATGATTTTGCGCCCGCCAGTGGCTCGTTAACGCTTCCTCCCGAAGAGGCGCGTCATCTTCGCGACGTGTTGCGTCTCGAGCGCGACGACGAGGTATTCGTTTTCAATGGACAGGGTCAGGAGTTTCGCTGCTCAATATCAAAGCTGGGGCGCAACTTCGCTTCTCTGTCTGTTATCGAGGAGGTAACACCCGCCAAGGCGGAGTCGCCGTTGCAATTGACGCTGGCGATCGCACTTCTAAAGGGCGATAAATTCGATCTCGTAGTCCAGAAAGCTACAGAGCTGGGCATTCATAAGATTATTCCGGTAATGACGAAACTAGCTGATATTCGTCTGAGCAAGGAAGCGGATGCCGGAAGAAGGGTTGGTCGCTGGCAGCGCATTGCATTGGAGGCCGCAAAACAGTCAGGTCGCGCGTTAGTTCCTGATATAAGTGACCCGGTGAGCTTTGACTCGATAGTCAGCGCCCCGGCAACCCATTCACAGCGATTAATGTTTTCCGAGCGAGGTGGAACCTCATTGACTGAGGCCACCCGAGAGTTAAAAGAACAGTCTAAACAGATCACCGCGCTAGTTGGGTCTGAAGGAGGTTGGACAACCGAGGAGATCGAGCAGGCTCATGGAGCGGGCTGGTTCATCATAACGCTTGGGGGTCGCACGTTGCGGGCAGAGACAGCCGCCATTGCAGTCGTGGCTCTTTTGCAGCACCTTTTCGGAGACCTTAAATGAGTCTCCTGTCACTCCTGAAAGGCTTCAGTGGCAATTGAAAACGTAATTGTGCTTCACAGGCTTTGACGAGCTAACAATGAGAGCGCAGAATACAGTATTACTGAAACAAACGCCTGAAAGAATCGTTTGATCACTTAGCGAAGTCTCGGCGTAAAGGAGCCCGGGGAATGGCACTTAGTAAGGAAGAAGCGGTGGAAAAGGCTCGCAAGGATCTCGCGAAGCGATTAAAGATCAGCGAGGACTCCATTTCAACCAAAGGTGTGGAAGATACCGAGTTTCCTGACACGGCATTAGGCGCTGGTGGCCGGGACGAGATGAGTGGGCAGATGCTAACTTCTGGCTGGCGGATTCGCCTCGAAGCGGACGGGAAGGGTTATGAATACCGCGCCAACAAGCATCAACTCAGACTTTATAACTTCAAAGGGTCGAACTATCAGGTTAGCACAAGTGAGATAGAGCAATGAACCGCAATAATTTTGTTACTCACCTCGCCCTGGCCATGGTAATTATCCTGATCGCTGCGTTTGCCGGGCAGCTTCGAAAGTGGCAGAAGGAGTGGCGATCATCGATTCGAATAGTTCCGGTCGAGTCCAAGAATCCGCAGTTGTCCTGGGATCTTGACACGGCATTAACCCGCCCTGAACTTCTTGTAAGGTTTCGGCCGGGAGTGTCCGCCGACATCAAAGCCGAGATTGCGGCAAGATTCAACGATCGTATCGAAGACAAGATTGGATCGGTTCCCGGTCTGGTCGCTATAGACGATCTCGATGATTTGGACGCGGAGATTTCCGCAGCCACATATCGAGCGCTTCCCGAAGTTGATTATGCCGAGCCCAATTACGAAGTCAGCCTGGACCATGCGGGAGGAGGTTTCAAGCACCGGCATCCGGATGATCCGCGGTTTGCTCAACAGTGGGGTCTTGCGAACGACGGCAGCAATGGCGGCAAGGAAGGCGCGGACATCAACGCCATGCGCGCCTGGGCAACTTCTACCGGTAGCGAGACAGTAATAGTCGCTGTTCTTGATAGCGGTGTTGATTACACCCACGAAGATCTGCGGAACAACATCTGGGTGCGCCCGGCAGAACTGGGTCCTTATGAAGACAATGAGCTCGGCATCATCGATGACGTGAACGGGTATAACGCCATCGACAACAGTGGTGATCCGATGGACGACAACGGTCACGGTACGCACTGCGCCGGCATAATTGGCGCTGAAGGTGGAAACAATATCGGCGTCGCTGGCGTGAATTGGAAAGTCCAGATCATGCCGCTGAAGTTCATGAACGCCGGAGGCTTTGGTACCACTAAGGACGCCATCGAAGCCATTAATTACGTAATCAAGCGCAAACGCGACGGCGTCAATGTTCGCGTAATCAGTGCGAGTTGGGGTTCGACAATGCGGTCTCGGGCGCTTGAAGATGTAATTCGCAGCGCCCAAGAAGCCGGAATACTTTTCGTGGCGGCAAGTGGCAATGCCAGCGTCAATACTGATCGAAGGCCCCATTTCCCGGCCGGCTACAAACTTGATAACGTGATCAGCGTTGCCGCTCTGACGAGCAATGACGAACTGGCATCCTTTTCAAACTACGGGCCAAAGACCGTGCACGTCGCCGCCCCCGGCGTCGGCATTCTGAGCACCTGGCTGGGTCAGGATTACGAGGAAAAGTCCGGCACCTCGATGGCAACACCTTTTGTAGCCGGTGTTGCGGCCTTGGTGATCTCCAATAACCCCGAGATCAGTGTTTCCGACTTACGCTCTTTGCTATTCCAATCTGTCGATCCGTTGCCTTCGCTTGCAGGCCGAATCGTAACTGGCGGGCGCATAAATGCTGCCCGCGCTGTGGGTGCGGAATAAAGCCTGCTATGGCCACTTGCGTAGCGGATGCCAGATGCCTGATAATCTTTGCCGATGATTGCCCAAGCTAAAATCAGGCCCGATCTTTTGAGGAGACGATAAAGAGTGAAAGCGGAATTGCAGCAGTTAGTCGCTTTACAGAATCTGGATAAGAGCATAAGAAAACTACAAGCGGAAATAGAGGCCATACCACAAGGGCGCGCTGAGATCGAGAAAGAGTTCGATCAGCGCGCCTTTGAAATTCGCGCTCTGGAAAACCGCCGCGATGAGGCCCGGCACGAGCGTGTGCGCCTTGAAGCAGAGATCGCCGAGCAGCGTTCCCGTGCTGAGCGTGCCGAACGTAATCTGATGTCTTCAAAGAAACAGGAGGAATACACTGCGGCCATCAGAGAGGCCGATGCCGCACGAAAACAGATCCTGGCGCTGGAGACACAGGTCCTCGAACAGATGGAGATCTTTGAACAGTCAGAGGCCGCGCTCAACGAACGCGCTTCAGAGGTTGCAAGCCTTAACTCCGATCGCGAGGAACGCTTGAAAGCATTTGACGAGGAGAGTAATGCCCGCGTTGAAGGACTTGCAGCCGCCAGAGCGGAACGCGAGCGGGTCTTTAATTCCTTGCCTAAATCGATGAGCGTGTTATACACCCGGATCAGCAACCGGATACGCGATGGTGTCGCTGTGGCTGAGGCCCGAGGCGGCGCTTGCATGGCCTGCTTCATGGCCTTGCGGCCTCAGATGATGGCCGAGGTTCGCCGTGGCGAAGAGGTCGTCACCTGTGACAACTGCAACCGGATACTTTATTACGTTCCAACGGATCCGGCAGCGACCAACTCCGCCTCAGCGCGACCTAAACTGGCTACCACTTAGCCGGCTGCTCGACTACCTTACTACCAACACTCCGGCGCCGCGAATGGCGTCCTGCTTCAGTGCAATCAACGCGTCGTTAGCTTCAGAGAGCGCAAAGGTTTGGACATGGGTTCGAATCGGGATACTGGCCGCCTCAATCAGGAATTCATTCCCATCCTGACGAGTGTTGTTTGCAACACTGCGTATCACGCGTTCGCCGTAAATCAACGAATAGTCAAACTGAGGAATTGGTGACATGTGAATGCCTCCAAGAACAAGGACCCCACCACGATCGAGGGCCGCAAGCGCGATCGGAACCAGTTCACCAGCCGGAGCAAAAATGATTGCTCCATCCAGTTTCACCGGCGGGTCAGCTTTGGCATCGCCCACCCATGCTGCTCCCAATTCTAAGGCAAGAGCCTGATGACGTTCGCGATCGCGCGTGCACACATAAACCTCCGCGCCGCGTGCTCGGGCAAGCTGAATCACCACGTGCCCGGCAGCTCCAAACCCATAGATACCCAAACGCCTTCCGGTCCAGTCCTCGCGTTCGATTCCAGTCAGCCGTAAGGCGCGATATCCAATAATACCGGCACACAAAAGCGGCGCGGCAGCAAGATCAGAGAAACCGTCCGGAACGGGATATACAAAACGCGACGAGGCAACTGCGTACTCGGCGTAACCACCGTCCACGGTCCAGCCTGTAAAGCCTGCCCGTTCGCAGAGGTTCTCCTTGCCTGATCTACAGAAGCCACATTGGCCACAGGTGTTATGGAGCCAGGCAATTCCCACTCTTTCGCCGACGGAGCGATCCGAAACCTCTTTTCCGATGCGTTCGACTCTGCCAACGATCTGATGGCCAGGGATGATAGGAGACCGGCGCAGAGGCAGCTCACCTTCTACAATATGCAAGTCTGTGCGGCATATCCCGCAGACGCTAATTCGAACGAGCAATTCATCGCCGGCGGGTTCTGGGATGGCAATTTCGCCAGGCTTCAGCGGCCGTTCAGTGACGGGCGCCGGCGCGTAGAGAAGGCAAGTATTCATGGCTATGGGCAAACGTCAATCTATTCAGGAACGAAGGTTCATTACCACCCAACGCCCATCAAAGCAATGGCCGGATATGCTCCCCCGTTAATTACAATAAGGTTTCAGTCCCAGCCTATTGCGTCCGACCCGCCAAAAAGCCCTAAGAAGCCCTGAAGCCCTGAAGCCCTGGGCTTTGCACAAAAAGGCCCGGTTGCACAAAAAGCCGGTAGGCTGCACAAAAACTATGCGGCGGGAGTTTCGGAAATTGCGTTAAGCATGTTTTGAATGTTCTCATCTATTTCAGCAATCTCTTTTTGCTTCGCGCGCTTGTCGGCAAGTTGATCTACTAGGTTTTCCATAAACGAGTCTATAGATGAAAGATCGTTACTATCCGGGACTGGAATCATCACCTTAGATAAATCGCTAGAGCGAAAATCGGGAGCACCCGCTCCGCGACAAATATCGATTAGCTGATCCTTAACAAAGTCACTATTGAGCATCATAACCAGGTATTCAGGATTAACCCTCGGACGCAACGGTAGAAAGCGATTGCTCATAATGAGCCCTTTTACTTCCTCCTTAACCCTAATGACCTTACGCCTGGATTCCAGTGAATTCTTTGCGTTAGGCAGCAGAATCAGTTCCTCATCCCCCGTAAGCTCATAGGTGGCGCGACTTGGCAGGGTAGCAATCTTGTGCTCTGTATACTCGAAAGCTCCAGTCTCAGGGTCAAAGTCTCTCACCTGAACATATCGCAATACGCGATGAGGGGTTTGGCGCAAAGCCGCACGGGAAATCCGATTGTTATAAACAGAAACCAAATCGG
>DATKDA010000043.1:0-5954 GCA_035512935.1 Pyrinomonadaceae bacterium | reverse complement strand
TCTCCAGGGCCTCTTGATAAACCGGTTCCAAGAACCCTCGACCCAACTGCCAGTAAACATCGATCGCCGCCCCTACGACCGCATACACTTCGTCTTTGAGGATTAATTCTTTCATCGGTGAGGTTCTTCCTTCGAGAGTTCGGCATCCACGAAGTTACACTAAGTAACACGAACTATCTCCTTTCCTTGCTCGAATCTGCTGGCGCTTTCGCTTATCTATTGGCGCAAATCTCTGTTGATGATGTGATTCGTGGATCCGCTCTATGCCGCGCCAAAAACGATCCACGAACTCACACGAACAATACACGAACTGCGAGCATCTGCTTGAATCTTCCGACAACCTGCCGGCGGTAGCGATCTTCTGCTGGCAGATTTTGCGACCCTTTGGTTTTGTGAATCATCACAGAAAATCTCAGGCAACGCTATTTTGGTTGCGGCCCGAAAGGGCTGCGTCGTGTGATTTCGTGGATTCTGGCCTTCGGTTGGTAAGACGTGATCCACTAAATCACACTAAATTACACGAATGGCAAATCATACAACTTGAGGATTCACGGTCCTTAGAATTTTTTCACAGCTTCTTCAGCCTCGTAGTCTTCATTAGCCTGCACCTCCTTTTTTAGAGATCACTTCATGGATATTAACCCGCGTTGCGAAAGCTCGGCGATAATCTTCCTTGTGCTTTGCTCGATTGTCTCACAATCCGTCTCCACAACGACATCCGGCGCTAGAGGGCTTTCATATTCATCTGAGATTCCGGTGAATCCCTTAATCTCGCCTGCCAAAGCCTTCTTATAAAGTCCTTTCACATCCCGCTCGATCAGGATCTCAATAGGACAATGGACGAAGACTTCGATGAAAGCGACCCCATCCTGTTCGATAGTGCGCCGCACCTCGTCGCGCACTGCCCGATAGGGCGAGATCGCCGCCGATACCGCGCCGACGCCATTACGCGCCAGCAGCCGGCAGACGTAACCGATGCGCCGAATATTGGTATCGCGATCCTCTTTGGAAAATCCCAGCCCCTTCGAAAGATTCGTACGCACCTCGTCTCCGTCCAGGACCTCGACTTTGACCCCACGCTCGCTTAATTCATTCGTAACCCGGTTCGCCAGAGTCGTCTTGCCGGCGCCCGACAATCCCGTCAGCCACAGCGTGAACCCCTTCTGTTCAATCATGTCCCTCTACACTCCTGCTGCACTATTTTGCTTTGCTAGTTCGGCCTCGATCAGGACCCGGGCCACCTCCGGCCGTGAGAACTCCGCTGGAGGCAGTTCTCCTGCGTTTAATAATTCGCGTACTTTCGTGCCCGATAACGTAACGTGCGCGGAGGAATCGTGCGGGCAGGTCTTGCTCGAGGCCATCCCCGAACAAGAGCGGCAATAGAAAGTATGGTCAAAGAATAATGGCGTGAGGCCCAACTCTTCGGGGCCAAACTCATCGAAGATGTGATGCGCATCGTAGGTCCCGTAGTAAGTTCCCACCCCAGCGTGGTCCCGCCCGACAATGAAGTGCGAGCAGCCATAGTTTTTGCGAATCAAGGCGTGAAACACCGCCTCACGCGGGCCCGCATATCGCATAGCTGCCGGCAAGACTGAAAGAATCGTCCGCGTAGCAGGGTAATAATGCGACAGGATCGCTTCATAAGATCGGACGCGGACGGCAGCAGGGACGTCATCGGCTTTGGTCTCGCCTACGAGCGGATGCAGGAGCAAGCCGTCGGCGATCTCCAGCGCACATTTCTGAATGTATTCATGGGCGCGGTGTACAGGGTTGCGAGTCTGAAAGGCTACAACGCGGCGCCAGTTCCGCTCGCGAAAGAGCGCGCGTGTTTCGGCAGGGTCGCGGCGATATTCAGGAAATGCCGGATTTAGCGGCCGGTTAAGCAAGCTGATTCGCCCTCCCAGCAACCATTCCCCCTGCTCGTTAAGAGTGCAAACACCCGGATGCCCAGTGTCCGTTGTGCGATAGACCAGTTCTGCTTCCCTTCTCTTGTCATAACGAT
Source organism: Pyrinomonadaceae bacterium (assembly GCA_035512935.1). Lineage (GTDB taxonomy): Bacteria > Acidobacteriota > Blastocatellia > Pyrinomonadales > Pyrinomonadaceae > PSRF01. Next base: position 3,952 of record DATKDA010000043.1, on the reverse strand, counting down.
ACCTGGCGGCGAGATGGAGGATTCCCAACAGATGGTCCTTCTCATAAAGCGCGATGTCCTCACCTTCGCTGAGCGCCATTGCATTCTCGCCGGCGGAGAGTGTCACGGGAATGGGCCACACTAAACCATTTGCGAGACGCATCGTTGCGCAAACTGATTGATAGTCTGACTCACACAAGAAGCCTTCGAGCGGCGAATAGGCGCCAATCGCAATCATTTCGAGATCTGAGATTTCTCGCGCGCTCAGACTCAGTCGAGGCATACGCGGCGACGCCTCGATTAACCGCTCGCGTTCGTTTCCTGTAACTTCCCGGTTAACCAACGTGCCTCCATGGGGCTGGATCAGTCTCATATTATTCGTTCCTTTGAATCTATTATTGGTGCAGACCACATTCAGTTTTGCCGGCGCCTCGCCATCGCCCATCGCGGGACTTCTCACCTATCTGTATGGGTGTGGTGCAAGGCTCGCAGCCAATGGACGGATAGCCATGGTTGTGAAGCGAGTTGTAAGGCACGTTGTGCCTTGCAATGTAGTCCCAGACATCGCGGGTGGTCCAAGCCGCAAGCGGGTTGATCTTGATCAGACCAAACTTCTTGTCCCACTCAACAACACCAATTCCCGCGCGCGCCGCGGATTGCTCGCGTCGAATCGCAGTGATCCAGGCGCGCAACCCACCTAACATCTTTCGCAGCGGTTCAACTTTGCGAAGATTGCAGCAAAGATCCGGGTTGCACTCCCACAGCCTCTCCCCATAATCAGCAGCCTGGTCGCTCAGTGGAAGACTTGTGACGCGCTCGAACCGTATCCCGTAACGAGCTTCGAGTTCATCGCGCAAAGCGTAGGTTTCCGGAAATAGGAGATCCGTATCAAGATAGAAGACGCGAGTGTCAGGACTAATGGCTGAGAGCATTGCGACAAGAATGCATCCTTCGGCGCCGAATCCTGTGGCGAGGGCCACGTCCCGACCAAATTCTTCGATGGCCCAGGCAAGTAAAGCCTCCGGCGAAGAATTCTCGAATCGATCTTGTAGTGCAGAAAACGTCTCGGGGGAAACAGGCGAACCAAGAGCAGACATTGCAGTGCTCCTTCGATGAACAACAAAAAAGCCCTCGCGCTAAGGAAGCGCGAGAGCCGGAAACACTCGGAGATTCTTCAGCGCTACCGAAAGCGCATCAACAGGAATCGACACGCCACTTGCATGCTCTTCATACAGGTGCAACAACAAGTGGCAGTCATACTCTTCATCCTATTGGATCTCTTCGACATAGTGGCTGGACTCTAGACAATAGTTCCAACCCAGTCAATTTAATTCTTCTTATCGGCTAATAAATCCTCGGAAGTTCATTTCGCTCAGAATTCAACAGAGGACCAAGTGTTATCAACATTAAGGAGTCAGCGAAGCGTAGTAGAACGCAGACAATGCGCGATCAGGGTAATCAATTAACGACTCCTGTGATATGCAAAAGTCAAATCGACAGATTCTGGGCATCTGAGAAAGAGGGGGGTGAGGATACAAGCGTTAAGCTGTGCCAAAAGATGTCAATCTTGTACGTAAAGAATAACGCCCTCGTCAGCTCACCGACTGGCACTTAATCATTCCTGGTTGCTGAGTGCAATCTGCCGCTTGTATAAAGGCTTGCGTCTCTCTCGTAACCGCGACGCGCGAGGGGTGGGACAACTAAAGCTTTGGATATAGGGCCATGGCGAAACAGGAGTCTGCTACAAAAGTGGGAGCACTTTGGTTGGGGCTTGTTCTTGGAGGAACCATTCTTTTGGTGACCTTGGTGGCTTACTCTGAGACGTTTCAGAACCTGGTCAAAGCGGTTACTGATTGGGCCAGCAATATTATTGAAGTGAACCCGACAGCGGGAGCAGTGGTCTTTTTCCTGTTTTCTGCAATCTCCGCAATGCTGGCCTTCGCCTCGAGCACGGTGCTTGTACCCGCGGCCAATTTGGTTTGGGGAAAGCCAATCAGTTTTCTGTTGCTTTGGGGAGGTTGGGTAGCTGGTGCATTTGCTGCGTACGGCATCGGAAGGGTAGCCCGTCCGTTGCTAGTTCGTATCGGTTACAAGGAAAAACTGGCAGAGTACGAGCAGTTCGTGTCGAAGCGAATGAAGTTCTGGGCCGTCCTATTATTTTGCTTCGCGGTCCCTTCAGAGATCCCCGGGTACGTTTTTGGAGGCCTGCACTATCCCCTACTGAAGTTCATTACCGCAATGGCCATCGCAGAAGCAGTGTACGCGCTCGGCGTTGTAATTGCCGGTGAAAGTCTACTGACGGCGCAGCCTCTCCCTCTACTCGCTACGGTCGGCATCATGATCCTCATCCTCGTAGTCGCGACTCTGGCATTGCGAAAAATCAAGAAGCGCAAATCAAAGTCGGAGTGAAGCTGTCGGCTGTAGTTTTACAATACAGCCCTGCCGTCACTGTCCTTTTAGAAGCCACTTCAACCAACCGCCACTGCCCAGATGGTGAACATATGGAAAGAATCGCGCCCTTTTACCGGAATAGCTTCCTAAAAAATGCTGGCGCGAAAATTGAATGGCAACTGGTATCTAACCCTAAAAGGAGACTCAGAATGGAAACAGATCAGGTAGTTGACGACCGCGGAACTGATCAGGCAGCCGCCGCCCAAATCTTGCGTACATTACGTGATAAGGCCTTCTACTTTGACAATGAGAAGCTGGCCATCGCTTTGGGACGGCCTCATGAAGAGATCGAAGCTTTAATCGAGGGTTCAGCTACCATCGATGACGATGTCGTAATGAAGGCTCGGGGAATCGCGATCCAACGCGGAATAAACGTGGAAGAAACTCACGAGGGAGAAGGCGACCATGCCGGAGAAGCAGACTCTTGAAACCCTTTCCAGGCAAGCACGCACCGCTGCAAAAAGCCGCTCGGCCACCTCGCGTTCACGTTCAGCAAAGAAAGCAGCCGCCACCCGCAAGAAGTCAGGGAAGTAAATCCACGAAAATCCACTATGCTTCAGCAGAATAAAAACAGAAGCAGACCACGAAACCATACGAAGAAACACGAGTCCCACAATCACGATGTAACTGAACCAGAAGGATTGTTCCTATACTCTTTCAAGGCTGTGCGCGCGGCATGGTAGCCGCACATGCCATGCACGCCGCCACCAGGAGGCGTCGAAGAAGAGCAGAGGTATAGCCCCTTGACCGGAGTTGAGTACAGACTGGCCGTTGGCCTGATGAAAAGCTGACGGACATCCGCCGCGCCCCCATTAATGTCTCCCCCAACAAGGTTCGAATTGTGCCTTTCCAGATCGGCAGGCGCCAGGACACGTCGCGCGAGAATCTGGTCGCGAAATCCTGGAGCAAAGCGCTCGATCTGATTCTCGATCCGCTCCGTCATATCTACTCGCGAACCATTGGGAACATGGCAATAGGCCCAGAGCGTGTGCTGCCCTTCTGGCACCCGGCTCGGATCAAAAAGACTGGGTTGGACAAGTATCACGAACGGCTTCTCACTGTGGCGCCCCTGCCAGGTTGCCGCTTCCGAGTGCGCAATCTCGTCAAGCGTACCTCCAAGATGCACTGTAGTTGCCTGAGCGCACTCCCTGGCCTTCCAGGGAACCGGGCCTCGCAATGCCCAGTCGATCTTGAAGGCCGCTGGTCCATAACGATATGCCCTCAATTTCTTCTTAAAACTTTCTGGCAGTTTTGGGCCGGCAAGCTGCAATAACTGGCGCGGTGTAACGTCACACATGAATATTTTCGCCTGTGGCAGTTGGTCCATTGATTCCACCGGACTCTCAAGAAAGATCTGACCACCTTGCTGCTGCAAATACGCTGCGAGCGCATCCGCAAGCTTCTGCGAGCCGCCGCGGATGATGGGCCACCCAACGGTGTGGCCCAGCGCTGCCAAGACGAGTCCAAAAGCGGCCGACGCGCTCATATCCAGAGAAAGAAACGAGTGAGCCGCCAGGCCGGC
>DATKDA010000042.1:0-7895 GCA_035512935.1 Pyrinomonadaceae bacterium | reverse complement strand
TAGCGTCGGGTCTTGTTTCCAATTACGGCCGCATTTATGAAGAGTGACCCGACGCTACCGCGCTTCGGTACTGACTGCGACCCACTATGAAGGACTTTTGACACAAGTGAAACTTTGCAAAGAAACAAGAAGTTGCGACCTTGTTGCACGGAGCACACTGAGACAAACGGAACAGCTTCCGTGTTCGACAACTCTTCAGACTCAATCAGAGGTTCCTTCAGTTTGTCGCCAGCACTCGACAAGCTAAAGCATGTCGGACATATTGCACACACTTTCGCACACATTTAAGATGTGATTTCGCGAGATTAGCAGTTGTCAAGTTAGAACCGATTTCATTGTTAACCATAAAGACGCGCCTTTGAAGCGATTTTTGATAGCTGGAAGTAACGCGAGAAAATGGTCCAATTACGCTTCACACGCGAGGGGTTAGTGGTTCGAATCCACCAGCGCGCAACCAATGTAGTTCCATAACTAGGGAAAGCTATGTCCCAAAAAGTCGTACCCATGATTCACGTCCCTGATGTGCGCGCGACTGTGAACTGGTACCAGAGTATTGGCTTCACTGTCCTGGATACCTATAGCGACGATGGGGATGGACTCAGTTTTGCCATGGTCTCCTTCGGAAAGAGCGAGGTCATGTTCAACGAAGGCGGGCGGCCCAGTTCGGAACATCGCCGCGAGGTTGATCTGTACGTCTATGCGGACGATGTTGACGAGCTCTACGACAGCTTGAAAGATCGCGTCGAGGTCGTTCAGGAACTCTACGATACCTTCTACGGAATGCGAGAGTTCATTATCCGCGACTGCAACCGGTTTTGGATTACGTTTGGGCAACCCAGCGCTTTTCAGGTACTAGTTACTGGCATACGTGAAAGCGACCCTGAAGTTGTTAGGGGTGCTCTTGAAAGGGGTAGCCTAAAACCTGACACGCTTACGGTTGCCCTGGCGGTGGCTTCCACCGCCGAAAGTGTGAATGTTCAGATAGTAGAGCTTCTCGAGAAGGCAGGTGCAGTACCGCCGCCGCAAATTGGCGCTGATATACTGAAATCCTTCGTGGGGAAGTACAAAAGCGAACATGGATCTGAGGTAAACGTTACTCTTGCTGCGGGCAAACTCTTTGTTGCCTGGTTTAGCGGCCAAACGCCTGTAAGTTTAATACCGGTTAACGACAACACTTTCAGACCCGTGACCTTTGATGATGTAACACTCACCTTCAGGAGCGACGCCGGCCAGACCGTGGGCTTTGAACTCAAACAAGGTCCGGAAACTATGAAATACACGCGACTGGAAGACAACAAACAACCATGAAGGTAAGGAATCAGGCGTCAGCAGGCTCTGGTCGAGGACCGTCAAAGACACATGCCACCCCTGCCGGGGTGGTGGGGTCTCTCGCGGTTGGGGAGGCTATAAACATGGCACCCCTCCGGGGTGGGGGGGCGAATTTTTAGGACTGGGTGCCGCGTCCTACTGGCGCAATTATCTACGGGACTGCGTGCCGCGTCCTACTGGCGGATTATCTACAGGACTGGCTGCCGCGTCTTACTTGCGGATTATCTTCATAGATTATTTATCCAAACGCGCGGATGGCAGCCCCGTTCTTTGCCGCGGGCTTACCATCTTTAAATGCAACCTCACCGTTAACAATAACTAACTCAATTCCCGAAGAGAACTGGTTCGGATTCTCCACTGAAGCATTCCCACGGATAGTCTCGGAGTCAAAAACCGTAAGATCTGCAATCGCCCCTTCCTCGAGCACTCCTCGATCCTTGAGATAAGGACGAATAACATTACGCGGCAACACCGTCATCTTCTCGATGATCTTTTCAAGTGGCAATCCAATGTCGAGACCGTGACGAACAGCAGTTGCAAAGCAACCGGCGCCGCGCGGATGAGAATTCGCACGCGGCTCAAACTGAATGCCACCATCTGATCCGATCATGCAGAAATCTTCTTGCAACGCGAGGTTCACAGTCTTCTCGAACGGCATAGTACCCTCCGGAACTGCCGCCAGTTTTGATGAGTTGTGGTACCGTGCGAAGCTCTGGGCCGTTAGCCGCTCTCCACTGCCGACGATCTTGAGATCCCCGTAAGAGATTCCATAGCGCTGCTGCCAGCCTGGACCAAACCGGTTGTTATAAAGATAGGTGGCCCAATAAGAGTAGGGATAGATACAAGTGGTTATGGTGTGGCCCTGGGAATTAGCGACGCGAATCCTTTCTAAAGCTGCCTCCATATTAAATGTTCCACCTGTGGAGTGAAGGTGGGCTATGTGAACCCGTACGCCACTATCTTTAGCTAATTGAATGGCCTCGTCGACACCTTCAAGCTCACGCTCTCTTGAAGAGTACCGAAGATGCAGGAACAACGGACGATCGTACTTCCTGGCCAGCTTTGCATACTCAAGGATCTCTTTGTAGGGCGTGGGCTGATACTCAATGCTGTGCGAGACACCCAGAGCGCCCTCATCCAGATTTTTTTCAACCTGTCTCTTGCGGGCTTCGAGCGAGCCTGTGCGACTGCGGATCGCCATCACAAAAGTCGACACTCCGTAGTTAATCAGGTGAGGCTGCGTTGCAAATCGCCGGTAATAAGCTCCGCAATCGGCGCTGCCCCCGTGCATCTGTAAGGCAGTCGTGACGCCGTCAGAGACCTTATATTTTTCAAAGATCCGAAAGGTAGATTCCGGCTGGGTAGAATTGTCCGCAAGAATATCGATAAAACCGGGAGTAATGACCTTCCCGTTTACATCGAGTGTTTCTGTCGCAACGAAGTTACTTCCGAAACGGAGCTTGCCGGCGAAATCGATGCCGATGTCGATCGTTTGCCATCGATCCTGGTAAAAGGATCTACCGCCTCGAAGGACGGTCTTCATCTTCATCGGCTGGGGCTCAACCGGGGTGGCGATTCGTCCGCGGCAATCGGGAAGGATCAATCCGGCGGCTGCAAGCGGAACTGACTGGAGAAAGGTTCGACGTCTCATATGTTCAAAATCAAAATTCTAAACCGACCTCTTTTAACATTGTCGATTGCCGATTGCCGATTGCCGATTGCCGATTGCCGATTGTATGAGGGCTAACATGGTTCTAACAAATCGGTGCACTCGCCAATCGCAAATCGGAAATCGCAAATCGGCCACTCGCAAATCTGTTGCTTTCGCTCAAAAACACTTAGCCAACATTCTGACTTTTAGGTAAACTGACGCACGCTCGACCCAAATCAATATCGAAAGTCCCTCCCGGAGGTCTCCATGAAAAACAGGACTCTGTTAGCAACGCCCTTGGCAGTAGTGCTGCTCGTCTTTGCAATCGCCATGCTCCCAGTCCTTGATAATGCTGCCGCGAATCAGGACCAGCCAACGATCGCTAAAGACTCAATCCAAATCACCGCTTTCACCTTCAACGTCTACAAAGGAAACTATGACGTTTGGAGTTGGGTACCGAGGATGGAGTATCGCGTTAACGGACCCATCGCCAGCGGTAGCCAACTCTACGTCGAATTCACAATGCCAGGCGCCGGCCCCTGGGTAAAGTTTGATTGCCAAACCGACGCGATACAGAAAGGTTATTGGTGGAAAACCTCGTGCGGCGGCCGCGACATCCCTGAAGACAAAGGCTCCTTGTACACGGGCCCGGTAAACTTCGCCATTAAAATGCGCAATGAACTCCATGGCCTCGATGCCACGCTGTTCACCGGCAAGATGAAAGTGACGAAGTCGCTCTCCAACGAGCATGGTCCCAAGGCCGCCAAGAAGTTTGTCTATTACGTAGACCACGATGCAAACCTGCCAATCGGTTACGTTTTTCTGACACGTGATGATCTAAAAGGATGGGAGCGACCGGGATTCAACGTGGCCTTTTGGGTTCGTGGGGACGCGGTGAGATTTCAGCCGCATCTTTTCTACCAGGGTAAAGAGGTAGGCAAGAAATTCTACGACGGTACCGAGGTCGGCAAAGCCGGTTGCGAATCAGAAATCGAAAACAATACTACGCATTATGTCGCCGACTCGGTGCCGCAGAAAGCAAGGTGGGCGCGCGTCATTTGCAGCTTCCCCAACGTAAAAGGTAGGGACCAAACTGGAGAGGGTCCGGGAATGTTTGGGCCTCTGCATCTACTTGCCGAGAATCCAGGCGAATATGAGTTCAAAGTCCTGTGGAACAATCGGCTTGCAAGGTCCATCAAGTTCACGGTGGCTCCGGACGGAAAATTCGACAATGGGATCGCTACCGCCAACAAGCTCGGTAGCGACCGCGTCATCTTTCCAGTACAGATAATCGGCGACCAGGATGGGCCTTGGGACCGAGCGGCATGGAAGACGGATGCGTTCTATGGAAATCCGCTTACGGGTTTCACCGCCTTGCCGTAGCCTGCTTATGAAAAAGCGGCGGCAGCGAATTTAATGTCACAAATCTCGGCCGGCGGTGTTTTCTCCTTGAAAAGCTAATTTTGCTTCAAGCCAACGTTCAAGGAGACTGTCATGTCAAAGAGAATTTTGCTGCGCTTCGCTTTCAATCTGGCTGTGCTGCCAGGTTTGATTTTTGTGGGAGGGGCCGTTACTTCCAACGTTATCGCCCAGACCGCACTCACCGGCGATTGGAAGGCCTCAGTTAAAGAGTCCGGGAAGATCCATCTGAGTTTTGAGCGGCTTACCGCGAAGGGCGGCAAGAATCAGATGGGCCAAAGCTATGATTTTTCCGATTTGCAGGGTCTCAGTCGCGAACAGGCGATGAGCACTGGCCCGGTCAGATTCAGTCTTGTGCGGGAGGCTGGAACAATCGAATGTGAAGGCAGTTTTCAAGGTGGTAAGGGCTCCGGCACATTCCGCTTTACAGGGAACCAGAACTTTGTTGCGGCCATGAAGAGCCGTGGCTTTGATTTTGAAGAGGACTCGAGCTCCCGGGCGGGTCATCAGGAGGATCGCCTGTTTGCGGCGACCACTTTGAACGTCACCACAGCTCTGGCTGATGATTTGGTTTCGGCAGGTTTCGGTAACCTTAAGGTTGGAGATCTTTTCAAGGCGACGATCTTCAAGATCGACTCCACATTCATGCGCGAAATGAAAGCGACCGGCTTTGCTAACCTCGGTATGGAGGAGTTGGTCAAAGCGCGGATTTTCAAGATCGATGCGAACTTCGTTAGCCATGTAAGTCAAATGGGATTTTCTCAGGAACCCTTTGAGACAATAGTGAAGATGCGAATCTTCAAGATCACACCGGAGTTTATTACGGAAGTTCGCAATGAGGGATTAACGAACATCTCGATTGAAGATGTTGTAAAGCTGCGCATCTTCAAGATTGATGGCGAGTTTATTCGTCAGGCAAGAGCTGAAGGCGTGCCGATCGAAGTTGAGAAGCTCGTGCAGAAGCGTATCGGGGTGCGGGCGCAGGTGGTGAGATAGAATCACTCAACGCGCTTCAACCAACCGGCCAGTCCGGCATTCAACCCGCGAGGCAATAGTGCGCCATGCATGAACGCCTGCATCGCAGATTGAGTGCCGGGACATTGCTTTTCCATTCCAACTTGTCTCTGGACAGTTGGAAAATATCCTAAAACAGAACAAATTACCCGAAACCCACCTGGATTGCATGGCGAAGTTTGACTCTCCTTTCGATTTAGCGTAGAAAACCTTTTACCCTTACAAAACACATTCTTCCCAAAAAAGGAGTATGAATATGTCTGAACAAGAGAACGTCGGCATCGTAAAGGACGCATATGACTCATTCAAAAAAGGTGACATTCAACATCTGCTGGACACGCTAACTGATGATGTAGCGTGGGTGACTCCCGGACCACCCGACATCATGCCTGCTGCCGGAAATCGCCGTGGTCGCAACGAGGTAGCTCAGTTCTTCTCCGACCTCAGCGATTCTGAAGATGTCGAGTTGTTTGAACCCCAGGAATATATCGCCCAAGGTGACAAAGTCGTCGTGCTGATCAAATACCGCGGTCGAGTGAAAGCTACTGGACGCACTGCCGAGACTGACCTGGTCCACATCTTCACGATAAACGAAGGCCGCATCGCGCAGTTCCAGGAGTATTTTGATACGGCAAAGGCGTTGGATGCCTATCGACCCGCCTCTCAGGCCAGCAGCGCAAGTTAGAGGGACTATTCTTCTGAGCCGCCCCGCACTTCAGAACTCCTGCTCATTTTGACGGGAGAGCCGGAGACGAGGGCGGCCTAGATTTTCTTTCACGACACAAATCCAACGCGTCGCAGCAAATCCTGAAAGCGCGGGTCCTCACGTAAGTTCTTCAACCTACGGTCTACTAGCAGAAAAGCCATTTTCGGGTCCCGCTGTTGGTAACCCTTTTCCAACCAGGCAAATGCCTCATCTTGTTCGCCCAGAGCGTTATAAACAAGCGCGATGTGATAAGGCGGGACGAAACGCTCTTTGGACAGTTGCAGCAGTTCTTCAAGAACGGCCCGCGCCTCATCACGCTTGTATAACTTAGCCAACGCATACCCTGTCAAGGCTGTTGATAAGGTTTGTCTGCCTGAAAGCTCGGTCGCCCTGCGTGCTGAGAAAATTGCTTCCGAGTACATTCCTTTCTCGATATAAGCGCTTGCCGCAAATATATGGGGAAACCAAAAGTCAGGGGCGAGTGCGAAGGTTTGCTGCAATCTGGCTAACGCTTCATCAATTCGCCCCGCGTGTAAAAGGAATTGCCCTTCGACTGAGTTGACGAACGGAGAAAGCGGATCCAGTTCCCTGGCCCCTTGAATTTCGGTAAGGGCTTCCTCATGGCGGCCCGTATTGGAGAGTAAATGCGCATAGAACAGATGAGCGTCCGCGCTGTTCGGATTGAGATCGAGAGCCTGTTTATACTGGTTCTCGGCTCCTTGCCAGTCCCAGTCGTACCAAAACATGGTGACTCCGAGGGCTGTGTGACCCTCGGAGAGCGCGTTGTCTAACTCAATGGCTTTTAGGGCCGCTGTTTTTGCTTTTGGGAGAAACTCGGTTGGAATCATTTCGCCCGCGAGCGCTAGCGAACGGTAAGCCTCCGAAAGGCCGATGTAAGCGAGGGCGTAATTCGGATCAATCTGAATAGCCTGTTGCAAGTATGAGATGCCTCTTTGCGTTTCTGCCGGTGTCAACTTGAGAACGTGATAACGACCTTTAAGATAAAGCTGGTAGGCCTCGGCGTTTCCCGGGTAGTTCCTGGCTAACTTTCTCACGTCTGAGCCCGACAATCGTACCCGCAACTTATCTGATACATCCCGAGCAATCTCGTTTTGCAAGGAAACGAGATTCGTCATCTGACGGTTATAATCGGTCTTCCAGAGGATGTTCTCGGTCGCGGCCTCCACCAGCTCAATGTGCAAAGTTACATCATTGCCACGCTGGACCACGCGACCGATCACAATCGCTTGCACGTTAAGCTCCTGGGCAATTTTCTGAGGAAAGATCTCCTGACCCTTGTAACGAAACACGGAGGTGCGGGCTTTAACTTTGAGTTCGGGTAGTTGTGAGAGACTGCTAATCAGCGATTCTGTAATTCCGTCCGACAAGTATTCGACATCGGGATCTCCGCTGGCGTTAACGAACGGCAAGACAGCGATTGAATTAACCGCGGCCGAAGTTGGCTGCCTGGTTAAATACCAGGCGCTCAGGGCAACTGTCGTGATTAATAGAACAGAGGCTGCAACAACCAACCCAGTTTTGGTTCTTCGTATCCCCTGGGTTGTATACGCCCCGACGCTTTGAGTCGGCGGACTGTCCGGTCCCTGTGTGGAAGCCGTTCGTTCGATTTCACTTTGGACTTCTATCTGCTTCCTCAACTGTCGCAGGTCAATAAGCAAATCCCTCGCAGTTTGGTAGCGCTCTTCGCGGTCCTTAGCCAGAGCTTTGCCAACGATCCTTTCCAATTCCACCGGAACTTTTTGATCGTGGACGGTC